>CALMRA010000147.1 GCA_937872065.1 uncultured Eubacteriaceae bacterium | reverse complement strand
CGTCATCGATATCCTCATCGATTCCAGCGGGTCTCAGAGCCGGAAGCAGCAGAAGATCGCGGTACAGGCGCTGATTCTGACCGAGGCGCTGACACAGGTGGGGCTGCCGGTTCGGGTCAGCGGTTTCTCAAGCTTTCTGAATTACCTGATATTCAAACGCTTCCGCGATTATGACGATCCCACCGGCGCGAACGAAAACCTTTTCGAATACAGCTGTGCGGGGAATAACCGGGACGGGCTGGCGATAAGGGCGGCAGTGAACGGACTGCGGGAGCGTCCTGAAGAGAATAAGATCCTGATTGTACTCAGCGACGGACGGCCCAACGATATCCAGATCGGAACGGGACTGCTGTCTGAAGGCAACCGGACGTACCAGGGCAAGGCTGCCGTACAGGATACGGCTGCGGAGATACGACAGGCAAGACGTCTGGGCATCAAGGTGCTTGGGGTCTTTACCGGCAGAGAAAAAGAGCTGCCGGCTGAAAAGACTATATACGGAAGCGATTTTTTTTATATCCGGGACATTCGGCGGTTTCCGGAGCTTGCGGCAAGTTATATTGGAAAACTGATCGCGGAATGAACGGAGAGATTGCATGACTGACAGCAGCTATATCGAAAATAAACTGAAAGAGCAGCAGGTGAGCGCGGGGCTGATACGTGACGCACTGAACTGGGGGAGAAAAGAGACCGATCCGGTGCTTATCGATCGAATTCCGAAGCCTGCAGGGGTGTTTTACGGAAAAGAGATCTGGGAGATGTGTATTGCGGCGATCCTCGAAGGGGAGAACATTCTGCTTTCCGGACCGAAAGCGTCCGGTAAAAATGTGCTGGCGGATGACCTGTGCGCCCTGTTCGGAAGGCCTCAGTGGAACGCGTCGTTCCATGTCAATACGGACAGCTCGACGCTGATCGGCACGGACACTTTTATCGACAATGAGGTAAAGCTGCGCAGAGGATCCGTATACGAATGCGCGGTTCACGGAGGCTTCGGGGTCTTCGATGAGATCAATATGGCGAAGAACGACGCGCTGGTGGTTCTCCACTCCGCCCTCGACTACCGGAAGATTATCGACGTTCCGGGCTATGAGAAGATCAGTCTGGATCCGCTCACCCGCTTTATCGGCACGATGAATTATGACTACGCGGGAACGAGGGAGCTTAACGAAGCGCTGGTCTCGCGGTTTATGGTGGTAGATATTCCGCCCATCGGAACGGATATTCTGATGAAGATCCTTCACGACGACTTTCCGGACGCGAAAGACAAAGCCCTCGAACAGTTTGCGGGGCTTTTCCTGGATCTGCAGGAAAAAGCGGAGCATTCCGAGATCTCGACAAAGTCGGTGGATCTGCGGGGGATCCTCGCGGCGCTCAGAACGATCAGGAGAGGATTATCCCCGCAGGCTGCCGTGAAGATCGGTGTTTCAGGAAAAACCTTCGATCAGTATGAAAAGGAGATCGTCGAGGACGTGATCAGGCTCAGGATACCGGAAGACTGGACGAGGGAAGAGATATTTGAGTAGATGTTTCGTCTATATCGGATTCCGATCTGGTGGTATACGGCGCCTCATATCGTCAACAGCTTCATAGAAGCAAACGATCTGGGCGGCAAAGAAATCTATCTGTTCGCGACATCCGGCAGCAGCGATATCGGACGAGCCGTCAGTGAACTTCAAGCCGAATATCCGGATCTGGATATAAAAGGCGGTAAACTCGTAAACGGTCCGATTACAAAAGATATTGTGAAATAAAAATTTCTGATCCTTCTTTCTTATCCAGAGAGAAGGATCTTTTATACACTAATTCACTATAAACAGGCTGTCTATTCCTTTAAAGCTCATATATAATAAACAGTAGCGGTTTTGTATTAATAGCGGCACAATGAATTACTAGAATGGAAGGAATTTATGGAGAATCAGACGGAGCACAGGTATAGCGAACCTGAAGAAAACACGATAGATCTTCGGGAAGTTTTTTTCGTTCTCCGAAGACATATCTGGGTTATACTCGCCGCAGGTATTATTCTGGGAGCCTGTGTTTTTATTTATACCAGATTTTTTGTTACACCGGAGTATCAGTCGACGACGAAGGTATACGTCATGCCGAAGACCTCTTCGACAACGTCGGGAGATATTACAAATTCGGATCTGACTGCCGGATCACAGCTTACCAAAGACTATATTCAGCTTGTTAAATCCAGGCCGGTGCTCGAAACCGTCATCGCAACGCTTAATCTCGATATGACGACAACAGAACTGTCGGATTCGATCACTGCCGAAGCGCCTTCGGATACTCGAATTCTTACGATTAACGTGCTGAATCCGAACCCGGTAACTGCGCGGGATATCGCGAACGTACTGCGTGATCAGGTGAGCCAGCAGCTTACTGCCGTAATGAATGCGGACTCGGTCAATACAGTCGAAGACGCGAGCCTGCCGACAACTCCGGCGACTCCAAACGTTATGAAGAACACGCTCCTCGGATTTCTGATCGGTATCGTCATTGCCTGTGTTTTCTATGTCATTCAGTTCATGTATGACGATACGCTCAAGTCGCCGGATGATGTGGAACAGAAGCTGGGCCTGACGACGCTTGCCGTGCTGCCGGCCACGGAGAACTCGAAGGATGAAAAGAGGCGTCAGAAGAAGATCTCCAAGGACGCGTTCCATAAGGCGAAAGAGGGGAAATTTTGAATACAGTAAGAGTCCGACGCAGAGAAGGGTTCGGTTATCGATGCGGCAGTCGCGGCAAAAACCGCCGGTTCGGCGGCGATCGTCGTTGAAGAAGGCGCCACAAGCTTCAAGTTTGTCAAGGTGGTAAAAGATCAGCTTGAAAAGGCGGACTGCAATATTCTCGGAGTAATTCTGAACAAAGCCGAACAGAAAAAAGCGGCAGTTACGGCTCTTATTACGGACAGACCTACGGTTCCGAGTACCGGTAACTGTGTTCTTTCCCCTGCGGGAACCACTACAAAGAAAATGAAGAAGCTTTCGGAAGTTTCTGATTTAAAGCTGTTAAAATAAAAAATATCTTGATCCTTCTTTCTGATATAGATAGGAGGATTTTTTGTGTGTAAATTTATTCAAAAATTGCATATAATCGACGAAATCCAATCAAAATATCCCGAATCGTCATATAATCACTAGTTAAATATATTTTCAATTAATTTTAAAAACTTGAAATTCTAATACGGTTGATATAGCATTTAAGCCATAGTTATATTTCACCAAACAGGAAACAATAAAACAAGTTTAACGTTTCCTTACCGGAGATGTTTTAATTTTCTAAGGAACTGCAAATGGATAAATCAGATAAATTGGCCCACGATATTCAAAATTTGAACATCGCGATTCGTTCGATGGCTGCCGGAGTCTATGAGCTGCTCTCTCATCTTGAAAAAGACCCGCAGGATCTCTATTTCAGTACACATCTAAATTCGGGCTTTAATATTTTCCTGAATCTGGGCTGCAGCTACGCTCCGGAGAAATCTGCTTTTCTACAGGAGTACCGATGCGATGAAGATTTTTTTGATAAGCTGCCGTCCCGTCCTGTAAGCGAATGG
>CALMRA010000146.1 GCA_937872065.1 uncultured Eubacteriaceae bacterium | reverse complement strand
AATCTCGCTCGTATTTCTGCTGATAATCGCCCGGGCTTCCTTTGTTTCATCGAATAAATGAGCTTCGAGCATCTGTTCCTCCATCAGCTGAGTTTCTGCATCAGCTTTATTTTGATATCTGCAAAAGGATACTCCCTGCCGGCTGTAGATTAATATCCAGCCTTGTTCGGGAGCCTTCTCCAGCAATAATTTTCGATCCTCAGTGTTCATCCTTGATATCGTCCTTAATTTTCTGAAGCAGCGCCAGTCTGTATTCGCTCTCTCTAATACCGCTGTCTATAGTTCTTTCACCTGATGGCTGGAAGAAACCGCGGCCGATAGATGCGCCACCGCCGACCGGCAGATAACCAAGTTCCAAATCCTTGAGTACCAGAATAATCAAACCGACCATCCATTTGTTTTCATTAGCAATTTTTATTTCAAGCTGTGTTTTCCCGCCGTAAAATGATCGTTCTGTAAACAAAGCTCCTTCAACTCCCGAACCTGTAAACCGGTCGACCTTCAATCTTGTCCTGATCTTAGGCTCTGCCCCTTTGATTACACTTTCACTGATTCGAATCTTTGATTGACCCGTTTTCACATCTCCGAAAGCTTCCTGAATTATATTATCAGCTGCTTCAATAATTTTTTTATACGTCCATTCGGGTTTTAACTCTTTATACAGCTGCTTCAATATACGAGAGGCCCCGCTGCGAAATGCGCCGCTCCAGCTTGAACCTGGCACAACAGCTTCTTCTTTTCCACTTTTGGACCTGATTGTCAGCTGTGAATAGTCTGCTTCGCCGAGTTGTGCTGAATACCTGCGGATACAGACGCCTCCCGGAAGAGCGAGAGGCTCGCGTATTGTGATATAACGCAGTTTTTCAGGATCAGAAGTTTCTTTTAGTTCTAATGACTCGTATTCTGAACTGTTATCCTGATTAAAATCCAGCCATGCAGCAACTGTATTTTTCCCTTTTTCAAAATCGAAAAATTTCACACCAATATTTTCCAGACGGAATTGCCCAAGGCCTCGATTCTTCTTGTAGCCAAAGCTGATATCACCGTTGTTCACACCTGCGAGAAGTTTCTCGATGAATTCGTCATAACGGTCATTTTCTCTTCGTGTCAGTTCAAGCCTGAAAGCGCCTCTGGCACCGGCGTCGATTACTTCATAATCATACTTGGAACCGTCTTTTGCGATTCTGTCTTCGAGCTGTACACCATCGCGTATTGACGTCGTGACTGTCCTTTCGTCAAACGTCAGATCGGAAATACAAAGCGGGCTAAGTCTTTTATCGCTGAACAGTTTTTCGTCTATTTCCGGATATATATCTTTGCAGTAAGATCGAAAAGCGCCTGCCAGAGATGAACCGGGAACAAACGGGATTCCGTTACGATCTCGTAAAACATCCGTATCTGTTACATTCGAACTACCGTTCGATATGCATAGCGGCGAGCTTAATCGTACCGGAATGTAATACAAGGCTTTACTAACTATTTTCTCTGGCATTTACCTTCTCCTTTCTGCAGTGATATTTCATTTGCTCAAGCATCGTTCCCATCCAGACTTTATAAACTTCATCTGAGCTTATCAAATCACACACAGTTTCATTATCGTAATCTGCATTTTCGTATGGATTACTCAATATCACATTAGTGAAGAGCGCCCCTTTATTCTTCTTCTCTAAACCGGATTTATCGTAACGAACTTCAGCTGTATGCTTGAAATTTGCCAGATTTTTCTGTTCGCCGAAAATTGTTAACAGTGTGTTAATTAAAGAAGCTTCGGGAAGATTTATATCTTTCGTCATCCTTCGAACCGCTTCAATACGAGCGCTTTCTCGAATGTCTCCTTTAAGTTTTTCCGCTTCTATTTCCTGAATCACAGACAAAGTACCTTTTCG
>CALMRA010000145.1 GCA_937872065.1 uncultured Eubacteriaceae bacterium | reverse complement strand
CAGTTTATATTCATGCTGTCCCTTTCTATATTAATTCTGTGATAAAACCCGGTGTGTTCACACGAGGCTGCTCCTGCGGATCCATGTTTTCGTCATTGCTGCATACATTATAATCCCGAGCAGGGTTCCAATCAAAAGAATAAAATAGATTGCTAAATGTAAGATAAATATTGCAAATTGTCCGAAATGATGTATTATAGAAACAGGAGAGATCATGAAGAACAAAAAACTCAAGATGGCCCGCCTGGAGAACGATATGAACCAGGCACAGCTTGCGGAGCGTGTGGACGTGACGCGTCAGACCATCAGCCTGATCGAGTCCGGCAGGTATAACCCGACTCTAAATTTATGTATTTCGATCTGCAGGGTGCTGGGAAAGACCCTCGACGATCTGTTCTGGGAGGAAGATAATGAAGAAAGCTGACACTAAATTCGATCTGCGTGCCTGCCTGTTCGAGTCTCAGGATCTGAAATACCGGGATTTTCAGGCCGGGCTCGTCCCGAATATCGACAAGGATACGATGATCGGCGTACGGGTCCCGGTATTGAGAAAGATCGCAAAGGATCTTCACAGGTCGGGCGGCGCGGATGCGTTTGTCAGCCGGCTGCCCCATACTTATTATGAAGAGAATATGATTCACGCTCAGATTATTTCAATGAACCGCGATTTTGACGGGACGGTCAGGGCGGTCGACACGTTTCTGCCCTATGTCGACAACTGGGCGGTATGCGATACCTTTTCACCGAAGGTATTTACGACGGATATCCCTCGGCTTAAAGCGGAGGTCAGGCGATGGACGTCCTCCGGTCATCCATATACGGTACGCTTCGGTCTGGGAATGCTGATGAAATACTGTCTTGACGACAGGTTCGAGTCTGAGGATCTTGATCTTGCCGCTTCTGTCGCATCTGATGACTACTACGTCCGGATGATGGCGGCCTGGTATTTCGCCACTGCGCTCGCGAAGCAGTACGAATCGGTCGTACCATATTTAGAAAACGGTCGGATCGAAGAATGGACCCACAATAAGACCATCCGGAAGGCCATCGAAAGCTATCGGATCTCTGAAGAGCGTAAACAGTTTCTCAGAACACTTAAGCGATAATAAATATTAAGTAAATGAACGCCGCTTTTTGCTGAAAAGCGGTTTTTTTGTATTAAAAAGACGTTCTGTCGTATTATTTTCGAAAACAAAACCGATTCGGTCATCGAAACGCAGCAAAGAGACGTATAATGAAATTAAGAGTTACATAAATATAACAGATTTGAGGCCGGCTTCAGGACCCGGAAAAGAGCCGGCGCTAATCTGTTCAAAGTCTGCAGGCAGCTGTTTTTTAAACGAATACAGCAGCGCCGCTGAAAGTATTTGGACCAATGGAGAGGAGCAGAACCGGAATAATCTCAATCATTCATGTTGATCACGAAGAAGCATCACCGGTCAAGCGATATTCTGAGAATTTTGTCTGCTCTTTTATATCGTTGTGCAGTCATTCACTTATATACCTATACCCATGTATAAAGAAAACTTTCAATTATTAAAAAGAAATATTAAATCAATTATCGGATTTGAGATCCTGTTCTCGCTTATCACAGCCGGAATCTGCACTCCCATTCTGCTGGCGCTGTTTAACTGGTCCATCAAGCTGTCCGGACTAGGCTATATCGCGAACAGCAACGTCATGTCCTATCTGCTCCATCCGACGACAATTCTCCTGATTATCGTAATCATTTTTATGATGGCGCTTATTTCACTGCTCAACATCCTCGCGGTCATTCAGGCAATCCATGCCAGCCATAAGGACGAAGACATCAGGGTAGCTCAGATGTTCGCCGGAGGCTTCGTCGAAGCCCGCAGAGTCTTTTCGAAAAAGAACTGGTTCATGGTCCTCTACACGGTCCTGATCATTCCGCTCACAGGTTTCGTCGCCGTCGCGGGCTACGCCGGATCCATCGAGATTCCCGAATTTATCACCGATTTTATCAAGAACAATACAATTCTGAGCATAGGAGCGACAATACTTGCGGTTTATCTCGTCGTTCTGGCTCTGAAATGGGCCATCTGCTACCATTCCTTTGTTTTCGAATCGGACGATTTCAAAACGGCCTGCAGAGAAAGCGCCCGTCTGACTAAAGGACATCACGTCCATATCTTTTTTGACGTTATCCTCTGGGAACTGACGCTGGGTGTGCTGCTGTATGTCATATCGGCGATCGTTTCGGCAGTCGCCGTGCTGATCATCAAGATGGTGGCCGGCGCCGACGCGTATTCTCTTTCAGTCAACGCCGTCTATCTGATCGGCATTACGATGTCCACGCTGTACACGATGTTTTCCGTTCCGCTGGTCTTCGTTCACCTGTCGGATCTGTACTATACATTTAAAGAAGAAAAGGGCGAAAAGATACCGGACTTCGAACCGCCTAAGGATATCGGATTTAAGAAGACCTGGGCAAGAACGGCTGCATGGGGCGTGATCGGCGTGATCGTTGTCGTCAATGTCGCGGGCTTTTATATGATGGAAGAAGGCAGCTACTCGCTTCAGACGGATATAACGACCGTACCGGAGGTCTCCGCCCACCGCGGCGACAGTGCTTCCGCGCCGGAAAACAGCATTCCGGCGTTTGAGAAAGCGATCGAAGACGGCGCCGACTGGATCGAGCTCGATGTCCACCAGACGAAAGACGGAGTGGTTGTCGTTACCCACGATTCCGATCTGAACAGGATCGCCGGCGTCGACAAGCAGATCTACGATCTGACCTACGACGAGCTCGAGCAGTACGATGTCGGATCATGGTTCTCGTCGGATTACAGCTACCTGAGAGTCGCGACCTTTGACGAAGTGTGCAGACTCTGCAAGGGCAAGATCAAAATGAATATTGAACTCAAGCCCACCGGGAATGAAGAAAATTTCGAAGCCAACGTTATCAAGGTTCTTCAGGACAATAATATCAGTCCGGACAGCTGCGTTATCGCTTCGTTGCAGCTGCCGGCGATTCAGGCAGCCAAGAAGATCGATCCCGAATATAGAACGCTGTATATCATGACGGTGGCTCTCGGAGACTTTACGAAGATTGACGGCGTTGATGACTACAGTCTGGAATCTTCGTTCATCACGGAGGATACGGTCAGGGAAGTCCACGCGGCGGGCAGCAGGCTGTTTGCATGGACTGTTAACAATGAAGAAAATGTCGACGAGATGATCATGGATCAGGTCGATAATATTATTACCGACGATCCGGTCGCGACGAAGAATATGATTGAAGAAAACAAATCCGCTTCGGACATTGTCTCTTTCGTCAGTTTCTTCTTCCCGGCCCAGGCGGCATAATTCCGTGGGACGAGGTTCTGTATGAAAGCAAAGAGAGTATCGTCAATCTACGTGCATAAACGCGGATATCAGTCCTTTTATGACGGTTCCCTGAAGGGTTCAACGATCATCAAATGGAAGAGCTTTCTGATCAAAGTGTTTTCCCTCGGACTGGCATATCCCTGGGCGATGTGCATGACCTATCGGGCCCAGTGCGAGCATCAGAGCATCTGCGGCAGGAGACTTAAGTTTATCGGAGACCCGAAGGAGCTGGCGCAGCACTGGGTCGCATGGTGGGCGCTGTGCATCGTAACGTTCGGACTGTACCACCATGTGGTTTCTCTTCGTATGAAGCAGTGGGTCTGCGCGAATACGGTCTTTGAGGACACGGAAATAATTTCCAGAGAAGAAATCGCTCAGGAAGTGATCGATGACTGGAAAGTTCAGCACCGGGAACGAAAGCAGAAACGTGCCGAACGGAAGCAGGGAGCTGCGGCGGAAGATCCGGATGCGCCGGACGATTATATCGAAATGCCCGAGGATTACGAAGAGCTGCTCGAAGAATGCGAAGAGTATGTCAGAGAAGGAGAGAATGAAGAAAAAGCTTCATGATATGCTTTTCGATCAGTTTAAAGATGAATTTTCACAAAATGCATAAGCAGAAAAGACCCGGTCAGAAATGGCCGGGTCTTTTTGCATTACGGGTTTTATTCCTCCATTGGGCTGCCAGTCGTCTATTCGTTGTATTTGCGGTATTCCGCAACGGCGCTGTTTGTGGCATTGAGCGCGTTAAAGGTCATCGGGAAACCGACATAG
>CALMRA010000144.1 GCA_937872065.1 uncultured Eubacteriaceae bacterium | reverse complement strand
CAGTTTCGTTATAGGATTCGTTTAAAAGTAAGAAAATTTACAGCAATAAGAAAAAGCAGGAAGCCTCCACGACTTTCTGCCTTTTGTCTAAATTGGATCTGTCAGGTAGTTTACGAATTGAGTGAACTGACCTTCATCTTCGAACTGCTGTTCCTTCACGAGATTAGACTTATTGTCGAACTGCATTCCCTGAAAGCTGTAGTTATTCGCAGAATCTATTAGTATGACTGCATAAGTATTAGCTACGTCTTTATCGGTACTATTTGAACTGATGCTGATACGGCTTAACTGGTTATCGTAATTATCAAACGAAATGAATATTGTCATTTCTCCATCGGTAATTCCGATCATCTGATCTTCAGGGTATTCCTGCCATACTCCAGAATGTACTTGAGTAACTGACTTAACTATTCTAGTCCAGGTATCATAATCTGTTTCTTCTAGTGTTTCTCCAAGAAGCAGTGTCTCGAATACCAGTTTATTGGAATAAACAGAAGAGCTGTAAGAATTCAGTTTCTTCGAATTTATAATTTTCGACGATCCTGCCGTCATCAGAAACAGCAGAATTAAAACAGAAATCAGCAGGATTCCAATCCCTAAAATTGACCGTTTCTTCTTCGAAGCATCTATATTAGGGGATTCTGATTCATATTCCGCAGTGCTGCCGGATTCCTCAGATTGAGTTTTGATTTCGAGATTATCCATTTTTAATAAGGACCGATGCAGATCAGTTTTTGATTCCCATCCAGACGAGAATGCTGGACATGAATAAACCGATAGCTATAATAAGCTGTGAAACTCCTTCATAAATATGACCGTGAGCCTGAAAGTAGGCTTCGTTAATAGAAGTTCCGCCGACAGAGCGAATATAGGCCATTTCTTCCGCGTAAGTTCCAATAGTATTTGAAGCCAATATACAGAGAATTAAAACGACCGCCGCCATAATGAATAAGAAGATATTTTTGTGATCAGTTTTTTTTGTTTCACTATGTGCTGGTATAGTTTTCGTGATTGCTATGTGTTCTGGCGGAACGGCTTTCGGTTCCTCTTTTACTTCTTTTACGATTGTCGTTTCAGTTGCTTTTGAGTCCTGACTCTCATTAGAAAGATGATCAGGAAGGTCAGTTTTAAAAGATGTATTATCCATTTGTCTACCTCACTTGATTAAAGTTATTACTAAATTGAAGGGTATTAACGTTTCATCTGATTGTCATGACCCGCCTATTATACCGAAATCAAACAGGTAAATCAATTTAATTTTAGGTTTATTTTAATCTAATAAAAGCTATAAAATTCTCTTGTAATATATCAGGTTATATGTGAGGAACAAACTCAAAGTGGAAATGTTTCTTTCGGACTCAATTAATAATCTCTCATTTACATCTAAGACAAATCAGATAACTTGCTTATGATCCAGAATGATCATCCCTCCTCAATAATTTAACTATATTTTGACACACCTGCTTTTCCGAATATAATTAAAGAATAGACAGGTGGTTTATTTATCTGCCGCAACAAGTTTTTACTCTTCTTCTTTTGAATGATCGATCCAGCATTTTTATACAGCCATCCGACAACCCTGACAGCTCTGAAACAATTGACCGGAAGGACGGTGACGCTTTATGGAAAAACTGAATAGCAGGGACATGCGCGATCTTGCTGCCGCGGCTCTCCTTGTCGCTTTCGCCGTGTTTCTCAGGCAGTTTTCGTTCCGCACATCGGGAATCGTATCTCTCGCGGCGTCTCTGATCCGCAGTCTCATCTACATCGGGATGACCTTCGCGTGGTCGGTTTCCATCAGCCGGCGCATCCTTCAGAAATCGGCCAGGCGCTGTCTGCTGACGATCGCCGGGCTTCTGATCTTCTGGCTGTGCGTACGAACCTGCAAATATTTTCTTTTTGACGGCATGGATACCGTCGTTCGGTACTGCTGGTACTGCTTCTACTTCCCGATGCTCCTCATTCCGCCTCTGGCGATCTGCGCCGCAGAATGTATGGGAAGACCGGAAGATTACGTCGTACCCCGGCAGATGAAGCTGCTGTTCCTTCCCGCGCTCGTCATGATAAGCATCGTTCTGACCAACGATCTGCATCAGAAGGTCTTTGCATTTTCCGGCGGAATACTGACTCACGGCGGGAACGGCAGCTATTCCTACGGGCCGGCGTATTTTGTCATCATCAGCTGGATCATCCTCCAGCTCATCGCGTTTCTGATCATCCTCGGACGTAAAAGCCGGATTCCCGGCAGAACCAGACGAATAGCCGCGCCCTTTGTTTCGCTGATCTTCGGCCTGGCTTACGCCGTCTTTTACATCTGTGAAACGACCTTTCACTGGCATATATCGACGGATATGACCGTCGTGTTCTGTCTGCTTACGGTGAGCATCGTCGACGCCTGCATGCGCAGCGGGATGATCCCGTCCAACCGCTATTATAAGGAAATGTTCCGAACCTCGAAGCTGCGCGCCCGGATCGTCGATCCAGATAATCGTTTGTATCTTGCTTCAGCCGATGCAAGACCGCTGTCGGAGGAGACGATAAACGCCGCGAAAGAGGCCCCTGTCATATTCGACGACGGAATGCGGCTGTCATCGGCTCCCGTTCGGGGCGGGCGCGTTCTCTGGGAAGAGGATATCTCCGAGCTGCTGGATATCCTCGAAAGACTCAGCGAGCATAAAGAGACGCTGGAGAACGATAACCTCGTTTCAGAAGCGAACTACAGAAAAGAACGCGCAGTCCATGCGCTTCGCGAAAAAAACAGGCTCTACGATCAGATGCGTCAGATGAGCGCGGATCAGCTTGCTTTATCCGGCAGAATACTCGAGGCCTATTTGAATTCCGGCGATGATGAAGACAGACGCCGGCTGCTGGCCGGTCTTGTCGTTGTCGGGACCTCGGTCAAACGGAAGAACAATCTGATTTTTTCAGGGGAGCAGTACGGATCGATCTCCGGGCAGGAGCTGGAGCAGTGTTTCGACGATTATTTCAGAGCTCTCCGACTCTACGGCGCACGGGGCGGATTCTATCTGAATCTGAAAAAGCCGGTCTGCCCGAAGACCGCGCTTGAGATCTTTACGTTCTTCGAATCTGTCATCGAGGCTTACGCAGGGGGCCTTGAGAGCGTGCTGCTTCGGGTCCTCGATACCGATACGGGAGCCGCCGTATGCGTTGATATATCCGGAGATGCGAATTACCAATCCTTTTCTTCAGACCGCGTAACCGTCAATACGGAAGATCCGCAGTGCTGCACGCTCCTTTTCAGACCGGAAGGAGGACCTGCAGGATGATTTACTTTACCCAGGCATCCCCGGTGCTGCGTGTCTATGCGATACTGCTGCTCTTCGCCGCGATAATACTGGAGCTTTTTCTGCTTATTCTGACGGCTCACCGGACAGGACGGCGATATCAGTTTACGGCCAACTGCATGCTGTTCGCAGCCGCGTCTATTTTAATGTGCGGCCTGACCGCGGCCCACGGCCATCACGGTCCCTCGGAGATTCTGTTCACAGAGGTACCGTACCTGTATGTGCTGACCGCCGGAATTGTATTTACGATCCATGCATCCGCCGCAATCGCAATGGAGATCCGGAGGCGCAGGACTGCGCTTTCCCCTTACTCGATCAAGGAAGCCTTTGACAATCTGCCGGACGGCGTCTGCTTTTTCACCGGGAATGGGATTCCGGTTCTCTGCAACAGAACCATGCACCGCCTGGCTTACGCCGTAACCGGCCGGGACATTCAGCATATTTCGGAGCTTAAAACGGCTCTCGAAGCGCTGCCGGAACAGGCGGATGCGGTTCGGGACGGAGCCGTCTACTGTCTGTCAGACGGCTCCGTCTGGCATTTTACAGAAGCCGTCACGAACGGCTGGACTCAGGTCTCCGCTTCGGATGTGAGCGAGCTTTATGCAAAAAGACAGGAAGTACTTCAGGATACGGAGAGGCTTCAGGAGGCGTCGAGAAATCTGCGGCGCTACGCCAATAATGTTCAGGATGCGGTCAGGGAGCAGGAAATACTGACGATGAAAATGCGCATTCATGAAGAAATCGGCAGCAGCCTTACCGTCGTCGAACGCATTCTGGTTCAGAATAAACCGCTGACCCAGGCCGATCCGGTAATCGCACGATGGAAAGATAATCTGTGGATGCTGGAAAAAGACGACGGACAGGAAGCGCATAAAGACTATCTGACGGAGCTGTGTGAGCTGTGCGGAAGCATGAATCTCCGGGTGATTACAACCGGAACATTTCCGGAGGAGCCCGGCGCTCACTATCTGCTCATCACCGCGATGCGCGTCTGCGCGACCAACGCGGTGCGCCACGCCGGAGCAACCGAGCTTTACGCAGACATCCGGACCGGGGGAGAGTCCGCGACGGCGGTTATTACGAATAACGGAACTCCCCCTGCCGGACCGCCGGCCGAAGGCGGCGGCCTGGGCAATCTGCGGCGCCGCATCGAAGACGTCGGCGGTAGAATGACCGTGCGCGCCGATTCAGGCTTCGAACTGACCGCAACCGTGCCTGTCGCACAGGAGGTATATCTGTGAACCGCATACTTATCGTAGAAGATCAGCGGCTTGAAAAACAGTATATGGAGAGCATCATCGAGTCAGACGGACGGTGCACCCTCGCAGGCACCCTCAGCAACGCGGCTGCCGCCGAGATTTTCTGCCAGGGACACTCTGTCGATCTGATCCTCATGGATATCTGCACGGAGAATCATGAAAACGGGCTGGACGCCGCGGCCGTTATCAAGCGCAGCAGTCCGGAGATCAAGATCGTGATCGTGACCTCGACTGTGGAAAACGACGCTCTCGAACGCGCCCGCGACTGCGGCGTCGAAAGCTTCTGGTATAAGGACAGCAGTCCCGAGGAGCTTGCGGATGTGATCGAGCGGACGCTGGCCGGCGAATCGGTGTATCCCGAGCGCGTTCCGGCTGCAAGATTCGGGCAGACGACGAACTACGACATCACTGAAGCCGAATGGCGCGTCCTGCGTCTGCTCATCGACAGCGTGGATAACGCGGATATCGCGAGAAAGCTCTGTCTGTCCGAAGCGACCGTCAGAACCCATATCGCTCACGTTCTGAACAAGACAGGCTACCGCAATAAGCAGCAGCTGAGCATCGCGATCATCGACAGCAAGTTTGTGATTCCGCCTCCGGACAGCCGGTC
>CALMRA010000143.1 GCA_937872065.1 uncultured Eubacteriaceae bacterium | reverse complement strand
CGCGCTGATTCTCAGGAAAGACACGTACACGGTGCTCGAAGTCTATATTTTTCTGCTGTGCGCCGTGGGACATTTCGGACTGAAGGAGACGGAGGAAGCGCGCCGGTATATTTCCCGTGCAATGGATATCGCTCTTCCGGACGGCATTATTATGCCCTTTGTCGAGTTTCTCGCCGACTGCGGAGGATTTATCGAACAATGTGTCGAGGAAAAGTTCCCGAAATATTCAAAGCTGATCCTGGACAAATGGAACGAGGTCTGGGAAAACTGGATCTCTTTCCGAAACAGCTACATCAACGGCGCCCAGATGGCGATACTCCCCCTCAGGGAATGCCAGATCGCGATGTTTATCGCCAACGGCGCGACCTACGATGAGACGGCGTCTCATTTCGGACTTTCACTGGGCAGGATCCGCAATCTGACATCGTCTATCTACGGAAAGCTCAACGTTTCCAGCAGGTCGGAGCTCAGAGAGCTCATGCTCCACGGACAATCGAGCAAATTAAAAAATCTGACCCTGAGTGTTATATCCGCATTCGAATCCTGAACAGCCGCAGGTTTCCCCGCTTACCGGCTGTAAAGGTAAAATACTGCTCAAAAAAACATATTATTTTTAAGTTCGCTGTCACTGTCTTGAACTTTAATTAAACGGTAATATAAATAACATGAAGACGCTTTCGTGATGTGGAATAGCTGGATTCCGCCTGCGAAACATCAGATTCAGTCGTGAACTGTATCCTGAAAAATCGGGCGGGGATTTTTGAGGATTATTAATAGACGCCCGTGAGGCGTCTTTTGTGCTTTTTGGATTCAATCGCTCCGTCTGAGGAAAGGAAATGCTTATGAAGAAGAAGAGGAGCAGGCTGCTCGTCCTGCTTATCGTGCTGACGGACAGCGGATTCTGATAAAACTAAAATCGAAAATTCGAAATAACCGAAAGGAAATATCATGAAAAAAGTACGGGCAAGAATCGGAACTCTCCTTCTCGTCATCGCAATGACCCTTGCGGTTATCCCGGGCTCCGCCTTTGCTGAGGACGCCGACCCGACGGTGCCGGCGCCGGCCAAAAATTCGATCACACTTACGAAATAAACGAAGGGTACGGGGGCCGCGACACAGACAGACGGTCTTGAGGTGCTCCGGCCACAGGCTCTGCGCTTAAAGGCGTCTCGTTCCAGCTGTACAAGACAAATCTGACGCCGTCCACATTCAAGGGTGTCTCGGCGGATTCGACAACCTCCGAAGGCGTCCTGCCGGCAGCGACAACTGCCAACACGGCGAGTCTTCCGGCAGGCTGGTCTGCAGTGGAAACGGTGAAGACGACCGACGAGAAGGGCGTGGTCACCTGGACAAATCTGGACGACGCGGTCTATCTCGTAGTCGAAACAGCTCATCCGGTGACGGTCTCTGAAAGCTCCGTTCCGTTCTATGTGATCCTGCCGTATACATATACTCGGGGCGATATCGCAGGAACGACGACTCGCGACGTTTTCGTCTATCCGAAAAACGAAATGGCCTCCGCGACGCTTTACACCGTGAAGGTATCCGGAGGCAATACCAGCGACAGAAGGAAAAATGCAACGTATGAAGTTGCGGCAGCCGGCGAAGAAATAGACTTCTACTCTTCCTTTGAACTCGGTGTGACAACAGAGGAAATCACGGAGCTGACAATTGTGGATACTTCCGATGATGCTCTGTCCGTTCCGACAAAAGCAGCCGATGTCGAAATCACGCTGGGAACGCCTGTCTTCATACCGGTTACCGAGTATACGCTTACGAAAGACACAGCCGACA
>CALMRA010000142.1 GCA_937872065.1 uncultured Eubacteriaceae bacterium | reverse complement strand
AAAACTTCACGCTCGTACCCTGTCGTTTTCATCGAATGACAGCTGTCCATCATATCTCCTGTTCCGTTTTCCGCAGTTTTATGGTAAGATCCGGAAAACACATTCTTAGTTCAGACTAAATTTTTCTTCTAAAATAAATAAAGACCCGAATCGGGTCATTGTTTCATGGCTGTGGTTTCATTTTCGAAAAACCTCAGGAAGCGGGGTCTGTAGAATCTCACAGTTAGTATCTGCTAACTATTCTATCAAAATAATGGCCGGCGGACAATATCCTAAAGATTGATTTTAGTCCTCATAGGGATTATAATAGTCCTTGTAAAGACTATTATAATCGCATGTATTTCAGAGGTAAAAGATGACGCAGGAAGAAAAACTGGTACAGGCGATGAATATCGCGCTGAGCCGGACTAACGGACAATATCAGAAATGGTATCAGGAACACGGTCTGAACAGCTATCTGATTCAGACGCTGTACGCGCTGTATATGGAACCGTCCATGTCCCAGAAGGAAATCAGCGAGAATTACCAGATGCCGAAGCAGACTGTCAACAATACGGTTAAATCACTGGAACGCCGGGGTTATGTGGAGCTTATCCCGGACGAGAACGATAAACGGGGACGCAGGATCAGCTTTACAGCGGAAGGCCGGGAGTATGCGATCCGGGCGCTGGATCCGGTCTTAAAACTGGACCAGTCTGTTGTCGAGCGCATGGGCGTCGAAAACTACGGAGGCCTGATCCAGCTGCTCAACGCCTATTCGGACGCGCTGACGTATGAGATCCGCAAAGAACAGTAATTAAGTTTATTAATAGAGAACAGCAAGCAGAGCTGATTTATGAGTAAAGGAAAAAAGACAGGAGAACAGATGATCTACAAACCGTTTAAAGATATCGAGCTGTCAAGACTCGGCATGGGAAACATGAGGCTTCCCGCAAAGGAAGGAACCTACGGCCCGAACGCGCTTATCGACTGGGACAAGTCACAGGAAATTATCGACTACGCGATGGACAGCGGCATCAACTACTACGATACCGCTTATATCTACAATGACGGAGAATCCGAACGCTTTCTCGGCGACGCGCTAAGCGGCTATCCGCGGGACAGCTACTACCTTGCGACGAAGTTCTATATCCAGGCGACGCCCGATCCGGCCCCTGTTTTCGAGGAACAGCTCAGGCGGCTCAAAACCGACCATATCGACTTTTACCTGCTGCATTCGCTCAACGAAGAAAACGTCGACGACTATCTGAAAAGCGGCTGCATCGACTATTTTCTCGAACAGCAGAAAGCCGGACGAATCCGTTACTTCGGTTTTTCAAGTCACGCAAACCCGGAAACCCTCAGGCGCTTCGCGGATCATCATCAGTGGGATTTCGCTCAGCTCCAGCTCAACTATTTCGACTGGCAGCACGGAACGGCGAAGGATCAGTATC
>CALMRA010000141.1 GCA_937872065.1 uncultured Eubacteriaceae bacterium | reverse complement strand
CTTACGGGACAGATCTCCTGTCCCGTCGTCGTACTTGTCGACGTAGATAAAGCCGTAGCGCTTCGCCATTTCTCCGGTCGATGCGCTGACGAGGTCGATGCAGCCCCAGGGCGTGAAACCGATCAGATCTACGCCGTCCTGAATCGCTTCTCCCATCTGTTCGATATGCTTTCTCAGATAGTCGATGCGGTAATCGTCGTTGATCGAGCCGTCCTCTTCGATTTTATCGTATGCGCCGAGGCCGTTTTCGACGACCATAATCGGAATCTCATATCTGTCGTAGATTTCGTTTAACGTGTAGCGCAGTCCCTTCGGGTCAATCTGCCATCCCCAGTCGCTGCTTTCCAGATACGGATTGACGACGCCCCCGATCAGGTTTCCGATCGCTTTTTCCGCATTATCATCTGCGCTGGCGCAGGTGCTCATGTAATAGCTGAAGGTATAGAAATCAACTCTGCCATCCTTAAGAATTTCATCGTCGCCGTCTTCTCTGACAAGCGATACATTTATCTTCTTAAAGTAACGGTCCGCATATGCCGGAAGGGCGCCCCGCACCTGAATGTCCGAGCACAGCCAGTTCTTGATCCGCATTTCGTTCTGGGATTCGAGAATATCGTCCGGATTGCAGGTCGCGGGATAGGTCGTCAGAAAACCGACCATATTTCCGATTTTATACTGCGGATATTCATCATGAGCCAGCTTTACAGCCTCTGCAGAAGCCAGCAGCATATGATACAGGGCCTGAAAACGTGTCTGCGGCTTGTCGGGAACCTCCGCGAATGTTCCCGAATAGCCTTGAATCGTTCCGGTAGACGTCGTCGCGCCGAATGTCATCGACCCGGCGTTGATTTCGTTGAAGGTGAGCCAGTATCTGACCTTGTCCTGATAGCGGTCATACACGGTCTTTACGTATTTCATGAACAGGTCGATGACCTCGCGGCTTTCCCAGCCGTTGCCCTTTTCAATGAGGGCATAGGGCATTTCGTAATGAGACAGCGTGACAAGGGGTTCGATTCCGTACTTAGCGCATTCGTCGAAAACCCTGTCATAGAACGCGAGACCTTCTTCGTTCGGTTCATTTTCCATGCCGGTCAGGAAGATGCGCGTCCAGTTGATGGACATTCTGTATATTTTGAATCCCATCTCCGCAAACAGCGCGATATCTTCCTGATAATGATGATAAAAATCGATCGCTTCGTGACTCGGATATAAGGTGTCCGGTTCGAGGACTGCCGTGACGCGCCGCGGAACTACGGCGGATCCCACCGTACACATGTCGGACACCGACGCACCCTTGCCGTCTTCGTCCCAGCCGCCTTCGCACTGATTCGCGGCGGTCGCGCCGCCCCATAAAAAGTTTTCGGGGAATTTCATATATTGCTCCTTTTTATTGATCATGATTCTACGCGATAACGAGAACAGCCGCACCGTTATTCGTTTCATTTTCCCGGATGTTTTCATAGATATCTGAATTGGTGATAACAACCGGCGTGATGGTCGAATAGCCGGCCGCCTTAATCTTATCGATATCGAAAGAGATCAGATCCTGACCCTTGACAACCCTGTCTCCGTTCTGAACAAAGGCCTTAAAATACTTGCCGTCCAGTTCCACCGTGTCCATTCCGACATGGATCAGAATTTCAGCGCCGTTATCCGCTTTGATCCCGACCGCATGTGAAGTCGGCAGCAGCGCGGTGACTGTTCCGTCGACAGGTGAAGTCACCATTCCTTCTGCCGGTTCGATCGCGATGCCTCTGCCGAGTACGCCTTCTGAAAAGACAGGATCCTTGACTTCTGACAGCGGAATCACTCTGCCTTTTACAGGCTGTTCAATCGCAATGGCTTCATTCGTCTTATTTGACGAATCAGATTTAATCGGATCATCATTGACGTTTACCGGT
>CALMRA010000140.1 GCA_937872065.1 uncultured Eubacteriaceae bacterium | reverse complement strand
GCCATGGACAGACCTCCTGTAATAGCCGAGCCGACGATGCAGGACGGGATTACGCGGATCGGATCAGAAGCTGCGAAGGGAATCGCGCCTTCTGAAATAAACGAGAGACCCATGATGTAATTGACGAGACCGGATTCGCGTTCCGCCTTCGTGAAACGATTCTTAAAGATTGTTGTACACAGCGCGATAACGAGGGGCGGGATCATTCCGCCGGCCATAACCGCAGCCATAATTTCAAAATTGCCTTCCGCAAGCTGTGAGGTTGCGAAAACGTAGGACGCCTTGTTGACGGGGCCGCCCATATCGACCGACTGCATGCCGGCTACGATAACGGCCAGGAGAATCTTGCTGGATCCGTTCATGCTTGCAAGCGCGTTGTTCAGACCCGTGTTGATCGCGCCGACCACCGGGTTGATCATTGTGATCAACACTGCTGTGATCAGTATTCCGAAAACAGGATAAATGAGCATGGGCCGTATGCTGTCGATGGACTTCGGGAAACGCTTCGTGGCCTTCTTCAGTCCGAGTACGACGTAGCCTGCGATAAAACCTGCGAGAAGCGCGCCGAGGAAACCGGAGTTGACGTCTCCGCCTGCGGGATTTAAGAATGTCGTTCCCGCCTTGGCGACGAGACCGCCGATGCAGCCGACTGCCAGTCCGGGACGGTCCGCGATGCTCATCGCGATAAAGCCTGCGAGGATGGGCAGCATCATATTGAACGCAAATTCGCCGATAGTCTTCAGATACGCCGCGAGCTCGGTGTTTTTACCGAAATTCGAGGGGTCGATGCTGTAGTCGTCGAACAGGAAAGCGAGAGCGATGAGGATCCCGCCGCCGATAACGAAGGGCAGCATGTAGGAGACGCCGTTCATCAGGTGCTTGTATATCTGATGTCCGAAGCTTTCTGTCGAAACCTCGGCTGAAACCGACGTTCCGTCTCCGTGATGGACAGGAGCGGCTCCGCTCTGTACCTTTTCAATCAGTTCTTCCGGCTTGTGGATTCCGTCGGCTACCTTCGTTGACAGAACCGGCTTTCCGTTAAATCTGCTCAGGTCTACGTTTTTATCTGCTGCGATAATCACGCCCTTCGCACCCGCAACGTCCTTCGCCGTAATCACGTTCTGCGCGCCGTCGGCTCCCTGGGTTTCTACCTTGATCCTGACGCCCATCTTAGCGGCAGCCTTTTCGAGGCTTT
>CALMRA010000139.1 GCA_937872065.1 uncultured Eubacteriaceae bacterium | reverse complement strand
TGCGTGCGATGTATATGTACGGAAACGACGGTTATCTGGAAATGATTTTCTCTTCGGATAATCTTACAGATATGCTTTCATACTTCGATCTTTCGAAAGACGTAATGGAAGCGGACAAGACAGCACAGAATCAGCTTATCAACACGAAGAATGTCATCGCTGATGCGAAGCAGAAGCTTGAAGATGACAAGGCGGCAATTGAAACTGCAAGAGCGGAATCGGAATCGGCTCAGGCGGACCTTGCAGCTCAGCTTGCTGAAAACAAGGATCTCGTCGAACAGCTTGAAAAGTCTGCATCTTCTTCGACAAGCAGCTATTCGCAGGTCGCTTCGACACAGGCAGGATCGCTTGCAAGCAGCGGCTGGACATGGCCTATCGATGCGAGCGCATCGAACGCATTCCTGATCACGAGCCTGATGGGAACCCGTGAATCGCCGGGCGGTGTCGGATCTACGGATCACGGCGGAACGGATATCGCGGCAGCCTACGGCGCGAACATTGTAGCGGCTCAGTCCGGTACGGTCACACAGGCGGGCGGCTACGGCGGCTACGGCAACTGTGTAACGATTTCTACGACTGACGGCTATGTCACGATGTACGGCCATCTCTCATCGATCGCGGTAAGCGTCGGACAGACAGTTTCCGCAGGCGAAACGATCGGCTACGAAGGTTCCACAGGCTGGAGCACTGGCGCTCATCTGCATTTCGAAGTCAGAGACAGCGCGGGCAACAAGATCAACGGACTTCAGTTCTACGGTTCGGATATTATTTCCAGACTGTCCTACGCACTTGACGCCTGATCAAACTAAATACGCAAATAAAAAATCGCAGCTCAACGGCTGCGATTTTTTTATTTCCCGGAAGATACGGTTTTTTTATCCCCGGGAAATTTTCATATTAGACTGTTATTTCTGTCTGGACTGCCACATGCGGACGATGCGGGCTCTGAGCTTGATCGAGATCAGCTTCATGGCTGCGGTTTCCATCTTGTATTTGCAGGTCGGGACTTCGACGAGCTTCCCTCGCATCAGAGCGCGGTAGCCGGCTTTTGCGACAGCGCGGGTATCGGCGGCAAATCCTGCTTCGCGCTTCCCTGAAATTTCGGCAAATTCCGACTTCGTCGGTCCGGGACACAGCGCCGTGACGGTTACTCCGGTTCCGATGAGTTCTCCGTACAGACTTTCCGTGAGCATGAGTTCATAGGCTTTCGTAGCGCCGTAGACCGCACCGAAGGGATCGGGCTGGAATCCGCCGAGACTCGAGACGTTCAGGATCTTTCCCGATCCCCGAGCGATCATATCGGGAAGAATGCAGCGGGTCAGAAGAGTCAGTCCGGTAATGTTCAGACTGATCATCCGGTGGAATTCCTTCGGATCGGTTTCCACAAACTTGCCGTAACACCCGGAGCCCGCATTGTTGATAAGAGCGTCCATCTGCAGTCCTTCACTGATGATCCGTTCATAAAGCTGTGTGGGACCGTCCGGCTTTGAAAGATCGGCAGGGAAGTCGTAAACCTCGGCATTGTATTCACTGCGAAGCTTCTGTGCCGCCGCTTCGAGCTTTTCCGGTCTGCGGGCTGCGATAATCAGACGCCATCCGTTTTCGGCAAATATTTTTGCAAACTCATAGCCGATGCCGGCTGAAGCGCCGGTGATCAGTACAGTATTCATTCTCTCTCCCTTTCGGTTCTTTCTTATTCTTTATTTTCTTCTTTGTTTTCCTTAGCTTCTCTGTTCTGAAGCTTTCGCTTCAGTGCCGGTTCTTCCGGCGGTGCATCTTCAACAAGCAGACGGTCGGACAGCGCTTCCGCAAGTCTGCGAAGCTCCGCGCTGCTCTCGTACAGGAACTGTACAGCAAGAGCGGCGGCAGTCTTTTCGTCGAGCTCAGCTTCGTCAATCCGCCCTGCCGCTCTGTCAACATAATCCGTCAGGTCAGCATCGAGATCGCCGGCTATTTTCAGATATTCGGGATACAATGCGCTGATATTGTCAGGCAGCGCCGAATAGATCCGTTTGATATCTTCGAGATTCGCACACTGCTTGGTACGCGTCAGCATCGAAAGCTTCATCAGGTGGTCCTGATTGTACTTTTTTCTTTCGGCCGGGGGCAGCAGCTTGTTCTTGATATAGTTATTGACCATCGGCTTCGTGATGAGCTTGTCATCTGGAGTTCTTCGCTGATGAGGCATCGAGGATTCGAACAGCGTGATCAGCTGATCCATATACAGGTCCAGTGCCGGAATCTGTTCCGGGAGCAGACGTTCTTCAATATGGATTCCGGCGATCCCTTTGTCGCAGATCTCGCGGACGGACTCTTTTTTCTTATCTTTCATCTGTTTCTCCATTATTCTGCTTTAAGTTTACAACACAATGTAGTTTTTCTGTAAAAAGATTTTATTATCTGCTG
>CALMRA010000138.1 GCA_937872065.1 uncultured Eubacteriaceae bacterium | reverse complement strand
TCGGAACCATACCGACTGACAGGATCACGTTGTCAGCCTTGATTTTTTCTGCTTCGCCTTCATTTGTGACCACATTCGCACCGTCATTATCGACGGATTCGATTTTCGTTCCGGTCCTGATCGCTACGTTTTCCTGAGCAAGAAGCATCTGGAGCGCGGCTTTGTTCATAAACGGAACGGCGGCTCCCGCGCTGAGTATATTATCCATAAATTCGACAATCGTGACGTGTTTTCCTGCTCTGGATAAGGACAGAGCCGTTTCGCAGCCGATCTGTCCGCCGCCGACAACGACAACGTCATCTCCGATTTCGTCCTCATTAAAGATACCGTCCAGGCAGTTCATGACCTTCGGCAGGTCGGAGCCTTCGAATTTCAGTTCCTTCGGTTTCGATCCTACTGCAAAAACTGCCGTATCCGGTTTTAAGTCCAGCAGTTCTTCGGCTGTTGCTTCATGATTAAGTTTCACCGGGATCTGAAGCTTATCCAACTGTTTCTGATACCACTGATTCAGTCGTTCTACGTCGTGTTTGAACGAATGTGCACCGGCAGCCTTCAGGTTTCCGCCGAGATGATCTGATTTTTCATAAACAGATACGTCGTGGCCTTTCAGTTTAAGTGTTCTGGCAGCTTCCATACCGGCCGCTCCGCCTCCGATCACGATTATTTTCTTAGGTTCGGAGGGCCTGGACACTCTGCCTTCTTTCCCAAGCATCGGATTCACTGCGCATTCCAGCTTCAGGCCTGCTGCCATAGTCTGGATGCAGCTGTTGCAGCCGATGCACGGGCGCACATCGTCAATCTTTCCGGTTTCATATTTTTTCGGTAAGAAGGGATCGGCCAGTGCGGCGCGGCCCAGAGCCACAGCATCGCCGGTGTCTTCCTGAACGGATTGAATCAGGTATTCTTCTTCGTCCAGACGGCTGCCGGTGACGATAACGGGCACCTTCAGTTCCCTTTTAAATGCTTTCGCCATTGGAATCGTGTAGCCTTTTTCGATGTACATCGGAGATTCTCCGTAGAACAGAGATTCGTATACGCCGCAGTCTACCATGATCGCATCATAGCCGCAGCTTTCTAGAAACTTCGCGATTTTCACAGCTTTTTCCAGGTTGATACCGGCTTCCTGTTCAGGATTCATCGTAGGCATATTCAGGCTGGAGATGTAAGATTCTGCGTCCACGCGGATCGTGACAGGAAAGTCTTTACCGCAGGCTTCTTTGATCCCTTCGATGATTTCTTTGCATGGACGCAGTCTGTTTTCAAGACTTCCGCCGTATTCGTCGTCCCGCGTGTTGGTCATATCCCATATGAACTGTTCGAGAACGTATCCCCAGTGAAGTCCGTGGACGTCAACACCGTCGAAGCCTGCCTGTTTCAGGACGACTGCCGTTTCGACCATCGCTTTTATTTTTTCTTTGATCTCTTCCGTTGTGTAAGCACGGGTCATTTTCCCGGGAGCGCCGAGCATTTCTGCCGGAGGAGGTGTCTTTTCTCCTCTGTTGCGGCCGTGGCCGAAGGTTACTTCTCCGAAAATTCTGCTGCCGTAAAGATGACATCTGTCGGTCAGGTCTCGGGCGCCGTGGATAAATGCCTGAGGATTACGGAGGGGCGCGATTCCGCCCGGGTTAAAATTATCTGCTTCATTCAGAGCGACAAACGCTCCGGTATAAATCAGACCGAAACCGCCCTGTGCTCTTTCTTCATAAAAAGCAAT
>CALMRA010000137.1 GCA_937872065.1 uncultured Eubacteriaceae bacterium | reverse complement strand
TCCCGGACGGAGCTTCCCGCCGTGATGACGTCTTCGATGATAATCACCTTGTCGCCGTCCTTCGGCTTGGCTCCGACGATGCTTCCGCCTTCGCCGTGGTCCTTCGCTTCTTTTCTGTTAAAGCAGTAGGGAACATCCTTTTCGTAGTCGCGCCACATGGATACCGCCGTCGTCGTGACCAGCGGGATTCCCTTGTACGCAGGTCCGTACATCAGGTCGAATTCTCCGACGTTTTCCACGACACAGGCCGCATAGTAGGTCCCGAGCGTCGAGATCTGCGACGCGGTCCGGTAGTTCCCGGTGTTTACGAAGTAGGGCGTCGGGCGTCCGCTTTTCGTGATGAAGTCTCCGAAGGTAAGCACGCCGCTGCGGACCATGAATTTGATGAAATCCTGTTTATATCCCATATAATCTCCTTGTATTAGATCTATTACGTTTACGTACCATGAAGTTACGTATATGCATCTTTTATTAAGTGTTATTTTATCATGTCTCACGCGGCTGAATATAGACTTAAGCAGGAAGCTTTCATACGGTATAATAGACCCATGGCTAACACTACTATTACACAGGAATCGCGGGCTGTTCCCGCGATCCGCATCGAAAATCTGAGCAAAAGCTTTCAGACCGCCGGCGGCACGGTGACCGCCCTGCGGGACATTAACCTGACCATTCAGAAGGGAGATATCTACGGGATCATCGGCTTGTCCGGCGCGGGCAAATCCACACTCGTCCGCTGCATGAACCTGCTTGAACGCCCCACCGAAGGAACCGTCTATTTTGACGGCAGGGATCTCAATGCTCTCGAACCGAAGGAGCTTCGCCGCGCCCGCTGGCAGATCGGCATGATCTTCCAGCAGTTCAATCTGCTGGAGCAGCGCACCGCTCTCCAGAACGTCCTCTTCGCCCTGGAAATCACCGGGCAGGAGAAGGACGCCGCGAAGAAACGCGCCCTCGAGCTTCTCGAGATCGTCGGGCTCTCCGACCGGGCGGACTCCTACCCGGCACAGCTCTCAGGCGGCCAGAAGCAGCGCGTCGCCATCGCACGCGCCCTCGCCAACAATCCGTCGGTCATCCTCTGCGATGAAGCGACCTCGGCCCTCGACCCGAAGACCACCAGGCAGATCCTCGATCTTCTGAAGGAGCTTAACAAGAAGTTCGGGATCACCATTATTGTCATCACCCACGAAATGGCCGTCGTCGAAGAAATCTGCACCAACGTCGCGATCATCGACAACAGCCGCATTGCGGAAACCGGGACCGTCGAGCAGATCTTCAACAATCCCCAGACGGACATCGCCCGCAGGATGATCTACCCCGAAGGCGATTTTAACGGAAAGGTCGGACAGCGCGCGATCCGCATCGTGTTTGACGGCGCATCCTCTTACGAACCTGTGTTCGCCGATATGATCCTCGAGTGCAAGGCTCTCGTCAACATCATGTTCGCGGATATGAAGAACCTGAACGGGACCGCCATCGGCCAGATGATTATTCAGCTTCCGGAGGACGACAGCACCGCGGAGCACGTCATCGGCTTCCTGCGCGCCCGCGGACTCATCGTGGAGGAATTAAGCAATGTTTGATGCCACAACCGTAAACATGATCTGGGAGGGACTCCTCCAGACACTCTATATGACCGTGCTGTCCACAGTGCTCGCCTACGTGATCGGACTGCCCCTGGGCGTCCTCCTCGTGACCAGCGCGAAAGACGGTATCGCGCCCCGTCCGGTGCTGTACAAGGTCCTGGACGTGATCGTAAACATCATGCGCTCCATCCCGTTCCTGATCCTGCTCATCGCGATCATGCCCCTGACAAGGCTTATCGTCGGGACCACCATCGGCCCCAACGCCACCATCGTGCCGCTGGTTATCGCAGCCTTCCCCTTCGTCGCCCGTATGGTCGAATCCTCCCTGAAGGAAGTAAGCCCGGGACTCATCGAAGCCGCCCTCTCGCTGGGCGCGTCCCCGATGCAGATCGTCACGAAGGTCCTCGTTCCGGAAGCCCTTCCAAGCCTTACAGTGGGCGCGGCGATCGCCGTCACCACGATCCTCGGATACTCCGCGATGGCCGGCATTGTCGGAGGCGGCGGACTCGGCGACATCGCGATCCGCTACGGCTACTACCGCTACGAAACGGGCATCATGATCGTCACCGTCGTGCTCCTCGTTGTCGTCGTTCAGATCTTCCAGGAAATCGGAATGCGGCTCGCGTCCCACGAAGACAAGCGCAAGTGAGAAATATTTGTCATAAAACGCGGTTAGCTGTACTTTACTTTAAGGGCTATATCTGCTTTAATTAAGGTTAAACCGGAAAACCGGAACAATCAGACTTAAGGAGAAGCCATGAAGAAAGTGACATCAGTTATCGCAATCCTTCTTGCGGCGGTCCTGCTTTTCGCAGGCTGCGGAGCAAGCGCGGACAGCGAAGACAAAACAATTACCGTCGGCGCTTCGCCGACCCCCCACGCGGAAATCCTGAATTCAGTGAAGGAAGCGCTGGAAGCAGACGGATATACCCTCGTCGTCAAGGAATTCACCGACTACGTGCAGCCCAACGTTGCGCTGGCCAACGGCGAAATCGACGCGAACTATTTCCAGCACCTGCCGTACCTCGAAGACTATAATGAACAGAACGGAACCGACCTGATCTCGGCCGGAACCGTCCATTACGAACCCTTAGGCCTCTACGCAGGCAAGACCGCCAGCATCGCGGAGCTGTCGGACGGCGCGGTAATCGCCGTTCCCAACGACACCACCAACGAAGCCCGGGCGCTGCTGCTGCTGGAATCCCAGGGTCTGATCAAGCTTAAAGACGGCGCGGGACTCTCCGCGACGAAGAACGATATCGTCGAAAACACGCTCAATCTGGATATCCAGGAGCTTGAAGCCGCACAGATCTCCCGCTCCCTCGCAGACGTGGACATGGCCGTCATCAACGGCAACTACGCCATCGACGCAGGCCTGAAGGTCTCCGACGCCCTCGCGAAGGAAGAAGCGGATTCAGAAGCCGCGAAGACCTACGCGAACATCATCGCGATCCGCTCAGACGAAAAAGACTCCGAAAAGATCAAGGAACTCATGAAGGTCCTCCAGTCCGACGAAGTCAAAGCGTACATCGAAGAAAACTATGACGGCGCAGTCGTACCGCT
>CALMRA010000136.1 GCA_937872065.1 uncultured Eubacteriaceae bacterium | reverse complement strand
ATGCATCGTCGCGCCCTTGCCCTCGCCCTTGTCGACGATGCGGGTGACGCGGCTCCGATCGCGGATATCGGCGAAATTGTCAGAGCGCTGGGAATCAGGAATGTTAAGACAGTAGATCCGAACGATCTCGAAGCGACGAAGGAAGCGCTGGAATGGGGCGCATCGCTGGACGAACCGTCGGTAGTCATCACCCGCTGGCCCTGCGCGCTCAAGCGCTTCTCCCAGGCGGATAAGGAAGAATTCCCGGCTGCCTTCAGAAAGCACTGCGTCGTCGATACGGACAAATGTGTCGGCTGCAAGAAATGTCTGAAATCCGGCTGTCCGGCTCTGGCGTTCAATTCGACGGTAGCCGGAAAATCCGGAATCCTCGCGGATATGTGTCTGGGCTGCGAGGTCTGCCTGCAGATCTGCCCGATGAATGCGATCTCCGTCGCGGAACAGGAGTAAACTATGGAAACTAAGAATATTCTTCTGTCCGGTGTAGGCGGACAGGGTACGATCACTGCGGCGAAGCTTCTGACAACGGGGCTTATGGAAGCCGGCTACGATGTCAAGATGAGCGAAATCCACGGAATGAGCCAGCGCGGCGGCACGGTTCTCTCGCAGGTCCGTTACGGGGACGACGTTCAGTCGCCGGTTATCGAACGGGGCACCGCGGACATTATCGTCGCCTTCGAAGAAATGGAAGCGATGCGCTACCTCGACTACCTGAAGAAGGGCGGGATCGTCATCGTCAACGATACGAAGATCTGGCCGCTGCCGGTGGTAATCGGAAAGACGCCGTATCCTGCCGGGATCCTCGAAGCGCTGAAGGACAAGGTCAGAGTGAACGTGATCAACGCGACCGATATGGCCGAAGAGCTGGGAAATCCGAAGGTTATGAACGTGATTCTGCTGGGCGCCGTCGTTAAGTCGATGAAGCTTGACGATATTGACTGGCCCGGGATTATCGCTGCCAACGTTAAGCCTAAGTTTGTCGACATCAACATCGAAGCCTTCGAACGGGGAGGCGCGCTCGTCTGAATGAGTGAGAGCGAGAATTATAAATTTTTTCAGCATAAAGCATGCGAATATTTTCCGTGTCATGCTACTGACAGCCCAGACAACTTTAACTGCCTGTTCTGCTACTGTCCGCTTTACGCGTTAGGGGAAGACTGCGGAGGAAATTTCAGGTATACTGAAACGGGTATTAAAGATTGTACGGGCTGTACCGTTCCGCATCAGCGGGAAAATTACGGTATGGTCACTTCAAAAGTCAAAGAGCTAATCGGCAGAGTCCGCGAATCACATGACGGAGCTGCCGGGAACGGAGAAGAGCAATGAATCCCTGGTACGGCGTACTGCTGATTATCGTATCTTATCTGATCGGAAATCTTGATTTCGCCTATATCCTGGTCAAGAAGAAAAAGAACGTGGATATCCGCAATTACGGAAGCGGAAACGCGGGCATGACCAATGTCCTCAGGACACAGGGCGGCGCGATGGCGTTCTGGGTCTTTGTCGGAGACGCGGCTAAGGGCGCTTTCTGTGTCTGGGCTGCGAGAGCCTTCGGTTTTTCGGAATGGTGGGTTGCGGGAGCCGGCATGGCGGTTATCGCGGGTCATAACTGGCCGGTATTCCTCCATTTCAGAGGCGGCAAGGGCGTTTCCACAACCATCGGCGCGTTTCTGATGTACGACTGGTTCTGCGGAATATTCGGGATACTTATCGGTCTCGTATTCATGCTGTCGACGAAGATTATGTCGGTAGGTTCGATGACGGGTATCGTTGCGGTTCCGTTTGTCGTCCTGATCGTTCATCATCTGAGCAGACCGCCGGAGCTGGTGTTTGCGATCTTTATGGCGGTTTCTGTCCTGTGGCAGCACAGGGCGAACATTGTCAGACTGAAGAACGGCAACGAAAACAAGCTGAATTTCGGCAAGAAGAAAGACAAGTAACAAAGAATTCGATATTTATTACACTTACTGCGGAAGCTCAGGCTTCCGCAGTTTTTCATTATCGGGCAGAAATTGAAAACAGCCGGCAGAACTGAAAATGCGGAGGGCAGTCTGAAAACAGGCGGCGGGGAGTGTAAAACGAATCAGAATCTGCGATTATCTGCCGTTCAGGCGGGGCAGTGGAAGCGGCTGAAAAAATCAAGACTTGAAATAATATTAAAATTCTTTTATCTTATGAAATGGACCCTCAGCGCAGAACGGCGCTGACGGGGTATAAAAATTTGGCGTATGTAGATTAGTACATGCGCAGAACACTAAATGTAGTAGAATGTAATAGCAGCCGCACGAGATATTGTGCGGCTTTCTGAATCAATTATAAAACGCTAGCAACGGATAAGGAGATAAAAGTGAACGAGATCGAAGCGAAAAAGACGATCGGCGATATTTTCAGACGCGACTTTACGAAGGAGCTGGAGGGTCATCCGGAGAAGACCGTCTACGACCTGTTCGACTGGAGATACGTCGATGTCGATATGAAGAACTTTAAAACGGGTGAAACGATCTTCGATCTCAAGCACCTTGAATTTCCGGAGGAATATTCTCAGAATGCCTGCAATATTATTGCAAGCAAATATTTCAGACGCAGAGGGATTCCCAACGGTCTGGGGTACGAACATTCGATGCGCGAGGTCGCGGATCGTCTGGTGGGCTTCTGGGCGGATGCGCTGGTCGAAGAGGGCATTATCGAAACGGACGAGCAGCGTCAGATCTTTTATGACGAAGTCGTATTCGCGCTGCTGAGCCAGATGTGGGCGCCGAATTCGCCTCAGTGGTTCAATACCGGGATCAAGCGCAAGTACGGGATTTCGGGCAGCAAGGACGATCTGTATTATTATGATGAGAAGAGCGGGAAGGTCGTCGAATCGGAGGACCGTTATACGCGCACTCAGGCGTCGGCCTGCTTTATCCTGTCCATCACGGACCAGCTGCTGGGGAAGAGTTCGATCTCGGACCATTATGTCAGCGAAACGAAGCTGTTTAAGGGCGGGTCCGGCGTCGGTACGAACTTCTCGCCGCTGCGCGCGGAAGGGGAGCATCTGCTCTCCGGCGGACAGTCCTCGGGGCTTATGAGCTTCCTGCAGGGTCTTGACAGGAATGCGGGAGCGATCAAGTCCGGCGGAACGACGAGACGGGCTGCAAAGATGGTTATCGTCAATGTCGATCATCCGGAAATCGAAAGCTTTATCGACTGGAAGGCTCATGAAGAAAAGAAGGCGAAGGCGCTGGGCAAGATGGGCTACGACACGTCTCTCGACGGGGAAGCCTATCAGACTGTCGCAGGACAAAACGCGAACAACTCGGTGCGGGTGAACAAGAGCTTCATGGACAGCGTGAGAGCGCTGCCGAAGGATCCTGATCAGAAGATGAAGCTCATCGGCCGTGTCGACGAAAGCGCGGACCGGATTGTCAACGTGAAGGATATCTGGGACGAAATCAACCAGGCTGCGTGGGAATGCGCGGATCCGGGACTGCAGTTCGACGATCTGTTCAACGCCTGGCATACGTGTCCTGCGGGAACGGACGGAGACATCACGAATCCTGCGAACCGGATAAATGCGACGAATCCGTGTTCGGAATACGCGTTCCTCGACAACACGGCCTGCAATCTCGCGTCGATCAACATTTACCGTTTCTTCGATCCTGAAACCGGAAAGATCGATATCGAACGCTACTCGCATATCGCGGGGCTGATCCAGCTGGTGCTGGAATCGTCGATCTACTGGGGACAGTTCCCGACAGAGGATGTCGCGGAACGTTCGTTCCAGTTCCGTACAACGGGGCTGGGGCTTGCGAACGTCTCTTCGCTGATCATGGCGCTGGGGCTTCCGTACGATTCGGACGAAGCCAGAAACCTGATTTCGGCGCTTACCGGAATCATGACGGGTCATTCGTACTACGTCTCCGCGCTGATGGCCCAGAAGGCGGGGCCGTTCCCGATGTACGATATCAACTCGAAGTACATGAAGCGGGTGATCCGCAATCACGCGAGAGTCGCGGGAGAGCTGGATACGCCCTTCGAGGATCTCGGCTACAAGCCTTTTAGAATAGACCATGCGCTGCTGGAGAAGAGGGGCTTTAAAAACGTCAGCATGCGGGTCAGAGATGCGTGGAGAGACGCGATCGACAGCGGCGAGGAATACGGGTACCGCAACGCCCAGGTCAGCGTTATCGCGCCCACAGGGACCATTTCCTTTGCAATGGACTGCGGAGCGACATCGGCGGAACCCTTCTACTCGAACGTCGTGTATAAAAAGCTCGTGGGCGGCGGATCGATGGAAATCGTCAATCCGGTGGTCGAAACGGCGCTGAAGACTCTCGGTTATACGCTGGAAGAGTCCGCGGAAATCATGGACTATATGCTCGAGAAGGATGAGAGCGGAATGCTCAGAAACTTCTCGCTTCACGGCGCGCCGCATCTGAAGCCGGAACACTATCCGGTGTTCGAAACTGCCAATGAAATAAGCCCTGAAGGCCATGTCCGCATGGTAGCGGCGATTACGCCGATGATCTCGGGCTCCGTTTCGAAGACCGTCAATCTGCCGGCCACCGCCACTGTGGACGACGTCAAGCGCGTCAATCTGCTGGCGTATCTGACAGGCTGCAAGGCGATCGCGCTGTACAGAGACGGCTGCAAGGCGATCCAGCCGCTGTCTACGGGACAGGACCTGAAAAACAACAGAAACACGAAGCTTGAAGACCTGAGCTACGACGAGCTTCTCAAATACGCGAAGGATCATCAAAACGTCGTTCCGGTCAGACACCGTCCGGAAGGGATGCGGATGAGCCGTACCCACTCCGCGAAGATAGACGGGATCGAGCTGTACATCACGATCGGCTTCTACGAAGACGGGAAGATGGCGGAAATATTCGTCTCCACCGACAAGGACGGCACGGTGGTCAAGGGACTGCTGGCGTCGCTGTCGAAGGCGATCTCCCATATGCTCCAGTACAACATCCCGCCGGAAAACATCTCGACGATGCTTCGGGGACAGAAATACGAACCGTCGGGATTCGTTACGCGTCACCCGTACATCAAGTTCGCGAGCTCCATCTCCGATCTGATCTCGAAGGTGATCGACATCGAATGCGGCGACTACACGATGTGCCAGGTCAAGCCCGGCGCGGAAACGGTGACCCAGCCGATGCAGATGGTGTTAAGCCTCGGAGACTCGGTACCGGCGGCGCCGCCGGAAGAAACGCTGACCCCGGCAGAAGACGCCAGGCAGAACGGGGAACGCCTGTACGGGGAAGTCTGCAGCACCTGCGGCGGAGACAATATGATCCGCAACGGGACGTGCAAGGTCTGCATGGACTGCGGGACCACCACAGGATGCTCCTGATTCGAGCTCTTGGACAATATTTTCAAAATATGCTAAAATAAAGACTCAAAAACGCGAAGACGTTCCGGATTTATTCCGGGTTACGGCTTCGCGTTTTTTTTCCTCCAGGCCAGCGGCGTCATCCCTGTTTTTTTCTTGAAACACCCGATATAGTAGCTCGAGCTTCCGAATCCGCAGTTCATCGCGATGGTACTGACACTGTCGTCGGATTCCGCCAGCGCGCGGATGCTCTGCTCGAGCCGGCAGCTTGTCAGGTAGTCGAAGATCGTCATGCCCACGTGCTGTTTAAAAAAGCGGCAGCATTCGCTTCTGCTCAGATGCGCTGCGGCTGAGAAATCCTCCAGCGTCAGTTTTTCCGGATAACCGGTATGGATCAGCGTGAGCATCGCTTTGATCCGGTCTTCATTCGCGTCCTTGCGGAACACTGCAGGTTCGGATTGTTCTCCGTAATGATGATCCAGCAGCTGCCGCCAGAGCTGAAGAAGACTGATCTGCAGATCCAGCGCCCGTCTGGGCAGATCCGAGTGGTACAACGTGTCGATTTCCGTGAGAAGATCCAGCATACCACGATTTTCAGGGTCACTGTGAGGCAGCAGCTCGCAGGTGAAATCCGGATCGCGCAAATATGGCCGCACGCAGCTCTGTTCCAGCAGGCTCCCGGAAAAGCCGCCGAGGATAGCCGGATTTACATCCAGGCACAGATAGAGACATTCCGTTTCGGAAGCCGATTTTATCGTATGGAGAACGCCGGTGTTGATAAAGGCGCCGTCGCCGGTGTTCAAAAGGAATTCCGTTGTGTTTAGCCTGACCTTTACGGATCCTTTTAATACGCGCATAAACTGCAGCTCCTCATGCCAGTGCCAGTTGACAAATCCCAGAATATTTTTTTTCGGGTCTGTTTCGTATATCGCCATCGGAAGTGAAATATCTCCATGCCGCGTATTCTCTTTTTTATCCGCATCGATCGGGATATTGTAGACCTGCATCTCTTCTCCTCAATATACTTATATTAAATCTCAATATAATATTATCAAAATCACGATTAAACAATATTGCGATATTATCTGCGATTATCTTACTATACCTATCCTCTCTTTCGCAATATATTAAACGTATCAAATAAATCTCAGGAGAGTTGAGCAGATGGAAAACAGCGAATACGGGAGAAGCCTTCTTGATTTTGCGTCAGAGGCGGTAAAAACACAGAGCTATTCGGATCAGGAAGGAAATTTTGCGGAGCTGATCGCCGATAAAATGAAAGAACTGAATTTTGACGATGTGACAATCGACAGAGCCGGGAATGTGATCGGCCGGGTCGGAAACGGTCCGACAGTTATTCAGTTCGATTCCCATATGGATACGGTCGAAGTCAACGACGCCGATCTGTGGAAGGTGCCTCCATTCGAAGGCAGGATTGCAGACGGTTCGTTATGGGGACGGGGATCGGTCGATATGAAGTCCGCGCTGTGCGCCTCCGTCTATGCGGCGGCAGCCGCGAAGGAACAGGGACTTCTCGAAGGGAAGACCGTATACGTGACGGGGACCGTCTGCGAAGAATACTGCGACGGTGTTAATCTGAAAGAACTGTACAAGGATTCAGGCATACGCCCGGATTACTGCATCATCTGCGAGCCCAGCGGGAACATTATTACGCTGGGACATAAGGGAAAAGCGCAGATCCTGATCACGACTCACGGCGTTTCCGCGCACGGCTCCGCTCCTGAAAAAGGCGTGAACGCCGTCTATGAAATGGCGGATATTATCAGACGCGTCGAAGCGCTGAACAAAAAGCTGTCGGAAAAGGAAGGTGCCCACGGAACTGTCGTACTGTCGAAAATATCTTCAGTCAGCGCATCGCTCAATGCTGTGCCCAGTTCCTGCAGCATTTACCTGGACAGACGTCTTGCCCTCGGAGAAACCCTCGAACAGGTCAAAGAAGAAATGGATGAGCTCATCGAAGGAATCGACGCGTCCTGGGAGGTAGGGAACCTCGAGCATACGAGCTGGAACGGGGCGAGACTTTTCTATGAACCGATGCATGATCCCTGGAAAATCGCGGAAGATCATCCGCTTACCCTCGCGATGAACGAAGCCTATGAAAAGGCCGCCGGTCACGCGCCGGAAAGCTATGATTTCTGGGATTTCGGCACGAATGCGATAACCCCGGTGGCCATGGGAATTCCGACCATCGGCTTTGGACCCGGCGCCTACAAACTTGCCCATATGCGCGACGAACACTGCAGCACGGATGAAATAATCCAGGCATGCGATGTTTATAAGAATCTGATCGATATACTGAAATAGGGGAAATGCCGGCTGCCGGCAAATTCAACCGGCAGCCATTTCATTCAGAAGTAAAGGTGAATTATGGAACTGATACGAAGTTTAAACGGAATTTTCTGGGGATGGCTTATTGCAGGCGTTCTTTTATCCTGCGGGATCTTCTTTACCGTACTGTTGAAAGCGCCTCAGATACGGTATTTCCCCAAGCTGCTCGGCAACCTGAAAAAGGATCCGACCAATAGAGACGGCGTTTCCGGCTTTGCGGCTCTGTGCGCAGCGGTAGGCGGTCAGGTGGGGACAGGAAGCCTGGTCGGAGTCGCAACCGCACTGGCATCCGGCGGACCGGGAGCGATATTCTGGATGTGAATCACCGCGGTTCTGGGCATGCCCATCAATTTCAGCGAGGCTGTGCTCGGACAGCTGTTTCGGGAAAAGAATGAGGACGGTACTTACCGCGGAGGTCCTGCTTACTACATCCAGAAAGGGCTGAATAATAAAGTACTGGCAACGCTGTTCTCGATTAGTCTGGTGATCGGAATCGGTTTTATCTACGTCATGATTCAATCCAATTCGATTACGGCAGCCCTCACCGGGGTCGTCGATTTTCCTCCTGTTCTGGCAGGCGCGATTCTCGTAGTGCTCGTAGGAACGGTTATATTCGGCGGGATCAGGCGTCTGTCGGAGATATCCTCCTATATCGTGCCCTTTATGGCGGCAGCATACATCGGACTTGCGTTATTTGTTGTCATCATCAACATCCGGCTGGTTCCGCAGCTCTTATCAACGATCTTTTCAGAAGCTTTCAGCTTTAAGGCCGCAGCAGGCGGCGTGGCCGGCTACACGATTAAAGAAGCTTTCCGATTCGGGATTGCCCGCGGACTTTTCAGCAATGACGCGGGGAACGGGACTACGCCAAGTATGCACGCTTCTGCTTCCGTCAAACATCCTGTGAATCAGGGACTGACTGCAATGCTGGGTGTTTTCACGACGACTATCATTATCTGCAGCTGCACGGCTTTCTGCATCCTGCTTTCCGGCGCGTTAGATTCCGGACAGACCGGAATACAGCTTACTCAGCTCGCCTTTGCCAACTCTTTCGGAGGTTTCGGAAAATGGATTGTCCTGTTCGCAATGTTTCTATTCGGTTACACGACGCTTCTGGCAGATATCTACTACGGCGAAGTCAATATACGATTTATTTTGCCAAACCTTAAAAATAGCGAATTATACTATAGGATTCTGAGCTGCGGACTTATCCTGGCCGGTTCTATCCTGCCGGTCGAAAGTCTGTGGGAAATGGCGGATTTCTGCAGCGCGTTCACTGAAGAGCCTGGCGGCTCTGCTGGGAGTCCGTTCGATAGAAGTTAAAGACGAA
>CALMRA010000135.1 GCA_937872065.1 uncultured Eubacteriaceae bacterium | reverse complement strand
CGCCGTGACATTGACGCCGTCTGCTGCGAGCTTCTTCATCGCCCTGAGTCCTTCCGGAACCGTCGGGATCTTAACGTAGGTACTGCCGCCGAGCTTTTCACGGATCACACCGGCTTCTTCGATCATGCCTTCCGCTGTATCTGAGACGACCTGTACGTGGAGCTCCGCGTCCGGTCCGATAAAGCTGCGGATCTCTTCGAGGACTTCGTAAGGAGGACGACCCGCCGCAGCGAGGATGCTCGGATTGGTCGTAACGCCGTCAATGGGCAGGTAATTATAGACCGCTTTGATTTCGTTCAGGTCTGCATTATCGACTAAAAGTTTCATTTTATATTCTCCATATTTTCTGTAATCAGATTCTTGACGCCGTTTTCCGCTGCGACCCGGGCGAAATGCCTGCAGGTATCTTCAGAATACGGGGACGGATTGTCTTCAAAGCAGTAGCTGCGGCCGACGAGCCGGTATTTTGCTTCTGCCAGCGGATTGTAATTGAGCAGCTCATACCGGACCTCCGGATAAGCGCTCGTAATAAACCGGGCGATATTCCCGATATTTTCTTCATCTGCGGTGAATTCCGGAATCAGCGGTGTCCGGATAATCACCTTGTCTCTGTGTTCGGACGTCAGCAGCCACCGGATATTGGCCCTGATCTGCGTATTCGATCGGCCTGCGGCCTTGATATGAGCTTCATTATCAAAGATTTTCAGATCCGCATAAATTGTATCAAGATATGGCGCGGCAGCCTGAACGGTTTCAAGCGGGACTGACAGCGACGTTTCAATCGCGGTGTCTATGCCCTGTTTCTTGAGCTCCTTTAAAAGCTCCACTGCAAAATCCCCCTGCATCAGCGGCTCGCCGCCGGATAAGGTGACGCCGCCGCCGTGTCTGAAGAAGACCGCATCCTTCTCGATTTCCCGGATCAGCTCTCCGGTCTTCCAGTCTCTCGAATCCATCGCAAGCGCGCCGGGGGGGCAGTCTTCGATGAGAAGCTCCCAGTTTTCATCTGCCGAGGGATCGAGGATGAGCCGGTCGTCTTTGAAATGAAGTCCGCCGTGACCGGCTTTGACACAGGCACCGCAGCGGACACACTGGCTGTCAAACCAGATGGGCCGTCTGTCCGCGGAGATCCCTTCGGGATTCTGGCACCATCTGCAGCGCAGCGGGCAGCCCTTGAAAAAGACGGTGGTCCGGATACCTGCGCCGTCATGTGTGGAGAAACGGCGGATATCAAAAATCCTGCCGTTCATCAGATATCTCCGTAAGCGGTTCGGGCGATAATCTCATCCTGAAGTTCTCCGGCAAGCTCCGTAAAGTAGGCGGTGTAGCCGGCTACCCGGACCGTCAGGCTCCTGTAGGCTTCCGGATTCTTCTTTGCAGCCAGCAGGTCTTCCTCCCGGACGACGTTAAACTGGATATGCGGGATCTCGAGATCGACGAAGCCGCGAAGGAACTGGACGAACTTCTGAATGCCGGCGTCAGTTGAGAAGAATTCCGGCAGGAACTTCATGTTCAGGAGTCCCCCGTTGCTCGTGAGCGTCTTGTCCAGTCTCGACACCGATCTGAGAACAGCCGTCGGGCCTGCGAGATCTCGTCCGTATACCGGCGAGAGACCGCCGTCCGCGAGAGGGGCTCCGGAGTAACGTCCGTCGGGAGAAGCGCCGACATTTTCACCCATCGGCACGTGAGCCGACACTGTGTACATACCTGTGTGATACTTTCCGCCTCGGTAATTCGTGTACCGGGACAGCTTCTGTTTGAAAGCTTCGGCCCATTTTGCTCCGAGCTCGTCCGTCCATTCCACATCGTTCCCGTATTTCGGAGCCTTGTTCAGGAGTATCGTCCGACACAGCTCGTCTTCCCGGAAATCAGTCTGCAGCGCTTTAAGCAGTCGTTCCGGCGAAATCTTCTTCTCGTCGTATACAAGCTTCTTCAGCGCGGCCATACTGTCTGCAAGATTCGCAACCTGGATCATCTGGATACCTGACAGATTGTAATGGGCGCCGCCTGCCGTCACGTCCATGCCGTTTTCCATGCAGTCCCGGACGACGGCCGACAGGAACGGAGTCGGAAGCAGCGTCATATGCGCTTCCTCCACCTCTTCGCAGGCTTTGATCATCCGGTCGATGAAGTAGTCGAGCTGCCTGTCGAAGGATTCTTCGAGCGCTTCGAAGCTTTCGTAGGTCGCGAGGCTTCCGTAATCGGGACCGATCTTCTCGCCTGTGATCAGATCGACGCCGCCGTTTAACGTAAGCTCCAGCGCCTTGTTCAGATTGAACATTGCGGCGTCGCGCCAGCCCAGGTTTGTGCCCTGTGGCGTGAGCTCGACGCTTCCGACGATGGCATAGTCCAGAGCGTCTTCATGAGTGATTCCCAGCTCCTCAAG
>CALMRA010000134.1 GCA_937872065.1 uncultured Eubacteriaceae bacterium | reverse complement strand
ATCCTTTTCCGCTTGTTAAAAACTCATAAAATTAGAGAAACAGATAATAAAATGGTTCATTCAGTATTCTATCCAAATGAAAAGAGCTCCCGAAGGAGCTCCTGACTAATGGCTTTTTGAGACAAGCGTCTCGTTTATATCACAGACCGAAATATTCGGCCGCGTTGTTGTGTGTGATGTCTTCGACGAGCTTTCCGAGATATTTTTCATCATCCGGATATTCGCCGTTTTCGACCCAGTCGCCGATCTTATTTGAGAGGATCCTGCGGAAATATTCATGACGCGGGAACGACAGGAAGCTGCGGCTGTCCGTGAGCATTCCGATAAACGTCGAAATCAGACTTTCGCTCGCAAGCGCGTCAAGCTGGCGTTCCATTCCCGGCTTATGATCCATAAACCACCAGGCCGGACCGAACTGGACCTTGCCCTTTGCCGTATCGTCATTGAAGTTTACGGCCATTGTCGCAAGCATTTCATTGTCCTTCGGGTTCGCACAGTACAGAACCGTCTTCGGAAGTTCGTCCGTTTTGTCCATACTGTTGAGCAGACCCGCGATTTCTCCGGAGTAATCCATATCACTCATGCTGTCGAAGCCTGTATCCGGGCCGAGCTTTTTGAACATCCGTTCGGAGTTATTACGCTGCGCGCCGATATGAAGCTGCATCGCCATATTCCGCTTCGAATATTCTTTTCCCAGCTCTGTAAGCAGCCAGCCTCTGTATTTTGCGTATTCTTCCGGTTCGAGCTTTTCGCCTCTTCTGCGTTTCGCGAAAATCTCTTCGACTTCTTCCGGACCCGCTTCCGCAAAGATATTATATTCGAGACTGTTGTCGCTGGATACGGCGCCGAGCTCCTGGAACAGATCCAGGCGTTTCTTCAGCACGTCGAGGAGCTGCTGCGCGGTTTTGATCTCCACGTTTTCCACTGCGCCCAGCTTGTCGATATACTCGTTGAAATCGTCCTTTTCCATGGCCACCGCTTTATCGGGACGGAATGTCGGGATCACCTTGATATCGATCGTTTCATCGTCACGGATCTTCTTGTGCCATTTCAGATCATCTGCCGGATCATCCGTCGTCGCGAGAACCTCGACGTTCATCTTCTTGAGCAGACCGCGAACGGAATTTTCCGGGAGCTTGAGCTTTTCGTTGACTTCTTCCCAGATTTCATCCGCAGTGTCGGGATTGAGGGGCTTGTCGATGTCGAAATAATCCTTAAGTTCCAGATGTGTCCAGTGATACAGCGGATTTCCGATCAGATTCGGAACGACCTCCGCCCACGCCTTGAACTTTTCATAAGGCGCCGCGCTTCCTGTGATCTTTTCTTCCGGTACGCCCCACGTACGTTCTGCGCGCCATTTGTAATGGTCGCCGCCGAGCCACAGCTCCGCGAGATTATCGAATTTTTTGTCTTCGTAGATTTCCTGGGGACTCAGATGGTTGTGATAGTCGATAATCGGCATCTTTTCCGCATGCTCGTGATACAGCTTTTTCGCCGTATCGGTTCTGAGCAGAAAATCGTCATCCATGAATTTTTTCATTCGTTCCGCCTTATGCTTTCGATGCGTATTTGTGGATTGTCGCGCGAACAGCGCCGGGGCCGGCCAGCATTTCTTCGAAGTATCCGCAGGTCTTATCGGCAAGCGGCGTCGTCGTCAGATCCAGACCGAAAATGTCTTTGTTCTTCAGCAGCGGCATAACCTTTTCCGCCGCGCCTTCGGGCTGTCCGAGCTTGATGTCCTTGACGTATTCCTGAGAGCTTGCCAGCAGCGGGTCTGCGCTGGGTTCGAAGGGCTTTCCTTCATCGTCGACGCCCATCAGATACCTGAGCCAGCCTGCATAAACCAGCGGAATCAGATTCAGATCGTCCACGTCGAGATCTTTGCCTTCCATATATTTTTTAACGGTTTCCCCGTAACGGATGGCCAGCTTCTGGGACGTATCGGTCGCGATACGCTGCGGCGTGTCGGGCATGAAGGGATTCGGGAAGCGGACATTGACGACCGTATCGATAAATTCCTTCGGATTGAGGACGCCCGGATCGACGACAACCTTAAGCGCTTCGTCATATCCGATGCCTTTGATCAGATCCACGAGATCCTGATCCTTCATTTCATCTGCGATAAGCTTGAAGTCGAGCAGGCAGCCGAAGACTGCGAGCGCGGTGTGAAGCGGATTCAGGCAGGTGGTGACCTTCATCGTTTCGACCTTTTCGACCGTTTCTCTGTCTGTAAAGATAAATCCCCCGTCTTCAAGCTTCGGACGTCCGTTGGGGAATTTGTCTTCGATAACGAGATACTGGGTTTCTTCCGCATTGACGAAGGGAGCGACAAAGGAACCCTTGTCAGTTTTGACCGGTTGAAGATCTTCGAGTCCGTCTTCCGCCAGGATCTTTTCGACGGACGGATCCGGACGAGGCGTGATCTTGTCGATCATCGTAAGCGGGAAGCTCACCTTTTCAGGATTTTCCACATAGGATACAAATCCTTCGTCCGCTCTGCCGTTTTTCGCCCATCCTTCCGCATAGGTAACGATGGCGTCTCTGAGCTTGTCGCCGTTATGGCTGCAGTTGTCGGTGCTCACCATCGCGATGGGAAGTTCTCCGTTCTTATAGCGCTCATACAGCAGCGCCGCAACCTTTCCGAGATAGCTGCCCGGTTTTTCCGGTCCGGCTTCAAGATCCGCAGCAATCGCCGGAAGGATCGCGCCGTCCGGTCCTTTGAGTCCGTAGCCCTTTTCAGTGATCGTGAAGGTCGCCATCTGAAGGCTCGGATTTCTGAAAATTTCCTTCAGACGGTCAAATTCTTCCTGATCGTCCGAGTCGAGCTTAAGCGATTCGACAACGCTGCTCACGACGGTCTTTTCTACTTCGCCGTTGCTCTTGAGCGTGACCAGAATATTCAGGTCGTCGTGAGGCCTGTTGCTCTTGTCGATGATCCCGTAATCGAAGCCTTCCGCTACGACGAGACCTCTGTCTATTTCCTTGCGGTTCAACATGTTCTGAAGCGCATTCGCATGGAATGCCTTGAACAGGTTTCCCGCTCCGAAGTGAATCCAGAACGGCGCTTCCTTGGTCTTCCGGCGGACCGCTTCGCGGTCGAAATCCGCCATCTTATAGCCCTTGCTGTGCCATTCGTCTTTATTCTTTAATCCCTGATCTGTTAACTGCATAATTGTCTCCATACTGCATCCGCAGGATGCGCGGCGGCTCATGGAGGCTCCGGACGGAGCCCCATGCCGCTAAATCAATACCGATATCTCAGGTTTATTTCCTGTAATTATTTTTTATATTTCTGAAGCTGTGAATTCAGATACGCGAGTTTCTTTTCGTCAATTTCCTTGCCGCCGAATTTTGCCATGTCTTCAAGAGTGCTGTCCTGCATCATCGCAGTCATTGAAGGCTTGAGCGCCATTCCCATCAGGCTGCTGACCGCATCCAGGAGAACCCTGAATGCTTCCGGATTCTGAGCGACATCTCCGATCGTATCTTTAACAGAATAGAAATTCTCATCGATGGTGATCGGTCCTGCAGAGTCAACATCCACATCGTCGAACCAGTTGGTTACGCCCGGAATGTTGTCGGGATCTTCGACGAGGGTGTAGGATTCCGGCAGAACATCCACCCGGTCTATCCGTATCGAATCCTTCTGGTCTCCTGAAACTGCGGTAAACCGGTTCGTTCCTTCGTGCAGCGGAACTTCCGTAAATTCGAACACCTTTTCGCCGTACTTTTCGTCGATCAGCTGGCCGTCCTCCGCAAACAGCGAAACATAAGGCTGATTGCTGTAAACCTTGATCGTCGTCGTATCGCCCGTACGGTTCGAATAGCGTTTCGACGCGATATGAACGAAGGGTTCGTCTGACCAGTAGGCTTTATACAGATAGAAGCTGTCTTTCTTAAGCTTCCGGTCAATCGTCATCAGACCTTTATTGTTGCGTCCTTTGACACCGCCTTCGTCACGGGCATCGCAGCCGAAATCGAACATATTCCAGATATGCGTCGCCCACAGCCACGGCCGTTCGTCGATAATGCGGGCCATATGTTCGTGGTACAGCGCCTGGTATTCTTCCGAATAATCGCCGACCTTCGGATTGTCGTTGTGATAGTCGAGGATGCCTTCGCAGCCGTATTCGGAAACGCCGAGAGCCCGGTCCGGATGCATTTCATGGAATTCGTCCAGCCAGTCTTCGTTGTCTTCAAGCTTTCCGCCGTACCAGCCGAAATAGTGGTTGTAGCTCAGAACGTCTGTGATCTGGTTCTGCGGGTTATCCTTCGGAAGCGATGAAACCTGCGCCATTGTCGTAAGTCTGGTCGGATCCAGCTCACGGGCCAGGTCGTTAAGGGCGTTCAGATTCTTCTGCAGCTCTTCACTGTCACCGCCTATGGTGATTTCATTCGAGATGCCCCAGAACAGGATGCTCGGATGGTTGTAGTTCTGAATGATCAGCTCTTCCATCTGGTTCATCGCGTTGTCGTGAGCCTCAGGCGCCGGATTCATTTTCGATATGAACGGGATTTCCGCCCAGGTAATAAAGCCGTATTCATCGCACAGATCGTAGAAATCCTGGCTGTGCTGATAATGCGCGAGACGTATCGTGTTCGCTCCGAGCTCTTTAATCATGTCCGCATCAAGCTTATGATCTTCATACGTAAGCGCGTTGCCTTTGTCGAGCTGGTCCTGGTGACGGGAGACGCCGCGCAGCGGTGTCAGCACGCCGTTCAGATAGAAGCCCTTCTGCGGATCGACGTAATACTCGCGGACACCGTGACGAACCGCGACCTCGTCGAGGATTTCGTTGTGTCTGCGAATCGAAGCTGTGACTGTATACAGATACGCGTCTTTTACGCCCTGCCACAGATGAGCGGAGGGGATAAACGCCTTCGCGGTCGTATGAGCTTTTGCAGGTACGTTGACTTCATCGACTTCATTTCCGTCAGCATCTGTCACGACGATCTGCAGGCTGTCCCCGGCCTGAGGATCTTTGATCCAGCAGTTTATTGTCAGATCCGCGTTGCCGCCGACGATCTTCGAGCTGACAGCGATTCCCTGACTTCCCTGATAACTCAGGTCGAAATGCGTTTCCGGAACGATCAGAATATTGACATCGCGGTACAGTCCGCCGTAGAAAGTGAAATCCGCCATCTGGGGGTAGATATCGGCTCTGGGCGTGTTGTCAACCTTCAGTTCGATCAGATTGTCTCCGTCATGGATATCATCCGTGATGTCGGCTCTGAAGATGCTGAAGCCGCCTTCATGTTCCGCCGCTTTTTTCCCGTTTACGAAGATCTGCCCGGCGTTTGCCGCAGCCTGAACTTCGATAAACACGCGGGATCCAGGCTTGAGCGTGCCTAAATTCACTTCCTTCGCATAGGTCCCGACGCCGGTGTGATAATTCGCGCCGCCGTCCTGACCGTCGTAGTTGTTCCAGGTATGAGGCAGACTGACAGTCTGCCATTCGGGATTAATCTGTTCATTTTCCGTATCCGAAAGCGTGAACTTCCAGTCCGGATTGATGTTTCTGATTTCTCTCATAATTCTCTCTTTTAACCGGTAAGCCGGTCGGTTCAGCTTGTCAGATTTTCGCGGAAGGCTTCGATCTGTTCAGTTTCGTTTTTACCTGCATACTCGCCGTGAATGAATTCCTGCAGGACAGTATCTGTAAAGTCCTTCCAGCTTTTATCTTCGTTTCTGACCAGTATCGGATAAAACAGAACACCGTTGGTCTGTGCGGCGTCGAGATCTCCCGGCGCGTCGCCTACCATCAGAACACGGTTCGGTTCGTAGCCCTTTTTCAGCAGCTCCGCGATGCAGGCTGCTTTTGTTCCGGCTTCCTGAGTACACAGAATGTCCGTGCTTTCAATGAGTCCGAAACGCGTCCACTCTTCGACGACCGCCTCGCGGTTAGCCGACGAAACGATCGCGACGTCTGCGAATTGATGCGCGCAGGCAAGCGCTTCTCCGACACCGTTAAAGGGCTTGTTTTCTTCATGGGGAAGTCGGCTTATGGACTCGTTGACCGCTTTGCTCCATTCGAGCGCTTTGCTGAGAATCGCGCTGTCCTGCTTCTGAAGCTGCGCTTCGATCGCACGATTCGAAAGCTCCGGCGAACTCTCGACCCATTCTTCAAGCTCTGCGAGCCCGTCGATATGACCGTACTTCCCGTCGGCATCCTCGAGTGCGGCCAGCAGACCCTTGAATCGGTTGACACCGCGGGTCATCGAATACAGATTCACATGATTCCAGTTTTCCTGGACAGGCTCCGCAAATTCTTCCAGATCCCACTCTCTGATCATTTCCGGTCCGAAGCAGCGGAAATGCTTGATGTCCATCGTATCCATCGCGCAGCCGTCGCTGTCGACACAGACCAGGAACGGGCGCTTCTTTTCATAGCTCTCAAAAATATCGCTCATTTTCCCTCCGTTTCGTCAATCTATAAAAATCGCTTACGCTGTTCAGTCCTTCTTTTCCGCTTCGATCTTTTTCTGAGGATCCATCTTGTCCAGAGCTTCCCAGATGCCGAGCATATATTCGGCGCCGAGGGCCCGGTCGTACAGTCCGTATCCCGGCTTGCCCGTTTCGCCCCAGATCATGCGGCCGTGGTCCGGACGGAGATATCCGTCGAAGCCCGCATCATGATAGGCTTTGAGGATTTCAAAGACATCGAGGGAGCCGCAGGGCGAATAGTGGGCGCTTTCTTCGAAGCTGCCGTCACCGAGGATCTTGACGTTGCGGACATGGGCGAAATGAATTCTGCCTTCGCCGGCATACTTTTTGACCAGTTCGACAATATCGTTGGAAGCCGTGCAGCCGAGGCTTCCGCTGCACAGCGTCAGTCCGTGATGCTTGTCGTCGTACAGATCCAGGAAACGGTCCAGGTTCTTTTCATCTGTGATAATGCGCGGGATTCCGAAGATCGGCCATGGCGGATCGTCCGGGTGAATCGCCATGTTCACATCGTTTTCGACGGCAACCGGCATAACTTCTTTAATGAAGTATTCGAGATTCTTCCACAGTCCTTCTTCGCCGAGATCCTTGTAGTCCTGAATCAGCTGGGTCATTTCTTCCGGCGTATAGCTGCTGTCCCATCCTGGAAGGGCGAGCTTGGTCGGATCGAGCTTATCCACATCATCCTTGTAATAGACCAGCGCGTTCGAACCGTCTTCGAGCTGATGATCCAGCTGCGAACGGGTCCAGTCAAATACCGGCATGAAGTTGTAGCAGATCGTCTTGACGCCGGCCTTTGCGAGTCTGCGGATATTTTCCTTGTAGTTTTCAATGTAACGTTTGTAATCTCCGAGGCCCAGCTTGATATCTTCGTGAACCGGAACGCTTTCGATCACTTCCATTTCGAGACCCTTGTCATTGATCTCTTTCTTTAATTTATCGATGCTTTCCTGAGACCATACTTCGCCAACCGGCGTATCGTACAGCGCGGTGACGACACCGGTCATGCCCGGAATCTGTCTGATTTTGTCCAGCGTGACGGGATCTTCATCGCCGAACCATCTGAATGTCATTTTCATTCTTTTTCTCCATAGTAAGCCGGTTTTC
>CALMRA010000133.1 GCA_937872065.1 uncultured Eubacteriaceae bacterium | reverse complement strand
ATGGACGAACCGCTGTCCAACCTCGACGCGAAGCTGCGTGTTCAGATGAGAAGTGAAATCGCCCAGCTCCACGAACGTCTCGGCGCGACCATCATCTACGTTACCCATGACCAGACCGAAGCGATGACCCTCGGCACCCGGATCGTCGTTCTTAAAGACGGCGTGATCCAGCAGGTCGATACGCCGGAAAACCTGTATAATCATCCGCAGAACGTGTTTACGGCCGGATTTATCGGTTCTCCCCAGATGAACTTCTTCGACGCGGCCGTCCGTTCCGATGGAAGCAGGGTCTTTCTGACCATCGGCGACCACGACCTGCAGATTCCGGATTCGGATTATATGACGCTCATCGACGGGGGGTATCTCGGCACAGACATTACGCTGGGAGTCCGCCCGGAGGATCTGCGCTGTGTTCCGGCTGCGGCTGCGAATGATCCGAACACGATCTCCGCAAAGGTCAATCTGTATGAGCTCCTCGGCGCGGAAGTCGAACTCGGCTTCGACTACAACGACGGTTACTATATGGCCAAGGCTTCGTCGGATGTCCGGGCGCACGTGGGCAGCACCCAGAACTTCAAGCTCAATATGAACAAGGCGCATTACTTTGACAAAGAATCCGGAAAACGCATCGAACGCAAATCCTGACAATACCTTATTATCTCTTATAATTATTTCTCCCGGACCGCCGCTTCCCACGGCGGTCTATTTTTGTGCCTGTAAACGCAGTACGGCAGACCTCCGATTCTCACGGTAAGATCTGTCCGATCCGCGGGATATCCGAAAAACCCGCCGCGCGATATCTTATTGTTAGAAAAGAGATACACATACACAACAGACATACACATCGATAAAGGAGAGAAAACATGCTGTTTATCGGAATCGACCTCGGTACCTCCGCGGTCAAGCTCCTGCTTACAGATGAAACTGGACGGATCCTGAACATTGTCGACCGGGAATACCCTCTGTCCTTCCCCGAACCGGGCTGGAGTGAACAGGAACCCGAAGACTGGTGGAATGCCGTTAAGGACGGCATTCCGGCGCTGCTTCAGGATGCGGATCCTTCTCAGGTGGCCGGGATCGGGACGGCAGGCCAGATGCACGGGCTGGTCGTCCTCGACGATGACGATCAGGTGATCCGTCCCGCGATCCTGTGGAACGACGGCCGGACCCAGAAACAGACTGAAATGCTGAATACCGAGATCGGAAAGGATGTCCTGAGCGAACGCACGGGAAACATCGCCTTCGCAGGCTTCACGGCTCCGAAGCTCCTGTGGATGAAGGAAAACGAACCGGAAAATTTTGCGAAGATCAGACGGATCATGCTTCCGAAGGACTACGTCAATCACAAGCTGACAGGCGCCTGTGCCACAGACTACTCCGACGCCTCCGGAATGCTGCTCCTCGATGTCAAAAACAGACGCTGGTCCACTGAAATGCTTGAAATCTGCAGCGTCACGGAAGAACAGCTGCCCGAGCTGCATGAAAGCAGCGATCCGATCGGCAGGCTTACTCCCGAAGCAGCCGAAGCTCTCGGCCTTTCCGAAGATGTTGTGGTCTGTGCGGGCGCCGGCGACAACGCGGCTGCGGCTGTGGGATGCGGGGCGGTCGGAGACGGCAGGTGCAATATCAGCCTCGGAACCTCGGGCACGGTCTTTATCACCAGCGACGAATTCAAGGTGGACGCGAAGAACGCGCTCCACGCCTTTGACCACGCGGACGGCGGCTATCATCTGATGGGATGCATCCTTTCTGCAGCCAGCTGCAACAAATGGTGGATGGACGAGATCCTGAAGACCGGCGATTATGCCGGAGAACAGACCGGAATCGGCCCGGAAGATCTCGGAAAAAACGACGTCTATTTCCTTCCGTATCTGATGGGCGAACGCAGTCCCCATAACGATCCTGCGGCCAGAGGCGCCTTTATCGGACTCCGGATGGACACGAAACGAGAAGAAATGACTCAGGCAGTCCTCGAAGGGGTCGCCTTCGCGATCCGGGACTGTCTGGAAATCGCGAAGGAGCAGGGCATCGAAGTCACCGAAAGCACACTGTGCGGAGGCGGAGCGAAGAGCCCGCTGTGGCGGCAGATCCTCGCTGATGTCCTGGATATCGACCTGCTGATCCCCCGGACCGAACAGGGACCGGGCTACGGCGGCGCGATGCTTGCGGCAGTCGCCTGCGGTGTCTATCCGGACGTCAGTTCGTGCGCGAAGGCATTCGTGTCGACGAAGGAAACCGTGACACCGGATTCTGAAACGGCGAGACTTTACGACGAACGTTACAGACAGTGGCACGCGCTTTACCCGGCGCTCAGAGCGGCTCGGGAACAGACGGAGGAATAACATGCAGATCTACAGCGTTAAGGATCCGGAATTTAAGTCATACGGCCGGATCGTGAACGGATACGAATCGGAAATCACAGCCATCGCCGCGGCGCTCGAAGCGGAAACGCCGCTTCCCGCCGGGACGGACTACGTACCGGACGATCCTGCGATATCGGGACTTGCAGAAGCCTCGGTGATCGGAGAGAGCCTGTTCGGCGGACTGCCGGCACAGTTCGGCTGGTGCAACGGTCACAATTCGAAGCTCAACTGTCTCGAATATCACAGAAACAGCGAATTCAATCTCGGAAGCCGCGACTTTATCCTGCTGCTGGTCAGACAGGACGAAATTGAAGACGGGAATCTGTCCACAGACAGAGTCAAAGCCTTCCGCTGTCCTGCGGACACCCTGATCGAAGTCTACGCGACGACGCTGCACTACGCGCCCTGCGGAGCGGAAGAGGCGGCGGGCTTCAAGGTGCTCGTCGCGCTGCCGGAAGGAACGAATCTGGAAAGTCCGACGCTGTTCCGGGTGCAGGGTAACGACGACGCCTACCTGTGGGCGCAGAATAAATGGCTTCTGGCCCATCCGGATTCCGCGGAAGCTTCGGACGGTGCGAAGCAGGCGCTGACCGGGGAGAATATCGACCTGACCGGTTCGTATTGAGCGCAAAGATCGGCGGGCAGATCAGCCGGACTGATCAGAAACAGTCTGACAATCTGAATAAACGAAAACCTGTAATTTTAACGATAAATATAAACTGACGACTATAATCAAGGAGAAGAAATGCAGACTAACAATATACCGGATGTGAAAATCGGCCTGATCGCAGTAAGCAGGGACTGCTTCCCGATCGCGCTGTCGGAAAAGCGGAGAACCGCGGTCGCAGAAGCCTGCGCGAAGATGGAGCTTCCTGTCACAGAAATCAAGTCAACCGTCGAAAACGAAAAGGACATGCTGAAGGCTGTCGACGAAGCGAAGGCGGACGGCTGCAACGCCCTCGTCGTGTTCCTCGGCAACTTCGGTCCGGAAACGCCGGAAACGCTTATCGCGAAGCATTTCGACGGACCTGTCATGTACGTCGCGGCGGCGGAAGGCGACGGCGACCTGATTAACGGCCGCGGAGACGCGTTCTGCGGCATGCTCAACTGCAGCTACAATCTGGGTATGCGCCATCTGAACGCCTACATTCCGTCCTATCCGGTAGGCACCGCGGAAGAAGTCGCCGATATGATCGCGGAATTCGTTCCGATCGCAAGAGCGGTGACCGGTGTGAAGGATCTGAAGATCATCACCTTCGGACCGCGTCCTCAGGACTTCTTCGCCTGCAACGCTCCGATCAAAGGACTGTACGAATTAGGCGTGGAAATTGAAGAAAATTCTGAACTCGATCTGCTGGTCGCCTATAATGAACATAAGGACGATCCCCGTATCCCTGCGGTCTGTGAAAACATGGCGGCTGAAATGGGAGAAGGAAAGTTCTATCCGGACCTGCTGGCGAGAATGGCGCAGTTCGAGCTGACGCTGCTGGACTGGGCGGAAGAACATAAGGGAAGCCGCAGCTACGTCGCTTTTGCCGACAAGTGCTGGCCCGCATTCCCGGAAACCTTCGGCTTCGAACCCTGCTACGTGAACAGCCGGCTCGTAAGCCGCGGAATCCCGGTTTCCTGCGAAGTCGACGTCTACGGCGCGCTGAGCGAATACATCGGGATGTGCGTCAGCGGAGATACGGTGACGCTGCTGGATATCAACAACAGCGTACCGAAACAGATTTACGATGAAGACATCGACGGCAAATTCCCCTACAAGCATACGGATACCTTCATGGCCTTCCACTGCGGAAACACGCCGTCCTGCAAGATGTGCTCCGACAGAGCCGTCAAATATCAGCTTATCCAGCACCGTCTGCTTGAACCGGACGGAAGCGAACCGGATTTCACCCGCGGCACTCTCGAAGGCGACATCGCGCCGAGTCCGGTGACCTTTTACCGTCTGCAGTGCGACAGCAATGGAGATCTGCGTTCGTATATTGCGGAAGGCGAAATCCTTCCGGTCCCGAGCCGTTCTTTCGGCGGAATCGGGGTATTCGCGATTCCTGAAATGGGCCGTTTTTACCGCCATGTCCTGCTTGAAAAGCGCTATCCGCACCACGGAGCGGTGGCGTTCGGTCATTACGGCAAGGCCCTGTACGAGGTTCTCAGATATCTCGGTATTGAAGATATTTCTGAAAACCGTCCGGCGGAACGTCTGTATCCGACGGAAAATCCCTTTGCATGAGTCTCTGTATGAATGGCAGTCAGACTTTTATATGGTAAGAGCCGCGCGGGAAACCGCGCGGTTCTTATTTTTTGAAGGGAATAAATA
>CALMRA010000132.1 GCA_937872065.1 uncultured Eubacteriaceae bacterium | reverse complement strand
ATGATCATCGAAGACAATGAAGAAACCTTCTGGTGCTACACCGGCAGCTGGAAACAGACGGACGATACGATCGACATCAGCAGCGTCACGATCTATAAATACAGCGGAGACGATCAGAAATGGGAGGAACAGCCCAACGCCCAGTCTGAAAGCCTGACTAATTTCGTCATGGCCACCGGAGACAACAGCTTCACCTGCAACGAACAGCTGATGACCGGCAGCGTCATGGCCTTCAGGTATTCCCGGGGACTGACGAAGCTCACGCTTCCCGATGTCAACGGACTGACCACCTATATCGTCAAATATATGGATTAGAATTTAAAGCATGCAGAAGGCGCCGTCCCGTAATAAGAGCGGCGCCTTTTCTGCGTCTTTACATCAGTATCGGTTTTCGACGACTTCAAAGGCGCAGCGGAAGTTTTCCGGACGCAGCTTCGTGCCGTCGTCTAAAATGACGCTTCCTTTGAAATTTCCGAAAATCTGTTTCTGATCCGAGCGGATCAGCCCGAGATTCATATCCGAGGACCGGTTAAGCTCCGGCGTAAACACTCCCTCGAATCTGCCGTCGGACGATGTGATAATCCAGGGCTTCATAATATCGTCCGGCGGAATCACGAATTCGATATTGTCCAGCTTGTTCGCCTTTCCGTCGTAATACACCATATTTTCGGTCGCCTTCGAGGTATCTCCGAAGCCGTAGCCAAGATTGAAGCCGAAGGGGACATCGTCGAGATAGCCGGAGCCCGTTCCCCAGTACCATTTCGACTGATACGGCCAGACACCGCGTCCCCAGTCCAGTACGCCCGCATCCTTGTCCGGATCGAGTTTATACCGAATCCCGTTGTATTCGATGACACCCTTCGCCCGCATGCAGTTGATCTTCTGATTGTAATAAAAGCAGACGGATTCCGGCCACGGTGTCGTGATCGTCATCGATTCGTCGGGAATATCCGTGAACTGAATATAAACTCTGAAATCGCTGCCGTTGTGAAAACGGCGGAAAACACATCTTAGCAGGCGCCCGTCATCATTCGGTTCAAAATTGAGATACAGATCCTCCGTCTTGAACACTACGCTCCCGTCAGACGAGCTTTCCGGCATCGTAAACTCCTTTGACGGCGGCTCGAGCACGGTCCGCGTAACGTCTCCGGGCTTTGTAAAATCGAAAAAGCTCACGCTCGCCATGCGGATATAACCCAGATCCGACACCGTAAACGCCGCGCCGAAGTCTTCGTTCATCACGAGGTAATAGTCCCACTCCTTTACCCGGATTCTCGCCGCCTGGATATCGCTGTGCCGGTAACGCAGGCACGGCTTTTTCGAGTAGCCCGGATGCGCCGCTCTGCCGTCAGGTCCGAGAACGGAACCGGCTGTGATGATTTCCGTATTTCTCATGTATACTGCCTCATTTCCTGATGATTGACTCTATTATACGACGCGTTCCTGTACTGCGGCAAAACAGAACGATTCGTATTAAAATTTTCAATCTGTCGTTTTTCTCAGCCCGCAGGAAGCCTGCGCTCTCTGGTGATTAAGCCCGCGCAGGGGTAAATTGATGATAAGACAGGAATACTGCTTCGGGGAAAGCTCCGAAACGACGGTCTGAAATGTAGAAATGAAAGGACATCATATGTATACGAAGGATACGAAGCTCTCAGAAGTGGCCGCCAATCCGAAAGCGGCCGAAGCATTCAGAAAACACGGTCTGGGCTGCATGGGCTGCATGCTCGCCAATTTTGAAACAGTCGCCGAAGGCTGCATGGCTCACGGTCTGGATGTCGATGAAATCCTGAAGGATCTGAACGAAATCGAAGCCCAGGACTGACAGGAGCAATAATCGGACGATAAAAAAACGGTTCCCGGGAACCGTTTTTTTATGTTTATAATCAGGCCTCAGATACTGCATTGCCGGACGGAGCTCAGCAGGTTTCCGTCAGCGACAGAAACCAGTTCTTATCCCCGACACGATACAGTATGTGCGTCTTTCCGGCAAAAATCACCGTGTAGCGGATGCCGCCGGCTTCGGGGATAGGACTCTTCCTGGACTCCGCAAGCTCTTCCCTGACGACCCGGGTGATTCTGAATTTAAGCGGTTTGCCCCGCTCGTCCTCGAAATCGATCCGGCTCGGGACGACGTGTCCGTACATATCGCAGCGCGCCCGGATCCCGACCTGCCTGAATCTCGGTCTGTTTTCGGGAGCCGACTCTTCGTTCATGTCAGACCTTCAGATCGACCTGACCGATGGTCAGCAGCTCTTTATTCGCGTCGAGCATCGGATTGACGACGTTCGTGATATACTCTTCGACCTGCTGCGGCGCCCGGCCGATATACAGCTCGGGATTCATGATGCGCGAAATATCGTCTTCGGTAATCCCGAAAGACCCGTCTTCGATAATCAGCTCCAGCAGATTGTTCTTGAGTCCGCGGACCTTGACGTTTTCGCCCGCCTGCATGCTGAGGACGCGGATCTTTTCATGCAGATCCTGCCTGTCCCCGCCGTGCTTGACGCCTTCCATGATGATGTTTTCCGTCGCCATGAAGGGCAGCTCGCTCATGATGCGCGATTCGATCACCTTGTCGTAGACGACGAGCCCTTCCGTGACGTTAATCGCGATGGTCAGGATCGCGTCCGTCGCAAGGAAGGCTTCTGGAATCGAAATGCGCTTGTTCGCCGAGTCGTCGAGGGTACGTTCGAACCACTGGGTGGCCGCCGTGAACGCCGGATTGACCGCGTCAGCGATGACGTAGCGCGCCAGCGAGCAGATCCGTTCCGAACGCATCGGATTGCGCTTGTAGGCCATCGCCGACGATCCGATCTGAGATTTTTCGAAGGGCTCTTCGATTTCCTTCAGATGCTGGAGCAGACGGATATCCGTCGCGAACTTGCAAAGTGTCTGGGCGATGCCCGACAGCACGTTGATCACTCTCGAATCGAATTTTCTCGGGTAGGTCTGGCCTGTCAGATCGTAGCACGAATCGTAGCCCATCTTTTCCGCAACCTTATGATCGAGCTGGGCGACCTTCGCGCTGTCGTTGTCAAACAGATCCATAAACGATGCCTGGGTCCCTGTGGTCCCCTTCGCGCCTCTGAGCTTGACTGTGGACAGAACATAGTCGAGATCCTCGAGATCCGACATCAGATCCTGAATCCACAGACCCGCCCGCTTTCCGACCGTCGTCAGCTGCGCCGGCTGGAAGTGAGTGAAGCCCAGTGCGGGCATATCCTTGTATTCCATCGCGAACTGCGACAGCTGCGCGATCAGATTGATCAGAAGCTTTCTGATATGACGAAGCCCTTCTGTATACTGGATTACATCGGTGTTGTCGCCGACGTATGCGGACGTCGCGCCGAGATGGATAATCGGACGCGCCGTCGGGCACTGATCCCCGTAGGCGTGAACATGGGCCATAACGTCGTGACGCAGCTTCTTTTCGTACGCGGCAGCCAGATCGTAGTCGATGTCGTTGATCTTCGAACGCATTTCTTCGATCTGTTCGTCCGTGATGTTCAGGCCGAGCTCCTGTTCAGCTTCCGCAAGCGCGGTCCAGAGCTTTCTCCATGTGGAAAATTTAAAGTCCGAGGAAAAGATCCTGAGGATCTCCTCCGAAGCGTAACGGTTGTTCAGCGGGTTTTCGTAAAATTCGCTCAATTCTCTCTCCTTCGCAGGTCGGCCGGGGCCGTCAGTTCAGTACAGCAGTCAGTTAAATGTTCAGCTTTTCTATTCGTAGATACGGTAAATCCGGTCGATCCGGACCGCCTTGTTCGTCTCGTCGTCGATATCGATAAGCACGCCGTTAAACTGCCATGGGCGCTCCAGCTCGATTTCATATCTCTTCGGCAGCTTCGTAACCATCGTCTCAAGGATGATGTTCTTCCGGACGCCGAGGATTCCGTTGAGCGGTCCGGTCATTCCGAGATCCGTGATATACGCGGTACCTCCGGGCAGTACCCGGTTGTCCGCCGTCTGCACGTGGGTATGGGTCCCGACCACAGCTGCGGCGGTTCCTTCCAGATAATAGCCGCAGGCAAGCTTCTCGCTCGTCGCCTCGGCATGGAAGTCCACGAGCAGGATATCGCAGTTCTCGACAAGCTCCGTTATGATCGAATCCAGTATCGGAAAGGGCGAATCCATATTGTTCATATAGACCTGACCCGACAGATTCAGCACGCAGATCCGTTTTCCGTTCTTTTCGAAATATGTCCAGCCGCGTCCCGGCGCGCTGTCCGGGTAGTTGGCCGGACGCACCATCATCGGATAGCGGTCGATATACGCGATCGTTTCCTTCTGTCCCCACACATGGTTGCCCATCGTGACCGCATCGATGGGAAGATTCAGCAGGGCCTTCAGATTTTTTTCCGTAATGCCGTTGCCTCCGGATGCGTTCTCGAGATTTGCCACGGTGAAGTCCGCGCCGGTCTCTCTGACGATATCCGGAAGATGCTCGGTCAATATCTTGCGTCCGGGTCTGCCGGACACGTCTCCAATCATCAGTATTTTCATTTCCTTATTTTACCATGTATCCGTCAGGCTCAAAACGAAGCCGCTGAAATCAAACAATGATTTCGTTTTCCATCTCTCTCAGGTTATAATCAGATGTAGAAATTCCGGAGGACCTATAAGAATGAAGCAGCAGCTAAGAGTACCTAAAAAAGCCCCGATGAAAACCTCGAAAAAGATCTGGCTCACGATCCTGATAATCGTGCTGGTCCTTCTCGCGTGCGCCGGCGGCTATGTCATATATGTATCCGCAAATTATTACCGGATCGAAGACAATACGACGCTGGACGTGACGAACAATCAGACGCAGCGCGTAAAGACCGGAACGAATTATACGGCGGTAACCTGGAACACCGGCTTCGGCGCATATAATAAAGAATACAGCTTCTTTATGGATACCGGCGAGATGAAGGACGGAACAAAGACCCGGGGAACAAGCTCCCGGGCGGCAAGCCAGGATGTCGTCGAAACGGATCTGAACGGAGACATCAAGGATCTTAAGGAGCTTGATCCCGACTTCACCCTTCTTCAGGAGGTCGACGAAGACTCGACAAGAAGCTATTACGTCAACATGAAGCAGGGCTTTATCGACGCGTTCCCGGGTTACGGCAGCGTGTTTGCCAGCAACTTCCATTCTGTTTATCTGTTGTACCCGCTTACCGAGCCCCACGGCAGCGTTCAGGCGGGAATGCTTTCGCTGAGCAGATACAAGATCACCGACGCTGTCCGCATGTCCTATCCGGTTGACGAAGGCTTCCCCGAAAAATACTTCGAGCTTGACCGGTGTTTCTCGGTCACCCGGATCCCTGTCGAGGGAACGGACAAGCAGCTCGTGCTCATCAACAACCATATGTCCGCCTACGATGAAGGCGGTACGATCCGGGAAGAACAGCTCAAGACACTTTCGTCTTACATCGGCGCAGAATACGACAAAGGCAATTATGTGATCGTCGGAGGCGACTTCAATCAGATCCTGACAGGCAGTACGGATTCCTTCGAATCGGAACAGAACGTCCCGGACTGGGTCCAGGAATTTGATTCCACACTGCTTCCCGCAGGTTTCTCGGTCGTCGACGCATCGAACGCAGACAAGGTCGCGACAGTGCGCGGCGCGGATATCGCGTACGAAAAAGGAACGACCTATACGACAATTGTCGACGGCTTTATCGTCTCCGGCAACGTTCAGGCGACAGCAGAGAATATCGATACAGGCTTCGACTACAGCGATCACAACCCGGTCCAGCTTACATTCTCACTCAAATAATCGGCAGAGGTTAAATTGCAGACAGCAGAAGCGCCGGACGTCAGTTAATCTGACGTCCGGCGCCTTTTTTTGCAGAAAAAAAGATCCGGTCCCGAAAGGGGGACCGGACCGAAAGTTCAAGTTTGTTATTTAGCGTATTCGACCGAGCGCGTTTCCCGGATCAGGTTCACCTTGATATTTCCCGGATACTCGAGTTCGCCTTCGATCTTCTTTGCGATATCACGCGAGAGCATAACCATCGATTCGTCGTTGACGACTTCAGGCTTGACCATAACGCGGATTTCGCGTCCCGCCTGGATCGCATACGTCTTTTCGACGCCTTCGAAGGAATTGGCGATGCTTTCAAGTTCTTCAAGACGCTGGACGTAGGAAACGAGGGTTTCTCTGCGGGCGCCCGGACGAGCGGCCGAAATGGCATCCGCCGCCTGAACGAGCACGGCTTCCATCGTCGTCGCTTCGACATCACCGTGATGGGCCTGAACGGCGTGAATCACAGCCTTGCTTTCCTTGTACTTCTTCAGGACATTCACGCCGATTTCGACATGATTTCCTTCGACTTCATGGTCGATCGCCTTGCCGATGTCGTGAAGCAGACCGGCGCGCTTGGCAATCTTGACGTTTCCGCCCAGCTCAGCGGCCATGATACCGGCCAGATGAGCGACTTCGATCGAATGCTTCAGAACATTCTGACCGTAGCTCGTCCGGTATTTCAGACGCCCGAGCAGCTTGACCAGCTCCGGATGCAGTCCGTGGATACCGGTATCGAAGCAGGCCTGCTCCCCGGTTTCCCTGATCTGCGTTTCCAGATCCTTCTGAGCTTTTTTTACAGTTTCTTCGATTCTCGCCGGATGGATGCGCCCGTCAAGAATCAGTTTTTCCAGCGCGAGTCTTGCGATTTCGCGTCGGATCGGGTCGAAACCCGACAGAATGACAGCTTCCGGCGTATCGTCGATGATGAACTCGACGCCCGTGAGCGTTTCGAGCGCGCGGATGTTGCGTCCTTCGCGTCCGATGATACGGCCCTTCATTTCGTCGTTTGGAAGATTGACGACAGTGATCGTGTTTTCTGCGACATGATCCGCAGCGCACCGCTGGATTGTCTGAGCGATGAGCTCCTTGGCCTTTTTTTCTGCATCGGTTTTCGCTTCGGTTTCGATCTGACGAACCATCACGGCAGCTTCCGCTCTGGTTTCCTTCTCGATTTCATCCATCAGGATGTCCTTGGCTTCGTCGTGGGTAAGACCTGAAATTTTTTCAAGTTCGTGGACCTGCTGTTCATAGAGACCGTCGATCGTCTTCTGTTTCTTGTCGAGGTCTTTATTGCGCCGATCTAGTTTTTCTTCATTGCGTTCGATCTGCGCGAACTTTTTGTCCAGGTTCTCTTCTTTCTGATGCAGTCGGTTTTCGAATTTATTCAGTTCTCCGCGTCGGCTTCGATTCTCTTTTTCTAATTCTTCTTTATATTGAATCGATTCTTCCTTCGCATCGAACAGAATTTCTTTCTTTTTTGTTTCCGCCTGCTGCTTTGCATCGCTTATTATCTGGTCTGCTGACCGCCCTGCTTCCGAGAGCTTCTTATCGGTCTGATTCTTATTAACATAGTATCCGATCAGAACACCCGCGATCGCGGCAATCACCGCAGCTAATATGGCTATCATGGTCATGATTGTAAGCGTTACCTCCTCCTTGTTTTATTTTTTTCTTATATCAGATTTACAGATATTTATACAAATATCTTACTAATTTTACTCTGTACTGTAATCCATGTCAAGAATTCACTCTCGATGTATCAGTTCAGGATGTAGACGGATCTGTTCGTAATTCTAACGAAAAAAAACCAACCGCACGGTTGGTTTAGTCAGTTTACGACAGCTGCAGTGCCGCCGAGAAGCAGTCTGCGGCGCGCGCTTCGTTTTTTTCGAGGCCTGCATGGCCCTTCTGATAAAGCTTTCCGAGCAGTGTGAACGCATCGGGTTCCTTCAGCGCTGCCGCTGCACGGATCCAGTCAACGGCCGCGCGCACGTTTCCGGGCGCCCAGGCCTTTTCGGGGCGTTCATATTTCGAATACAGACAGGGAACACAGCCTTCTTCACAGCCTCTGCGGAGCCATTTTTTAGAAGAAGGACGCGCGGTCCTGTCGGACAGATGATACTTATAATAACGATACAGCGCGAACGGCGCGTCTTCAGCTCCTGCTGCATAAGCCGCTTCGTAGCAGCTGATGCTTTCAGGATTCAGACGAAAACCGGTCGTCAGATAATGAACGGTTTCGTGACCGAGGCCGGTATACAGCAGCGCTCTGCCGTCTCCGGACTTCGATGCGAGAGTAAGCCAGTGCATGCCTTCGTCAAGATCCACCGGCACGCCCCACCCGAGAAAATAGGATTTTCCCGCAATAATCTGCGCATCGATGTCTCCGCCTGCCGCCAGCGCGACCAGACTTCTGTGTACTCTGGCGCCTGCCTGCTTGCGCAGCGCCGAAAATGCGAGCCGGTCTTCCATATCCGGCAGCGTATTGCCGTCGAATTCAGGATTCAGTTCGTTTTCGAAGCATGTGTTCAGACTGTCAAAAAAAGCTTCTTTATAAATAATACATTCGCTTTTATACTCTTTTTCCAGTGCTGTCAGGATCGTCTCCCGTTTCGAACCGTCACTGAGCATCTTCCTCAGATTGAAGCCGAAATCTTTCGTCGTGTAGACATGATTGACGAGACTGCGCATCTCCATATAGTTCGTTCTGTCCGTATCGTGAACGACTCCTGCATATTTAAGCATTCTGTCGTACAGACCGCAGACCGCGAGAGAAAAGATCTCGATCTGTTCTTCCATTTCTCCCGTGCGGGAAAGCACCTTCGCGGCGCTAGAATCTGCCATTCAAAACTCCGTTCTGTCAGTCCAGGCCCGCAAACAAGTCGGAATAGCTGATGTATAATCCGCTGTAAATCCCCGCCTTGATGCGTCTCGGTCCGTCAATCACTTCCGGGATAAGACCCTTCTTTTCAAAATTGTATAGATAAAGCTTTTTCTTCCGGACATCGAAGAGCCAGTATTCTGTCACTCCGCTGTCCATGTAGACCCAGGGCTTTACGTAGAAAGCGTTTGGATCCTTGTTGTCGTAGACGAAATCCGCGACCCAGTCGGGACTGCCGCTTCCCTTTTTCGAAACTGAAAAAGGCGGGAACAGGACCGTTGCCGGCAGACTCTGAGACGTATATGTTTCTCCGGCCTCATGAACCGTGTCCAGCGGCTTGTTCGTAAGCTTGTATTTTTTCGCACACTGCGTCAGATTTTCCATAACGCGGCGCGCGCGGTCATCGGGTTCCGGTCTTGTCAGCGCACAGCCGTTTATCAGTTCGCTGTTTTCCGGAGGAACTGTGAGCGTTCCTTCTTTTAACATTAGTCTGTTTTCCATAACCTGATCCTTTTGTACAGATACTTTTGTACAGATAAGTTTATTATAGCATAAACTTCTGTCCGCAACCGCCGTCACAGGCACTCCCCTGAACAAGCCCGGAGCGCTCCATTTCGGCGACAAGATCATCTCGGATCTTCCACCAGCTGCTGTTCCAGTTAGCGGCGATACAGTTTTCTTCGGGAATGCGCCCCACAAGCCGGTCGATGACGATATCCGGTCTGAGCGCGGCGAGCAGCGCGATGGTCCTGCGCTGAAAATCCTCAGCCGTGAGAAGAGAAACCTCGCCCTTCTCATACATCTGCGCGAGCGCCGTTCCCTTTTCAATGTACAGCGAATGGCATTTGACGTGACCGCCGAACCGGTTCACCATCCCGGCGGCTTTGAGCACATCTTCGTCGCTGTCCCACGGAAGATCGGTAATCAGGTGAGTACACAGATCGAGACCTGCAGCCCTCACCTCATAAGCCGCGCTCTCATATTCCGCCGCCGTATGACAGCGGTTGAGTATCTGAAGAGTTCTGTCATTCGAGGACTGAAGACCGAGCTCGACTGTCACGTCCGTTCCCGACTCCTGCAGTCTCTTCATAAACGCGAGCTTCTCGTCGTTCAGACAGTCCGGACGTGTGGAAACCGATATCCCGACAACGCCGGGAAACGCCGCAGCTTCCGTCAGATACCGCTCGAAATCCTCATCCGCAAGCCACGTATTCGAAAAACTCTGAAAGTACGCGATGAATTTTTTCGCTTTATAGCGCTTTCCGATATAGTCCGCATTTTCCGACAGCTGTCCGGTCACTGTCTCCGATTCGTCCCGCAGCTCATATCCGCTTCCGCTTTCGCCGCAGAAAATGCACCCTCCGAACCCCCGCGTACCGTCACGGTTAGGACAGGAACACGGAATATTGACAGGCAGCTTATACACTTTTTCGCCGTAGCGATCCCTGAGAAATTCTGAATAGGGTCTGTAAGGAATCATCTTCTTCTCCGCCGGCAGTCTGGCCGGACTAAAAAAGCGCCCATTGGGCGCCTGTTCGAAATCTATGCCGGATTCCGATAATTTTTAAGAAATTCAGGTACTGTATTTTCTTCCGCGCTGATACTGAGCACGAACTTGATCTTCATATTTTTCTGAAGCTCATTGAGCTTATCCAGGAATCCTTTGACGCTTTCCGGACCGTCTGCCCGGAGGATCCTGAGTAGATTATCGATATAGACACATTCGACATCATAGTTGCCTGCAATAACGCCGCAGACAAATCCGTACAGCTCGTCGGTTCCTTCAATATGGAATTCATCGGTGTTGATAAAACGGATATGTGTGTCGACTGTCGCTCTGTATTTATCTCTGTCGTTGATGAAAAGCACTGATCCCTTGGCATTGGCTAATTCACCGTTTGCCATGTCGATCATTTTTTTGGTTTTGCCGCTTCCTTTAGCGCCGTAGACAAACTCTATCATGGCTGTCACCTGCTTTCTTAAATTCTTGGCTTCATTATAGCATGAAAACGAATGTATTCAAGCCGGACCCTGTTTCGTTTTTCAGCATGCACTTCAAAAGATTCTGCAGCGTAAGTATTAACCCGGCTTATTCTGAATTATGATATGATAATTTTATGGACAGATTAAGTAAAAATGAAATGATGGTCATCCTGGACGAACAGCTTCAGAATGCCCAGAATATACAGAAAAAGATCATTCCGAAGCCTCAGGCGTTCAATTCGGACTATTACCATTTTTATGCCTATCTGAAACCCTTCAGACGTGTCGGAGGCGATTTTTACGACTTCCACATGCTCGACGGCGATCAGGTAAGCCTGATTCTCGCCGACACGACCGGCCACGGTCTGGATGCCGCGATGATCACAAGCATGGTCAAGCTCATCTATACGTATGCGATGAAGGATCCCGTAACGCGTGATTCACCGAGTCAGCTGCTCCGTCAGCTTGATCAGGATATCGAAATGCAGCTCACCTCCTCGTTCTTTTCCGCATTCGCGCTTAAGCTCGATCCGCACCGGAACGAGCTGCTGTTCGGAAACGCCGGACACCCGTCGGGAATCGTCATCCGCAAGGATCTTGAATTTATGAATCCTACGCTTCCACTCATCGGTATCCATCAGATCATGTCAATGCTGTCCTATAAAGACGTAAAAATGCCGTTTTCCAGAGGAGACAAGCTCCTGTTGTACACTGACGGTCTGCCTGAAGCTGTGAATCCGGACAACGAACCCTTCGGACTCTCACGCATCACCGCTATTATACGGAAATATCAGGATATGCCTGTCACAACACTCTGTCAGCAGATCCTGCAGAGCTTCTTCGAGTTTACGGAAGATACGAACGTCGCGGACGACGTCTGTCTGCTGGGACTTGAATACGATGCTATCGACTGACAACGCGAATTCCGTCCGCGAGGAGAACTCCGATATTGGAACCCTGTAAAAAAAGAATACTGATCATGACCTGCTCACACGGCTCCGGTCATAAAATGATCGCAAACACACTTAAAACTGAATATGAAAAAGCCGGCTGCGAGGCCGAACTTTTTGACGTTTTCCGTGAATTTAACAAAACGTTCAACTACTGCTTCGAAAAAGCCTATCTGCTCTCCTACGGAGCCTTCGGCTGGGCTTACAAATATCTGTACTATACGACTGAAGATAACATCGAACGCGATTTTGACAAGACCGAATGGTACTGGAAGCTGTTTGAGGATACGGTTCTGAACATCATCGCCGACTTCAAGCCGGACATGATCGTCAACACGTATTCGTACCGCATCGTTCCGATTCTGAAGCGCGAGCATTTTCCGGAAATCCCGGTAGTGTCCGTCGTCACCGAATTCTGTCTTCCGGGATTCTGGGTCCATCCGGATACCGACCGCTACTACGTCGCATGCGAGCAGAGCCGCCGGAAGCTCATCGGAGAAGGAACAGACCCGGACCACGTCGTCACCTCGGGCATCCCCGTCAGAAGCCAGTTCCGTCTTCCCCTGGACCGCGAGTATCTGATGATGAAATACGGCCTGGATCCGAACAAAACCACGCTGATCATCTTTGCGGGAACCTACGGCGTTCTGAAAAATCTGACGACCATCTGCAGGGGGATCGATTATATCGAAGACCTCCAGACCATCGTCGTCTGCGGAAAAAACCGCAAGCTGAAAAATCAGCTCAAGCGGGAAAATTATAAGAATATTCAGGTTCTGGGCTACGTAGCCGATATCCACGAAATATTCTGCTGCGGCGACTTTATGGTAACGAAGCCGGGCGGAACCGTACTCTCGGAGATTGTCGCGACAAAGATGCCTGTTATCCTGTACGATCCGGTCCCGGGCCAGGAGCGTGAAAACGCGGAGCTGTTCCGGGATGCAGGAGCAGCAGTCATCGCGGAAAACGCGGACCAGGTCTTTCACCACATCATGCATATCCGCGGCGATAAGAAGCAGCAGGATTCGCTGCGTGAGGCGCTGCGGA
>CALMRA010000131.1 GCA_937872065.1 uncultured Eubacteriaceae bacterium | reverse complement strand
GAAGCGGAAGACACGATTATCAGCGGCTTCCTGAAATAAGACTGAAGCAACAGAAAATGAACCTCTCCGGTTTTGATAGCTGCAGAAAGCATCGAAATCAGAGAGGTTTTTTGCATGAAAACAGCCGTTCCGGATTATTCCGAAGCGGCTGCCTTCTGCCCTGTTCTCGTTTCGAGCTGCTTTTTCAGCTCTTCCGCTTCCGCCAGCTTCTTCTTGTTGAAGGTCACGCCGAACTGCGGCTGGTCCATCGCATCTACAAGTCCGAACCAGGCGGATGGCGTTTTCTGTCCGGGCGCCGACAGCTGAAGAAAGCCGGGGGAGCCGAATGTCGGTTCCTGCCAGCGGATTCCTGTCACGTCGCTGTACAGGACCACGGAGTCGCCGCGCATATGCACGTTGATGGTCGGATCCACAAGTCTGCGTCTGAAGATCACGCGGTCCGGTTCGAGGATTACGGTTGTATCCGGATTCTTAAATTGATATTCGTTGTTCATCCAGTCTCCTTTTTAGCAGAATATACCACACCGGACGGAGAAATCAACAGGCAGAAGGACAGCGGTATCTGTCTGTCGGCATTTAAAAATCTTTAACGTAGTTTTAAAAACGATATAACGGGATAAATGATATAATCATGCAGTACAAAATGAAAATATCGAGGTTTAAATGAAAAAAATTGCAAAGCTGATTCGTTCGGTTACGGCGCCGCCGATCATGGCAGCGGTTTTTATCGCGATCCTGTATGCGGCGGATTTTCTGACGGGAACTTCTGCTCTGTGGTCGCTGTTCTTTCTCGGAATCCTGCCCGTCCTGGCGTATCCGATATGCAGCATTATTCCGAAGCTCAGAGCGGGAGGGCGCAATACGGAACGCAAGCTTGCGGTCATACTGTCGGTCTCCGGTTATCTGTTCGGGTTTTTAAAGGTGATGATTTTCGGCGGAAGCAGTATGGAGCTGCTGCTGTTTTCATCCTATCTGATATCGGGACTCCTGATCGCCGTTTTTTCCTATGTGCTCAGGATTCGAAGCAGCGGCCATGCTGCTGCGGTGGCGGGTCCGATCACGATGCTCGCGCTTCGGGTCAGTCCGTGGTACTGGCTGGCCCTGCTGATCCTCGCGGCTGTTTTCTGGAGCTCTGTCGAGCTCAGACGTCATACGCTGGTCCAGCTTTTCCTCGGAGCTGCCTTTTCAGTGGTCCCGACACTTCTTCTGTATGCCCCGATTATGGGCGAATCAATATTCTGAACGTCGTTAAGAATGAATGGCAGACCAATTGGTCTGCCGTTTTTTATGTATAGGTCTACCAATTTTCAATCGTTACATGAGTTTACAAGAAATCATCCGGATAGCATTCGAATACCCATGGATTAAAATAAGTATAAATTATATTTTGCATATAAATCCGCCGATTATTTTCGATTTTCAGTTGAAAATCGTTGACATTTCGACTGTACAGCATTACAATGAAGTTAGTTAATTGGTCATACCATTGTCCGGTCGGACCGTTTATACGGCCGGCCGAGAATACTGCAGGAGTAATGTATGAAAGAATTCCAGTACAACAAGGTAACACCGGAAATCATCGAACAGCTCAAAGAAGCTGCGCCGGGTCATGTAACTGTCGGCTCCGATATCAATCAGGATTTCGGACACGATGAAATGGAAATCTACGGCACGAGCATGCCGGATGTTCTGGTCGAACCGCTCACGACTGAAGAAGTCGCCGCGGTCATGAAGATCTGCAACGACAACAAGATCCCCGTTACGCCTTCCGGCGCCCGCACAGCGCTCACCGGCGGACCGGTAAGCATCCTCGGCGGCGTTATGATCTCGCTGTCCAAGATGAACAAGATCCTCGACTATGACACCGATAATTTCGTAGTCCGCGTACAGCCGGGCGTTCTTCTCCAGGACCTCGCTGCAGACGCTCTCAAACATGATCTCCTCTACCCGCCGGATCCGGGCGAAAAGCTCGCACAGCTCGGCGGCAACGTATCGACCAATGCCGGCGGCATGCGCGCCGTCAAGTACGGCACGACCCGCGACTATGTCAGAGCGATGACGGTCGTTCTGCCTACCGGTGAAATCGTTCACGAAGGCGCGACAGTCTCGAAGACCAGCTCCGGCTACAGTCTTCTGAATCTGATTATCGGCTCCGAAGGAACGCTGGGCATCATCACGGAACTGACACTTAAGGTCATTCCGAAGCCGACAACGACGATGAGTCTGATCATTCCGTTCGAAACCCTTGATGAAGCGATCGCAGTCGTTCCGCTGTTCTTCAAGAACCATCTGTCACCCCAGGCCCTTGAATTTATGGAAAAGGAAGCCGTTGAAGAAACGGAAGAATATCTCGGAAAGAAGGTTTATCCGAAGGAAGTCGAAGGAACACCGGTCAACGCGTATATCCTCGCGACCTTCGACGGAGATTCCGAAGACCAGATCATGGACATCATCGAACAGGCTTCCGATATCGTAACTGAAAACGGCGCCCTCGATGTTCTCGTCGCAGATACGCCCAAGCTGCTTGCCGACGCATGGCAGGTCAGAAGCGCTCTGCTCGACGCGATCGAAGCGAACACCGATCTCCTCGACGAATGCGACGTTGTCGTTCCGATCAACAAGATTCCGGATTTCCTGCACTATGCGAAATCACTGGAACAGGACTACGGATTCAAGATCAAGAGTTTTTTTTTTTATGTTTAGGGGAACATGGAGATCTACACCTGC
>CALMRA010000130.1 GCA_937872065.1 uncultured Eubacteriaceae bacterium | reverse complement strand
TACCAAACGAATAAATTTCCGGCAGTAAGATCCCCTACCTGCTTCTACCCATCATCGAAATTCTGCTGCGCGTCGTCAAGCTGGGTCTGACCGTCCCGGCGGCTGGTCTCAAGTTCGTTTCTCGCGTCCTCGAGCTCCGCTACGCCCTCTTCATACTGGGCGATACCGTCGTCGAGCTGTGCCCGGCTGTCCGCAAGTGTCTGCCAGCCGGCATCCAGCTGTGCGCGGCTGTCATTCAGAGTCTGCCACCCCGCATCCAGCTGCGCTCTGCTGTCCGCGAGCTGCGCATAGCCTGCTTCAAGCTCTGCCTTCCCCTGTTCGATCGCTTCGCGTCCCGCATCCAGCTGCGCCTTCGTTTCCTCCAGCTGCTGCTTTGCGGGAGCCAGCAGCGCTTCCGCCTCGTCGAGCTGCTGCTGCAGCGAATCCCGCTGGGCGGCCAGCGTGTCCCGCTGGGTCTGAGCCTGAGTTTTCTGCTCTTCCAGCGCCGTTTTCTGCGCCTGGGCCTGGGCCAGCTGAGTCTGCAGCCCGGCAAGCTGTGGATCGTCCTCCGGAAGGGCGGCGATCTGCTGTTCCAGTCCTGTGATGAGCTGCTCCAGTCCGTCTATTCCTTCAGTCAGCTGGGCGATCCCTGCATCTGCCTGGGCGATTCCGTCGTCAAGCTGCGCAATCCCGTCCTTCAGCGGATCCAGCTGAGCCGCCTGTTCGTTGTACTGGGCGAGGCCCGCTTCGTACTGCGTCTGGCCGTCGGCCAGCTCCGTTTCCTTCTGATCCAGCTGCGACTGCGACGAATCCAGCTCCGCTCTGCCCGCTTCGTACTGGGCTTCCGACTGTTCGAGGGTGTCGTATCCGCTCTGATATTCCGCCTCGCCCGATTCAAGCTGCGCCTTCCCGTCCGCGTATTCCTGCTCGGCCTCCGCGATCTGAGCGGCCGAATCGTCGAGCTGAGCCTGTCCCTCGTCGATCTGCGCCTGAGCGTCCGCAATCTGCGTATCGAACTCTTCCTGTGCGTCCGCCAGCTCTTTCTCGGAGTCCGCGATCTTCTGATTCGCCTCGACCCTGATATCGTCGTATTCGTCCCTGACAATCCGGTCTCCGGTCTCATGAACCTTGTCCTGAAGCGCCGCGACCGCATCGTCGTATTCGGTGGAAAACGGCGAAACACCGTCATTCGTCGCGTCCGATACGATCCACGCATCGGTGTAGCGTTCGTAATCGAAAGCGGAAGCGTCGACGATAATGTAATTGTCGAGTGTGCCCTTTCCGACATTTGTGCTGCCGCGCTCAATCGAGATGTACTGGGGATCTCTGACGACGCCCACCACGGTGTATGTGCGATTCTTCAGATGGCTCAGCGTATCCGCGGTCTGGGATTCGTCGGTTACTTCAACGGTATCGCCGATCCCCGGACCGGTATGATTGGTCTGGGGCGCCTCGATCAGACACTCCGAATCATTTTCAGGAAGTCTGCCTTCGAGAAGCTCCGGATAGTTCATCCCGCCTTCTTCCGGATAAGACATAATTTTCGTGACGTACTTCTTTTCGCCAGCCTGCGTGACAACGTCCATCGAATAGGAACCGGAAGCGGCGTAAGCTCCGTCGACGTTCGCAAGCTCCGTCAAATCGGAATCTTTGAATCCGTAGTCAGACTGCAGATGAAGATCCGCCAGCTTTGTCTCTTCGAAATAAACCCTGGCAGTCTCTTCCATACTCGGCGCGGTCGCCTTGAGTCCGGTGAAGAAGGCGATTCCGAGAGCGATGATCGCTGTGATATAGATAAACCGCAGATGGGACTTTTTCATTTCGCGGACAATATCTTTATTAATCGTCTTAATTGAATCTCCTATCTGTAATAGAATTCTTCTGTCTATAATAGACTATTATAGCACGCAGGCCGCTTCCGTCAGACCCGGCAGGCATTCTGGCCGGTGGAAAAACCGAAGCCCTCAGAGATAAAAAAAACCGCCCACTGAGGACGGTTTAATCTTTCCGTTATGCCGGTTTCAGTCCGGTTTATGCTGGCTCCGGGTTTCCCGCGCCGCCTTTTCTTCTTCCGACAGCTGCGCCTCGTCACGTTTTTTCATCACGTCGGCTTCGGCTTCAAGCCGCTGGGCCGGATTCCGGTTTTTATCCTTATAGGCGCAGGCTCTCGTGCAATGCGCGCAGGCGTCCGGCGTACATTCCGGACATCTTCCCTTTCTTCTGACAACATAGACGATCGCCAGAACAAGCAGAACTCCGATAACCAGTGCGATCCAGATCGTGCTGTTCATAATTCCCTCCGTATCGCTGCCGCATCCGAAGCTCCGGACGACCGGTCCGAAGCCTCTGTTGAAAGCAGCTGCAGCTGTAAATACCCCTGGATGGAAATTCTTCACAGTGCAGTCTGTTTCTTTACAAATCCGTATTCCTACAAATCAGTTTCTTTATACGTAAGGTTCGTCTTCCCGCCGTGATAGTCGGAAATCAGTAGCCACAGAAGCAGCGCCGCAAGAACCACCGCAATGACCACCGCAGTGACAGTACCCTGGTCGTAAAACAGCGCGCTTCCGATCTGATTGACGAGGAACGCCATCAGATAAGCCATGCCTGTCTGAAAACCGATCGCTCGAAGGGTCCATTTCCATCCGCCCAGCTCCCGGTACATCGTCGCGATGGACGCGACACAGGGTGAAGCCAGCAGGTTAAAGACCATGAACGCGTAGGCCCCGACCGGCGTGAACAGCTGGGAAATCTGAGAGGCCACAGCCCCGGTATTTTCAGTCGCGTCGGCGACTCCGTACAGGATACCGAAGGTCGCGACGACGTTTTCCTTCGCAAGGATCCCGGACAGGACCGCTACGGTGCTCTGCCAGTTGCCGAAGCCGAGGGGCAGGAACAGCGGCGCGATAAATCCGCCGATCGAAGCCAGGATCGATTCCGCAGGTTCGACAAAAGCCATCTGCCAGTTCAGGTTTTCCAGGAACCAGATTATCGTGCATCCGATAAAGATCACGGTGCCGGCCTTGATGATAAAGGCCTTCGAACGGTCCCAGACATGGAGCGCGATGCTTCTGAAGGACGGCATATGGTATTTCGGAAGCTCCATGACAAAGGGAGCCGGAACCCCCGCGAAGAACGGGAATTTCTTCAGGATAATCCCCGACAGGATCACCATGCCGATCCCGACGAAATACATCGACGGGGCGACCCAGGTCTGGGTCGGGAAGAACGCGCCCGCGATCATCGCGAAAATCGGGAGCTTGGCCGAGCACGGTATGAACGGCGTGAGCATGATGGTCATCCTGCGGTCTTCGATGTCTTCGATGGTCCTCGACGACATGATCGCAGGAACCGAGCAGCCGGTTCCGATAAGCATCGGGATAAAGGACTTGCCCGACAGACCGAAGCGTCTGAAGAGCCTGTCCATAATAAAGGCGACCCGCGCCATATAGCCGCAGTCTTCGAGGAACGAGATGAAACAGAACAGGATCATGATCTGGGGAACGAATCCGAGCACCGAACCGACCCCGCCGATAATCCCGTCGTTGACCAGCGAGATCAGCCATTCGGCGGTCCCGTGAGCTTCCATCCACGCAGTCAGATTGCCCGAGACGATCTGCCCGAAAAACACGTCTGTGATCCAGGTCGTCGCGTAGCTTCCCACCGTGGAAACCGCAACATAGTAGACACCCCACATGATCAGCGCGAAAATCGGAAGCGCGAGCCAGCGGTTCGTGACAATCCGGTCGATCTTGTCGGACATCGTCATCGAATCCGGCGCCTTGATCACCGCCTTGTCGACGATGTCCGTAACGAACTGATAACGCGCGTCCGTGATGATGCTTTCAGAATCGTCGTCGAGCCTCCGCTCCAGATCCTGAGTGATGGACTCGATATGGCCCATCGTCTCGTTCGGGATATCGAGCTTTTTGAGCACGCGGCCGTCGCGTTCCATGACTTTGATCGCGAACCAGCTCGCGTTCTCCGTGATAATTCCGTCACGCAGGAGCAGCGCTCCGACCTTGTCGATGGTCTTCTGCAGCAGTCCGCTGTAATGAAACAGAGGCTTGAAGCCGCCGGTCTTCGCCGCATCGAGGGCAACCCGGATCAGCGCGTCGACGTTGCTGTTCTTCAGCGCGGATACCGGAACCACCGGACAGCCGGTCAGGACCTCGAGCTTTTTGATGTCGAGCTTGTCTCCGCTTTTTTCAAACAGATCCATCATATTGAGCGCGATGACCACCGGAATCCCCAGCTCCGTGAGCTGCGTGGTCAGATAAAGATTTCGTTCGATGTTGGTCGCGTCGACGATATCGATAATCGTGTCAGGATGGCCGTTGAGCAGATAGTCTCTGGCGACGACCTCGTCGAGAGAATACGGAGAAAGCGAATAGATCCCCGGCAGGTCGACGAGCTCGTCGTCCGTTCCCTTGATATCACCGGATTTCTTTTCGACCGTAACGCCGGGCCAGTTTCCGACATACTGTTTGGACCCGGTAAGCGAGTTGAAGAGCGTCGTTTTGCCGCAGTTCGGATTCCCGGCTAACGCAATACTGTAACCCATATAGCCGCCTCCCTGATTAACAGCTGCTGCCCGCCACGTCGGCGACCAGGATATTCGCCGCGTCCGCCTTCCGGATGGAGAGCTCGTAGCCGCGGACCGTCAGCTCCATCGGATCACCGAAGGGGGCGATTTTTCGGACGTATATCTTTACGCCCTTGGTGATTCCCATGTCCATGATGCGGCGTTTAAGCGCACCCTGACAGTTGATCTTCTCAACCTGAACTGACTTTCCGACCGGTACTTCGTTTAGCGTCATCTGTGCTCCTTTGTTAAGCTCATTTTACATTCTTAGTTTTCTCGTCCTTTTATTATAACATGGTATACCCTTTTTCTACGTCCGGGCTTCAGGCTCTCCTGCAGTCAATATGTACCCCTGCGCCAATAAAAAAAGAGCCCGCAGGCTCTTATGCTGTCAAGCTTCCCATCCGAGTGACCGGACGGCTTCCCTGACCGTATCCCATTCCGAATACGGATGATAACCGTCCTGCAGAATCTCCTGCAGCTCGTGTCCCTTGCCCGCGCAGACGAGAACGTCTCCCGGCTCGCACAGCTCTGCCGCGCGGCGGATCCCGTCCTGGCGGCGGATGACGGTTTCGTAACGATCCGTTTTTTCGCGGACGCCTTCTACGACCGCATCGATGATCGCCTGAGGCTCCTCGCTTGCCGGATTATCGGAGGTGACGACGACAAAGTCCGCGTTTGCTCCGGCAGCCCGGCCCATCATCGGGCGTTTGGCCTTGTCCCGGTCTCCGTTGGCGCCGAACACGACGACGACCTTTCCGTCCGGATGAATATCCTTGACCGTCTGAAGCAGCTTCTCAAGAGAATCCGGCGAGTGGGCGTAATCGATGATCACCTCGAAGGGCGCCCCTGTCTTCACAAGATCCATGCGGCCGGTGATTTCAGACGGCTCCGCCAGCGCTTCGCGGATCGTTTCGGCATCGATGCCTTCGAGCAGCGCCGCAGCTGCGGCCGCCGTCGCGTTCACAGCCATAAAATCGCCGATGACGGGCGTAAAGATTCTGATGTCTCCGTCCTTCCGGCCGATCGTAAATTCCGTTCCCTGAAGGGACAGATCGAGATCCTTCGTCTGAAAATCGGCTTCCGGCGAGAATCCGTAGGAATAGACCGGCAGCGGTCCGTTCTGAAGCTCGCCGTACAGACGTCTGCCGTGTTCGTCGTCGATATTGATAATGTCCGCCCTGCGCGTCATTGCGAACAGCTTCTTCTTCGCCTGATAGTAGTCCTCCATCGTCTTGTGAAAGTCGATATGGTCCTGGGTCAGGTTTGTGAAGATCGAATAGTCGAAGCGGGTCCCGTTCAGACGGTCCAGATACAGCGCGTGGGAGCTTCCTTCCGCCGCGACAAAACTGCAGCCCTGATCCCGCATATGCGCCAGCAGAGCCTGCATGTCGCTGGATTCCGGCGTCGTACGTCCCTTGTTGTCGAGGATCTCGTCTCCGATCATGTTGTGAATCGTTCCGATCAGTCCCGCCTTGTATCCGGCCTTCGCAAAGATATCGCGGGTCAGGCTTGTGATGGACGTCTTGCCGTTTGTCCCTGTCACGCCCACGGTAGTCATCGAATCGCAGGGCATATCGTAAAAGCGGGCTGCCGCAGGTCCCAGCAGATGTCTTGTGTTTTCCGCACGGATAAACAGAACGCCGGGAAAATTTCCTTCGGGAATTTCTTCGCACAGTACGGCCGTTACGCCGCTTCCGACAGCCTGGGGAATAAAACGGTGTCCGTCCGTTTCGTAGCCGCGTATCGCGCAGAACAGATCTCCCGGTCCTGCCGTACGGGAATCGTAGGCAATTCCGCTGATCTGAAAATCCGGGAGTCCGCGGACTTCCTCCTCTGTGAGCTGCTTTCCGTCCAACTGTCCCGAAAGGATCTCTCCGGGCGCGAATAATTCATCTATATGTTTCACGGTTCCTCCTGCCTGTTATCATGCTTCAGTGTTGTTTGTCCGTCTATTATACCAAATCAGGGACGCACAAGACCTGTTTCACACCTTCGCGGGTCTGACACAGGAACTGAATACGAACGGCAGATTTCAGGAAGCCGGGGGATTCCGGCTGTACCAGGCTCCCGGAAGCTGTGCGCGACTGTCATTACGGAACGGAACAGATCTCGCCTACTAAAAAAGACCCGCATAAATACGGGTCATTTGCCGTCAAGCTTCTTCTGCTGCGTATACATGTCGATAACGATGACGAGTCCGAGGATAAAGCAGATCAGGTAGCCCAGCACGCCCAGCGCAGGGATCCCGAGTATCTTAGGCTCCATATTGGTGGTCGCGATAAAGCTGGATCCGATAATGCCCGCGGCAAGGATAATGCACATGACGACCTTGTTCACCATCCGGGAGATCGCGGACAGCGGCTCCTCGGAGCCTGTGATCGCGATATTGAGCTTCGTCTGCCCCTTGAGCGCGACAGACAGCAGTTCCTGGAGCGAGACCGGAATCTCGAGCCCGGCGTTCCCGGCTGCCAGAGATTCCCTGAGCAGCTTCTTTGCCGTGACCTTGATATCGAAGTCCTCGAATTCTTCCTGGGTCACATAGGCGATGAACACCTGAATCGGACTGACTTCGGGCGCGATATCGAGGATCACGCCTTCGATGGTGACTATTCCGCGAACGAGCATCGTAACGCCCGGCGGCATCTCGATATGGTTTCTGGAGCAGATGGTCATCATCTGATCCATGAAGCGCGCAAGATCGATATCGGCGATCTCCATCGAGCTGTACTCGTCGAGCATGTCGCTGATGTCGATGTACAGCGCGCTGTGATCAATACGCCCCTTCTGCTGTCCCAGCATCAGGAAAGCCGCCTTCAGAGATTCGACGTTGTTAGTCGCCACCGCTTCCAGGGCCTGGGAGAGCAGCGACCGGTCTCTGTGGGAGAGTGTCCCCATCATTCCCATATCAAGCCAGGCGATCTTATGATCCCAGATCCGGATATTGCCCTGATGAGGGTCCGCCTGAAAGAAGCCGTCGGTGAGCACCTGCTTCATATAGTTGTTGCACAGCTTGACCGCGATGTCATTCAGATCGTAGCCGGCTTTTTTCAGATCGTCCGTCTTCGAGATCTCGAAGCCGCCGATATAGTTCATGACAAGAATCTTCGACGTCGTATATTCGCGGAAGATGACCGGCGAGGTCACGTAGGCGACTTCCTTGTTGAGCGTATAGAAATACTCGGCGTTGCGGGCTTCGATCAGAAAATCCATTTCCTTCTGAGCGGCAGCCCACATCTCCTTGATCACCATCTGAAAATCGACGACCTCGGAGACCTTCGATACGACGTTCATGATCTTCGCCGCCCGTTCCATCAGCGCGACGTCCTCGGCCATTCTGTCGTAAATATCCGGCCGCTGCACCTTCAGGACCACGCTCTCGCCTGTAGACTTGAGCTCGGCCCGATGGACCTGGGCAATCGAAGCGGAGCCCAGCGGCTCCGGATCGATATAAGTGAAAATCGTTGCCGGATTTCGCCTGTACTCCGCTTCGAGAACCGACAGAATCTCGTTAAACGGAAGCGGATCAACATTTTCCTGCAGCTTGAGAAGGGCCTTGCAGTAATCCGGCGGAAGGATATCCTGACGCATCGCCATAATCTGTCCGAGCTTGATATACGTCGGGCCCAGCGCCTCGATAATGCGTACAAGCTTGTCGGGTGTCAGACCGTGACGGATATCGTATTTGGACAGGATGCTGATGATCTCATGAAGTCTCCTGCGCCGGTAGCTGTTGCTGATCGAGGAATTCTCCTGCTGCCGAGCCATCTTACTTATCTGCGGTGAGCTTGTCGATCAGTTCCTGCTTCTGTTCCGGCGTCAGCTGATCCGCAGCGCTCATAACGGAATCCACCGTCGTTTCTTCTTTTTTAGGCGTGACAGCCTGCTTGAGCTCTTCGTTGATCGCCTTGCCCTGTTCGACGGTCATTTCGCCCTTTTTGATCAGTTCTTCCGTAAGCTTCGCGGCGGTTTCCGCTGTCATGCTTACCGCGCCTACGCCTGCCAGAAATACCTTTTTCAGTTCTTCAGAAAAATCCATGATCGTTCTCCTTAAGATTATTTGATAACCGGACCCTTTACGGCTCCTTATCGGACAAAACCGTCCGGATAATCTATTATACCCCTTTGTACGTCCCCATTACCTCAAGGCAGATATCTCGTACGGATGAGCCGGAATCTTGAGCCGCAGCCTTCAGATCTTCATATTCCGGGGCCGCCTTTTCGATATCGCCGCAGCTGACCTTTTTGACGCGGATCGTGCCGTAAGAAGTGTCCACCGGAACGATCTCCCGCTTCATGACGAGGCGCGATACCGGAAAATACCGCAGTCCGATG
>CALMRA010000129.1 GCA_937872065.1 uncultured Eubacteriaceae bacterium | reverse complement strand
CAGCTGCCGGAACAGTCCGGGCAGCGACAGGTGCGCGTAGGGATCGCCTGAAGAAAGCAGACGCCAGCACAGCGTTTCGGAACGGCCGAGGATCTCCGACGCGTTGAGAGCCGCATCGAGCGCAAGGGTCAGCTGTCTGACATCCGCCATGTCCGAGTCCAGATAGTCCTGGGCCCGGTCCAGGAGCAGCTCCGATATTCGAAGACAGATCCCCGGAAGCTCCGGTGCGTCGTCCTCCGAGCAGTCGAGAGCCAGCGTATACAGACGCATCGCCTGGATCCGGTCTTCTTCGACGGCCCGGCCGTCCCGGTACATGTCTCCAAGCTTGTACAGGCCGATCCGGTCGCCGATCCCGGCGCTTTTCTGAAAGCAGGCCAGCGCCTTTTCATCGTCTACAGGGATATTGCGGCCGTAGTAATGGCAGTAGCCGAGATAATCCAGGGCCTCGGTATGGTCCGGGTCGGATTCAAGCGCACACTCGAAAAGACTGCGGGCTCTGTCATAATCCTGGGGGAGCAGAGCGCCCTCGTAGTAAATCCGGCCGAGCCGGCAGGCGGCGTCCGCGTCTCCGGCGCGGCTCAGCTGTTCCAGTCTGTCTGTATTTTCCATATGAACTCCGTTCAAAAAGAAAACTCCGGTTTCCCGGAGTTTCTGTTATTGGCCGCCTTAACGGTTTTTCCATTTTTTTCTCAGGACGAAGAAGCCGATGACTGCCGCGATAAGCAGAATAATCACCAGCCAGAACACAAAGGTGATCATACCGTTCTGCATCTGTATCGCCCAGTAGCGGGCATTGTACGAGATCTGGATCCCGAGATAAATGCCGGCGATGAGCAGCACGACAACGGCAATTCCGATGACGATGAGTTTTGTCTTCAGTGAACCTTTATCATTATTACTCATGATTTCTCCTTACTCCGATATATCGGATATGCCTATTATACCCGAAACACCTGCTGCGAAATAAAGAACCGGCATCAGCCTTTAGAGCCTGCTTTTTTTGCGGTATCCAGCTGACCCCGCCGAATCGCGACAGCGCGGCTTACGATCGCCGGAGCGGGTCCTCCCGGCGTGCGGCGTCTGTCGATCCCGTTTTTAATGTCGAGGGCGTCGTAGACCGAATCGTCGAAGACAGGACTGACTTCGTGCATTTCTTCGAGTGTCAGGTCTTCGAGCTTCTTGTTTTCCTGTTCCGCCTTCATGACGAGACGTCCGACAATCGCATGAGCGTCGCGGAACGGAACGCCGCGGGCGACGAGCCAGTCGGCTGCGTCCGTCGCGTTGGAGAAGCCGCCGCCGGCTGCTTCCCGCATCCGGTCCTTGTTGACCCGGACCGTCTTCATCATGCCGGCGAAGGTCTTCAGGCAGACGGACAGGGTATCGAAGGAATCGAACACAGGCTCCTTGTCTTCCTGCATGTCCTTGTTGTAGGCCAGCGGGATTCCCTTCATTGTCGTGAGCAGCGCCATCAGGTTGCCGTAGCAGCGACCGGTCTTTCCGCGGACCAGCTCCGCGATATCCGGATTCTTCTTCTGGGGCATGATAGACGAGCCAGTCGTGAACGCATCGTCCAGCGAAATAAAGCCGAATTCCGACGAGTTGTGCAGTATAACCTCTTCCGAGAAGCGGGACAGATGCATCATCGAGACCGCGCAGGCTTCGAGAAAATCCACCGCATAGTCACGGTCGGAGACGCCGTCGATCGTATTGAGCGAGACGCTGTCAAAGCCCAGCTCTTCTGCCGTCATATACCGGTCTATGGGATAGGTCGTTCCGGCAAGCGCGCCGGAACCGAGAGGGGAGGCGCCGGCCATCGCGATGACCTGATTGAAGCGCGTGATGTCCCGTGTGATCATTTCGACATATGCCATCAGATAATGGGCGTAGGTAATAGGCTGCGCTCTCTGCAGATGTGTATAGCCGGGCATAACCGTATGCAGGTTGTCCTGTGCCAGATCCAGCAGGACACGTTCCAGTTCGGAAATATCCTCGATAAGCTCGACGCAGGCTTCGCGGGTCCAGAGCTTCAGGTCCGTCGCCACCTGATCGTTTCTGCTGCGTCCGGTATGAAGCTTCTTCCCGGGCGCACCGATCCTGTCGGTCAGGATGCTTTCGATATTCATATGAATATCTTCATTGTCTTCGGTAAATTCGACCTTGCCGTCCTTAACGTCCTGAAGGATCTCGCCGAGGGTTTTGACGATCAGTTCGCCTTCCTCTTCAGTCAGGATGCCCTGCTTCGCGAGCATATGCGCGTGGGCGATGCTTCCTTTAATATCCTGTTCGTACAGACGCTGGTCGAAAGAAATCGAAGCGTTGAAGTCGTCAGTCAGTTTATCGGTGTTTTTGCTGAAGCGGCCGCCCCAGAGTTTTGCCATGTTATTGTCCTCGTTTCCGGAAAATATTCAATTCATTATATCATTACTGAAATTTCAGGAAATTTATAGATACGGAAATTGTCAGAGAACTCACAGCGATCTTTTTTTAATGCTTATTTCCATATCGTTTTTATTATTTTTTCTTATCATCCCTATCGGCTGCCGCGTTCCGCTCTTCTGCTTTTCTGAGCCCGGGAATTTTAATCTCCGGGATCCTGATATCCGGGATTTTAATGTCCGGTACCTTGATGTCCGAAATCTTCTCCGGAAGATCCAGCGTGAATTTCCTGTCGATCTGCCCGTTTTTGTCCATTATCATACGGACGAAACGGCTGCTTACTGTTTCCGTGCGTATATCCGTGAGCTTTTCATCGGCGTCGTAGGTTTCGATCGTGATCTTCATCGTTTCCCGTTTGACAATCGAATAGAGCTCGATAACACATTCCTGGGGATCCAGCGCAATGACGTTGATATTCCGTTCAGGACCGATCGGATCCGACGCGATTCCCGCGCTCTGCTTATAAGTCAGCGAAATCATATTTTCCAGTGAAAACGGCTTATGGACATTGACGTCCACCGAACCGTCTACGAGGATCTTCACAAAGGGTCTCTTATAAACCTGATACGGAATCATCGGCGGATCGTTGGAATTGAGCTGCATCACAGCCCAGAAGACGGCACCCCGGTCCGAAGCGAACCCGGAATGATTAAGTCCCGGGAACATGCAGATCCTGTCGGCGAGCGCCCCGTTATCCGAACCTGACAGCGTCGGTACCGTCGCGTCTCCCGCATGGCCGAAGCCGAAGTCGGAGACGTAGGGCAGACCCTTTTCGTCAATCGTAAATTCTGTGGCAAGAGGAGTGAGTCTGTCGCCGCCCAGCGCGAAGCGGATGCCCGGATGGGCGAACAGCGCCGAGAAGTCCTGCTTTACGTAACGGGCTCCGTTAAAACTGTTAATGACCTGGGCGTAAGCTTTCTCATCCGCCGGTACAGCCGGACTTTCCGGACTCTGCCTGACTGTCACCGGATATATTTTGTTGATCTCCGGAGAGGGGACCAGCTCGTTCATACACGGGAAATTCGGACTTCCCGGAGGAACCAGGAAGATCTCCGGCGAGCCTTCGAAGGGAGGCGCAAGACAGGCAGCCCTGTTTATCTTGTCCGGTCCGTAAGCAGAGAGGTAGGCAGCCAGCAGATTGTTGCCGTAGGAATGGCAGACGATATCGACCTGCGTATCGAATGTTTTCAGAAAATCATTGAGACTGACGGCAGAATCCGCGGACAGCTGTCTGAAGTCGTAGGAAAAGTACCAGACGTCCCTGTTCGGAAAAGCCGCGACGAGACCTTCGATAAAGTCCTTCCATTTGGAATTCGGGCCGTATTCCGGTTTCCCGGCAGTCGAGTCGTTTACCGGCTCCGGTACGTACAGCGGCACGTGGGCCCGTTCCTGTTCAAGGGTGATCAGACCGTTGAACATCGCCATGCCCCTGAATATCTCGACGGCGTCCAGAGGCCATGCGAGACGGTTGAGCTCCGTATCGAAATAGAGCCTGGAGTCGAATACGCCGGGTAAGAAGACTATAGGATTGGTGTTCATTTTATTCTCCCGAATTTTCATTTAGGAATGTTATACCCACGATTCTGACCGAAAGGACGGCGTCGGCAGTATTCAAGGTTCCTTTTTAGTACATGAAAAAACCCGGCATCGCTGCCGGGCTGTACTTTTATCAATCACGGCCGGGGACCGTTATGATTTATTTATCGGTATTTTTCTTTTCTTCGTTGGCCATCCGCATCAGCGCGCGTACCTTGAGGGGGAGACCGTACAGATGGATAAATCCTTCCGCATCGTGGTGGTCGTACATATCGCCGGTGGTGAAGCTGGCGATTTCCGCGTTGTACAGCGAATACGGGCTGTCGAGATACATGACAATCATGTTGCCCTTGTAGAGCTTGAGCTTGACGGTACCGGTCATCGTCTTCTGCGTTTCATCGACGAAGGCGGAGAGCGCTTCGCGCAGCGGGGTAAACCACATGCCGTTGTAGACGAGATCCGCGAACTTGACTGCAGCCTGACGCTTGAAGGAATAGGTTTCGCGGTCGAGGCACATGTGTTCGAGTTCTTCGTGAGCCTTCCAGAGGATGGTTCCGCCCGGTGTTTCGTAGATACCGCGTGACTTCATGCCGACGATACGGTTTTCGATGAGGTCGACGACGCCGATCCCGTGCTTGCCGCCGATTTCGTTGCAGTAGGTCAGGATTTCCTTCGGTGTCATTTTCTTGCCGTCGATAGCGACAGGAACGCCCTTTTCAAAGTCGATGGAGATTTCTTCCGCTTCGTCCGGCGTGTTTTCCAGTGTATTCGTAAGCTGAAGCAGGTTGTCATACTTCGGCTTGAGTTTCGGATTTTCGAGTTCGAGACCTTCATGGCTCATATGGAGAAGGTTGCGGTCGCGGGAGTAGCTCTGATCGTGAGACATCGAAACCTTGATATCGTGCATGATGCAGAAGTCCATGCAGTCTTCACGGCTCTGCAGATCCCATTCACGCCAGGGAGCGATAATCTTGAGCTGCGGGTCGATGGCGCCGATACCGAGTTCGAAACGAACCTGGTCGTTGCCTTTGCCGGTTGCGCCGTGGCAGATATACTGAGCGCCTTCCTTATGAGCGATTTCGACAAGCTTCTTCGCGATAAGCGGACGTGACAGGGAAGTTCCCAGCAGGTACTTCTTTTCATAAACCGCATCGGCCTTCAGAGCCGGCCATACGTAATCTTCGACGAATTCGTCGACAACGTCTTCGATATACAGCTTGCTGGCGCCTGAATTGAGCGCGCGTTCTTCGAGTCCTTCGGTTTCCTTGCCCTGGCCTACGTCGATGCAGACACAGATAACTTCAGGATCGTTGTATTCCTGCTTGAGCCACGGGATAATTGTGGTCGTATCGAGACCGCCTGAATAGGCGAGAATTACTTTTTCTTTTTCTGTCATTGTTTTCCTCCGCTTTGAATCTGAAATCATTATAACCGTATCGAAGGAGCTGTGCAATAGGGAAATGGAAATTTATTCACAAATATTACATAATTATTCATTCCTGCTTGAACGGCCTGTATACAAGGGTTATAATTACAGAAAATAAAGAAAGTGTTCCGGGTTTTAAGAAAACAGACGGAATTCCCTTTATAATAAAGAAGATATGCCGGTGAAAACCTCGCCGGATCCTGAAGAACTTTCCGATATCATGCCGATATCCAGACAGAAATATTTTTCAGAAATTCTGCATAAGTCCTGACAGTGAATAAGCTCCCGGGCAGGCCCCGGAGTCACTGTAACCGGCTTTATTCAGTTTTATATTCAATATATTTAGGAGAACAAATGATCAAAGCATCCGTTATAGGCGCGACAGGTTACGCGGGCGAAGAACTGGTCCGGATCCTGATGCGTCATCCGGCAGTCGAAGTCGTATCTCTGGCTTCAAAATCCTTTGCCGGACAGAAATACGCAGATATTTACCCGAATTACAGAAATCTGACAGATCTTGAACTCGTCGTGCCCGACCTTGAACAGGCCGCGGAGATCTCGGACGTCGTGTTCCTCGCGCTTCCTCACGGGATCGCCGCCGGACAGGTTACGCCGGAAATTCTCGAAAAAACGTGCATTATAGACCTCGGAGCGGACTACCGCCTGAAGGATCCGTATATTTATACACAGTGGTACAAGCTGGAGCACAAGAGCCCGGAGCTGCTTAAGCAGGCGGTTTACGGTCTTCCCGAACTGCATCGGGAGGATATCAGAGACGCGAGACTCATCGGTAATCCCGGCTGCTACACGACCTGCAGCATCCTCGCTCTCGCTCCCTTATATAAGAACGGACTGATCGATCTGGATTCCGTCGTCGTCGACGCGGCTTCCGGCGTTACCGGTGCAGGCCGGGGACTTCTGCAGGGCAGCATGTTCTGCGAAGCGGACGAATCTTTTAAAGCCTACAAGGTTGCGTCTCACAGACACACGCCGGAAATCGAACAGGAGCTCGGTCTCCAGGCAGGCGAAGACGTGACGATCAACTTCACGCCCCATCTGATCCCGATGAACCGCGGCATTCTCGCGACCTGCTACGCAAAGCTTAAAACGCCTGCGGATGAAACGACGCAGCAGAAAATCGAAGATCTCTATAAAGAATTTTATGACGGAGAATTCTTCGTCAGATTCACGGGTTCCGTCCAGCCGGAAACGAAATACGTCAAGAGCTCGAATTTTGTCGATATCGGCCTCGTCGTCGATCCGAGAACGAACCGAGTGATCGTTACAAGCGCCATCGACAATCTGATGAAGGGCGCTGCGGGACAGGCTGTTCAGAACATGAATCTGATGTTCGGAATCGACGAAAAGAGCGGGATCGACTTTATCCCGGATTTCCCTGTCTGACGATATTCTGATTAACGGACGGCAGAACTGCAGCCGCCATACCGGCTGTCACAGAACTCTGCTGTTATGATATGAAGCATTTCAGGAGCCCGGCGTGAAGTCTGCTCCGGAAAAGAGAAACGATGTTTGAATTAGGAAAATATTCTGTAACATATCCGAAAGGATTCGAAGCTTCCGCCGCTGCCGCGGGCATCAAGCCCGGCCGCGACGATATGGCGATGATCTACTC
>CALMRA010000128.1 GCA_937872065.1 uncultured Eubacteriaceae bacterium | reverse complement strand
CTCCGACGGAACGGTAAGGCCCGCGCCTTCGCCGCCGTCCAGGTCGTCTTCCTTGCCGCCCACCTTGCCGAGCTCAGCTTCGACGTTGACGCCCACGGGACGGCAGACATCCGCCACCGAGCTGCTGAGGGCGATATTTTCTTCAAAGGGGCTGTGGGAGCCGTCGATCATGATGGAGGTGTATCCGCTGCGAAAGGCCTTCATCGCCGTATCGAAGCTGTCGCCGTGATCGAGATGCATGACCACCGGAACATCCGCGTTTTCAGCGGCTGCCTGAGCCATCGCTGTGAACATATCCGTATCCGCATATTTTAAGGTTCCCGGAGTCGTCTGAATAATGACGGGCGAGCGTTTTGCTTCTGCCGCCGCGACAACTGCCTGTACCATTTCCATGTTTTCCGCGTTGAAAGCGCCGACGGCATAGCCGCCCTTCTGCGCGTCCTTGAGTAATTTCTTAGAAGAAACGAGAGTCAAATCGGCCTCCTGATTTGTTGAATTCTGTTCTGTATTTCACTGGTTACTACCACAATACAAGTGTACTTGATTCTCATCATACTGTCAATCTGAAGCAGATGAAAATCGGCGGAAAAACCGGTATTTGTCGCTGTATTCGGGCAGTTTCCTCTAAATCTCCGCTTTTAAGCAAAAAGAACCATTTCCAGCGAAGTAGGAAATGGTTCTTAAGAGTACCAATTAAGCGTTCTGTTTGAACGTTAAGCCTGCGGTATTACGGCCAGATTGACGGCCACAGACCGAAGCCCGAGCCCACGAGCCCGATCACAAGCAGGAGACCGATGCATTTGAGCGGTGTCCACTTGCGCTTTGCGAGCAGGAAGTAGAGCATGAGCGTCATAGCGAACGGAATAAGCTGCGGCAGGATACCGTCTAAAATACTCTGAATGTCGATCGTTACAGGCGATTCGATATTCTGAATAAAAGTTATTTCATAATTGCCGTTGTTCAGATCCGTAACGGCAGCGCCGTCCTGAAGAACATCGGTGATCTTTCCGGAATCGTCCGCCGTATACAGATACTCGTCGAATTCGGGAAGCTGCGCTTCCGTGACGACCGCTGTCGTCGGTGTCGCCGTGAAAGTCGTCCCGTTGGGGATAACGATGTTCAGGCTTGTTGCGCCGTACGCACAGGTGAGTGCGCCTACGACAAAAACACCGAGGATGCTGGCCGCACGCGTAAATTCTTTCGCGTTTTCCGTAAGCATGCTTATGGAGTTGGTGCCGAGCTTGTACGACCAGTTCATGAGCCAGAAACGAATCACGAACTGAACGACGTTAAATACGATCAGGAATATCCACGGCGCCGCGATGTTGCCGCTTATCGCCATGTTCGCGGTGATACCCGCTGTGATCGGAACGAGCGTGAACCAGAAAATCGCGTCCCCGATCCCGCCGAGGGGGCCCATCGCTGCGACTCGGACCGCACGGATGGTGGGGATATCCGTTTTGTTCTGTTCCATCGAGAGAATCAGACCCATGACGAAAGTGACGAGGAACGGATGCGTGTTGAAGAATTCCATGTTGGAGCTCATCGACGCCGCTAGGTCGTCTTTATTCGTATGAATCTTTTCAAGTCCGGGAAGGATCCCGTACAGCCAGCCGCAGGCCTGCATTCTCTCGTAGTTGAAAGATGCCTGCAGGAAACAGCGAGCGCCAGACCATCTTGTTTAAGGTCTTCTGATCGAGCGGCGCCGCCGGGGTTTGATCGATATAGTTATCCGGAATATTATATGCCATCTTCTTCGTCTCCATAATCATCTGCAGAACCGGCACCGGCATTCGCAGTCTTCATCTTGGACTGTATCTGGTAATCCCAGAACGCCAGACCGAAGCCGATGAATGCAAGGATAAGCAGCGCCGGACCTGAAAGAGCCTCGTTTGCCGTAACGATGCAGGCAAGGGCGAAGCCTGTGAGGTAGAAGCCCCACATTTCCTTCGAGACCATGACCTTGAGCAGGATCGCGAAACCTACGTAACGCATCATGCCGCCGGCAGCGCTCAGACCGTTCATCAGCCATGTCGGGATCGCCGCGACAACCTTGTCGCCGAACGATGCGCCGCCGATGAAGAACAGTGTTACGATAACCGCGAATACGAGACCGAGGATGCCCATCGCCATGTAGTTGATCTTGACGATGCCCTTCGGATCCGCTTTATGCGCGTAGTCGTCCGCCACCGACATAACGGGTGACATCAGTGTGAACAAAAGTGTGACCGTGTACTGGCCGAGCAGCGCGAACGGAATCGCAACCGCGACGGCAGCCGTCGGTTCGAGGTGCAGCGTGATCGCGAGAATCGTCGCCATGATACCGCCGATAACCGCATTCGGCGGCTGAGCCCCCCCGACCGGCATGTTGCCGATCGTCATCAGCTGATATGTACCGCCGACGATAAGTCCGGTCTGGAGATCGCCTAAGATAAGTCCGATTACGGGACCCATAACGATCGGCTGGTACAGGGATTCAAGAAAATCAAACTGGTCGATAGCGGCAACGAATGTCACTATGAAAACTAATAAAATTTGAATCCAGGAATAATCCATTTCTTCCTCCTAACTAAAGATTTCTAACTAAAGAGCTTACTTACATCTTCCTTCGCTGTTGTCGGTACTCTCTGAATTTCCAGCTTGACTCCCTTGTCTTCAAGCTTTTTGAAGGTCGCGACGTCCTCATCGTTTACAGCTACGGTCGTAGCAACCTGACGCTTCCCTTCTGCCATGTGCATATTCCCTATATTTAGAACCTTGATCGGAACGCCGCCTTCGACGAGCTTGAGCGCGTCTTCGGGGGTTTCGACAATGATGAATATTTTCTGTCTCGGGGCCGCTTTGTGAATCACGTCGATGGTCTTCTGGATCGTGAAGTAACGGGTCTGCGCTCCGGCAGGCGCCGCCATGTCCATCAGTCCCTGACGCATCTTGTCCTTTGCGACTTTATCGTTTGCAACGAGGATCAGATTTGCTCCGAGCGTTCCGCTCCATTGTGTCGCTACCTGACCGTGAATCAGGCGGTTATCGATTCTTGTTAACAGAATGTTAGGTTCAGCCATGTTTTTCTCCTTCTTCTGATTACTTCGACTGCGAATCCGGTGTCAGGATCCGCGATACCGCGTATCTCGAAACTTCCACAACGGCTCCGGACTTCACTTTGATATCCACCGTTTCCCTGCCGACTTTTTCCACTGTCCCGTACAGGCCGTTGGAAAATTCGACGCGGACGCCGGGCTTGAGGTCCTGATGAAGCTGTGTGTAGTGTTCCTTCTGTTTTTTCATGCCTCTTGAATTAAAGAAGACATAAAGCGCGAGGATCAGTGCGACGAGAACGACGGAGACTGCGGACGAAATCAGAATAATCTGCCAGGTCGCCATCAGATGCCCTCCTCGTCAGATTCTTCGTCTTCCGCTTCGTCTCTGATTTCGAGCTTCGCGTTGACGAGTCCGTCCTTCGCAGCCTGAAGCGCCTGTTCGATAAGCGCCGCGCTGTTGTCCTCCGCATATCGGAGCCCGATCGCTTCGATGAGTATCGGCATATTGGTGCCGGTGATCACCTCGACTCCGGGAATTTCCTGGGATACGAGCATCGCCGTTCTGAACGGCGATCCGCCCATCAGGTCGGAAAAGATCACAACATCGCTGCAGGTCTTTTTCAGCTCTTCGACCGCGTTTCTCATCCGGTCTTCGAAGCCTTCGAGGTTTTCGCCTTCCTTGAAGGGTACGACTTTAAAATCTTCCTGCGGACCCGCGATCATCTCGACGGCTCCCATGAGCCCTTCGGAGAATGAACCGTGTCCGGTCAGAATAAATCCGATCATTGAAGCACCTCCTCTCAATTTCTAGAGTTTAAATTTACTTTATTGGTTATCTGGTAGTAACCACATGTTCCTTATATGGAGTTCGTTTTCGTTTGTCAACACAGGTTTTAAAAAAGGTTTGCAATCCTGACCATTATGGTCAGGATTGCAATGTGTTTAACGCTTTTTCTAATTAAAGTCCGGTATTGTCCGGCTCAGGCTTTATACTTCTCGATGCCGTCCACATAGGTCGCTTCGAGCTGAAGCTCCGGCGTAACGACAATAAAATCCGCGTCCCGCCCCGGACGGATGCTGCCGCAGCGGTCCGCGATTCCCGCGCTTTCCGCAGCGGTCTCGGAAGCCATTCTGACCGCGTCCGCCGCCGTCGCGATATTCCACGATACGACGTTCTGCACCGCCTGTTCGAGACGGAGGATGCTGCCGGCCAGACTATGTCCGGGGGACGTGAGCCGTGCGGCTCCGTTTTCGACGCGTACCGGGAATTCCCCCAGCGTATAGTCGCCGTCAGGCATTCCGCCCGCGCGCATGCAGTCGCTGATCAGGACGGTGCGTTCCGGTCCCTTGGCTCTGACGACCACGTCGATCGCGTTCGGATCCACATGGTGTCCGTCGCAGATAATTTCCGCGTAGGCGTCGTCGGAGGTCAGCGCGGCCCCGACCATACCGGGTTCGCGGTGATTGAGTCCGCTCATCCCGTTGTAGGTATGGACGAAAACGGACGCGCCCGCATCCACAGCCTTTTTCGCCTGAGCGCAGGTCGCCGAGCTGTGGCCCAGCGCCACTTTAACGCCTCTGCGGCTCATTTCGGTTACGAACGGGATCGTATCCTCCCGTTCGGGGGCGATGGCGATCTTGCGGATGAGCCCTTTGGAGGCTTCCTGCCATCTGTCGAATTTTTCGACGGACGGATTTCCGAAATACTTCGGATTCTGAGCGCCCTTATGTTCTTCCGTAAAGAACGGACCTTCGAAAAAGATCCCCTGGATCTTCGCTCCGGTCACTTTATCCGCTTCTTCCGCGACAACTTCGGCCGCTTTTGTCAACTGTTCTTCACTTGCCGTTAAAGTAGTGGGCAGAAAGCTGGTCACACCGGCGCTGACAAGCCCCTTTGACATCGCCCGGATGCCTTCTGGATCCGCATCCATGACGTCATGTCCGAGATACCCGTGAATATGAGTTTCTACCAGACCCGGCAGGATCCAGCTGTCCGAATAGTCGACGATTTCCCCGTCCGGCTTTTCAGTCGTATAATTTCCGAATTTTCCGTCTGTTACTTCAAGGTATCCGCCTTTTTTCACATCATTCGGAAAAAAGAACTCATCCGCCTTAATGTAATATGTGCTCAATTTATCCCTTTCAGCTTCTTTCGTGTGTGATCCGATATCTGAACTGGTCCGCACGCGCCACGCTCAGCGTGAACTCGATAATTTCATTCTTATCGTTGTACGTTGTCCGGATCAGATTCAGAACGGGAGAACCCTTCGGAACATCCAGCCAGCCGGCATCTTTTCCGGAAGCTACGCTGGCGTAAAACTCTTCGTCGCACAATTTGATCACTTCGTGAAAATTGTCGAAAAAGATCTCATACAGCGGCTTTTTCTCAAGTTCCTTCTGAGTGAGCTGCATGAATTTCTTGAACGGCAGATAGGTCCGTTCCACCATCATCGGCATATCGTCCGCCCAGCGGAGTCTTTTCAGTTTGAACATCTTTTCGCCGAGATACACGTTCATATGCTTGGCCAGATACTTGTTGGCTTCGATTACCTTGAACTCGAGGATCTCGGTTCTCGGTTCTTTTCCCATGGCCCGCATCTGATCGGTAAAGCTGTAGGTGTTCGCGAGATTCGTCGCCTGGTCGCTGAGCTTGGAAACATAGGTTCCCTTCCCGTGCAGACGATAGATATATCCGATTCGTTCCAGCTCCTGAAGAGCGAGCCGAACCGTCGTCCTGCTCAGACCGTACTGGTCCGAAAGCTCCCGTTCCGAGGGGAGCAGACTGTTCGGTTCGAGTTCGTTTTCGATTTTTTCCTTAAGCAGATCAAACAGCTGATCATATAAGGGCTGCTTTTTAATTGGTTTGTCGATCATTTTGCTCTCCTGAAGCTGGTTACTACCACATGTCAAGTTTAGTGTATTTCACGCCGTCTGTCAATAAGGTGGACCGTACCAGTTAAAATTTATTGAGGTCCTATTCAACTTTCCCGTAAGCTGCCGGACTGCTTAGTAAAGCAGTTTATTCTTTTATTTTATCGCGGCCGCACTTTGTTCTGTGATTAATATTTCGCTTTTATATTTATTAATATAGATTCGCAGACAGATCGACGTACTTTTTTCATTCCGAAAGGTATCCGCTCTCTCCGACTGATCAGGCCCCTGACGGCCGGGATTCTGACAGTTTGTAAATTCTCTTCTTTATAGTGCCTCGAATATTGAGTACAATAACGGCAGAAGAATTGAAGAACCATGCTCCGATCGGAATTTCCGCGCGCGAATTCTTTAGATTTTTTCTTCAAAACAACTTTACAATGTTTTATGTATACAGTATAATTCAGTCATAGCTTAAAGGTACGCACAATCGTACAACGAAACAGCAACGGCGCTGACTACGGAAGAACTCTGTATTCAGCGCCGTTTTGTTTTTAAGCTTGACCACCTGCGGCGTTCTCCTTCCTAAAACAAAGCATATTCCTCTGAATGCCGCAGCTTTGTCCGATCATCATAGACCCGCCCGAGCGGGCTGAATAATTTTGAATGAAATGATATTTTCAGGAGGAAAAAATGGCGGAAATTTTGGAAAGCATCCAGCTCGAAAATAACAAAGACAACGTGATCGACCTGTTCGGTTCGAAAGCCTTTAATCTTACCGTTATGAGAAAGCGGCTGCCGAAGCACGTATACAATGCGATGCTCGCAGTCATGAAAGAAGACAAGCCGCTGGAAAAGGATGTTGCGGAAGTCGTCGCGAACGCGATGAAGGACTGGGCGCTCGAACAGGGTGCGACACATTTCACCCACTGGTTCCAGCCGCTTACCGGCATCACAGCTGAAAAGCACGATGCGTTTATCAACCCGACCGACGAAGGCAAGGTCATCCTTGAATTCTCAGGCAAGGAACTCGTAAAGGGCGAACCTGATGCTTCCTCGTTCCCGTCCGGCGGACTGAGAGCGACATTCGAAGCCCGCGGCTATACAGCCTGGGACCCGACCTCGTTTGCCTTTATAAAAGGGACGACGCTGTACATTCCGACAACCTTCGTATCCTACACCGGCGAAGTCCTGGACAAAAAGACACCGCTGCTTCGCTCGATGAAGGCGCTGTCCGACGAAACGATCCGGATCCTGAAGCTCTTCGGCAAGGATAATATCCGCAAGGTCACGACAACCGTCGGGGCGGAGCAGGAATACTTCCTCGTCGAACGCGACATGTATAAGAAAAGAAAAGACCTGATTCTGACCGGCCGTACGCTGTTCGGTTCACCGGCTCCGAAGGGACAGGAACTTGAAGATCACTACTTCGGTAAGATCAGAGGCCGTGTCTGCAGCTACATGCGCGACCTTGACAGAGAGCTCTGGGCTATCGGCATCCCGTCGAAGACGCGTCATAACGAAGTCGCGCCGGCTCAGCACGAACTGGCTCCGGTCTTCTCGACATCGAATCAGGCTGTCGACAACAACCAGCTCATCATGGAATTCATGAAGAAAGTCGCCTACCGCCACAATCTGGCATGTCTGCTTCATGAAAAACCCTTTGAAGGCGTCAACGGTTCTGGCAAGCACAACAACTGGGCGATGAGCACTGATACAGGCGAAAACCTGCTGAAGCCGGGCGCTCAGCCTGAAGAAAATTATCAGTTCCTGACGTTCCTGACCGCAATTATCGAAGCGGTGGACCGTTATCCGGAGCTGATGCGAATCACCGTCGCTTCTGCCGGCAACGACCACAGACTCGGCGCCAACGAAGCTCCGCCTGCGATCGTCTCGGTCTTCCTCGGCGAACAGCTGGACAACGCGATCAAGCACATGACCCGCGGCGACGCTGTCACCTCGGAAGATATCGAAATTGACACTGGCGTCGACGTAATCCCGAACTTCATGAAGGACAAGACGGACCGCAACAGAACGTCTCCCTTCGCCTTTACCGGCAACAAGTTCGAATTCAGAATGCTCGGATCCAACCAGAGCATCGCGGATCCTAACATCGTCCTGAACACCATTGTCGCCGAAGTCCTCGGCGAATACGCGGATATCCTCGAAAAGGTCGAAGAAGACAGCTTCCAGGAAGAACTCAAAAAGCTTCTGACCGACAGAATCATGCAGCATAAGCGGATTATTTTCAACGGCAACAACTATTCGGACGAATGGGTCCTCGAAGCGGAACGCCGCGGTCTGCCTAACCTGAAGACTACTCCTGAAGCGCTTAATGAATACTGCAGCAGGAAAAACGTCGATCTGTTCGTCAAGCACGGGATCATGTCGGAAACCGAAATGCTCGCGCGCAGAGAAGTCTACCTCGAAGAATATTCGAAGACGCTCAATATCGAAGTCAAGACGATGCTTTCGATGCTGCACCGCCAGATCATTCCGGCATGTCTGACCTACGCGAAGGATCTCGGAACGATCGTTTCCCAGAAAAAAGCCCTGTCAATCGATGCGCCGTCGGAAGAAAAGCTCCTCAAACAGGTCACCGCTTTAACCGAAGACCTGCTTAATGAAACGGAAAAGCTCAAAGCTGTGGATAAAAAAGGAAACGCGATCGAAGATCCCTACGATCAGGCTGTGTACTTTGAATCTGAAATTATCCCGCAGATGGCGGCAGTCAGAGCTCCGGCAGACGAGCTCGAAACGCTGGTCGGAGAAGAATACTGGCCCTATCCGATTTACGAAGACCTGCTGTTCTACGTCTGATCGGACAGCTTAATCCATATAATCAAATAAAAACAACTGCTCAAAGGCGAGCGTCACGAATGATTCGTGCCGCCCGCCTTTTTTATATAAAAAGATATTTTATGGAGGAAATATGAAAAAGCTCGAAATCGTAATTAAACCCGATCTGCTTGACGACGCCAAGGTTCTCCTTGAAAGCTGCGACATCAAAGGCATGATGGTTTCCAATATCATGGGCTACGGCAATCAGAAAGGCTTTACGAAAACCTACAGAGGAACGACCTATACGGTAAACTTCCTGCCGAAAATCATGATCGAAACGATCACCGACGATGCGACTGCGGATCACATTATTCAGCTGCTGACAGACAAGCTTCCGTCGGATGAAATCGGCGGCGGGAAAATTTTCGTCATTCCTGTCGAAAATGTAATCCGTCTGCGTACCGGCGAATACGGCGAAGACGCAATCTAGTTCACTGACATCACGTAATTATCTTAAAACCAGTCGTATTACAATAATCATTTAATCAGAACAACAATCCAGCACAATAATTATTAAAGAGATCATCAATGGAGATGGCCGGCGCAGGACGCCCGGGCTGTCTCTTTTTTTGTTTCCGTCCTTCTTCCCTGCCGCTCGAACCGGTTTGAACTCGTTATGACCGTCGGAGAAGAAAAACGGAATTTAGAAAGGAAAAATCAATGTTTTCAACAGATATGCTTGTGAATATGCTATGGGTCTTCCTCGGTGCAGTACTCGTCATGTTCATGCAGCCCGGATTTGCGATGGTTGAAACCGGCTTTACGAGAGCGAAAAACGCCGGCAACATCGTAATGAAAAACTTCGTCGACTTTATGATCGGCTCACCTCTGTTCCTGCTAGTCGGCTATGCCGTCATGTTCGGCGGCGACGGCGCCTTTATGGGAACGACCGGATTCTTTAATCCGACTTCCATCGATATTGAACAGACTCAGGCTCTGACGCCGGAACTGTTTATCTTCTTCCAGACAGTCTTCTGCGCGACAGCTGCCACAATCGTCTCAGGCGGTGTTGCAGGCCGTACGAAATTCTCTGTCTACTGCATGATTTCAGCATTCGTATCCTTGGTTATCTATCCTGTAAGCGGACACTGGATCTGGGGCGGCGGCTTCCTCGCGAACATGGGCTTCGTCGATTTCGCAGGCTCCACGGCTGTCCACTCTGTCGGCGGCTGGATCGCTCTGATCGGCACGATTATGGTCGGTCCCCGTATCGGGAAATACAATAAAGACGGTTCTGCCAACGCGATTCCCGGTCACTCCATCACCCTCGGCGCCTTAGGCGTATTCATTCTCTGGTTCGCATGGTTCGGGTTCCACTGCGGCTCTACCCTCGCGGTCAACGGCGACATCGGCCATATCGCGATGACCACAAACCTCGCGGCATGTGTCGGCGGCCTGACAGTCATGTTCTTCACTTGGATTCGTTACGGCAAGCCTGATGTCTCGATGACGCTCAACGGCGTTCTCGGCGGTCTTGTCGGTATCACAGCCGGATGCCAGGTTATCACGCTGTTCGGCTCCATCGCTGTCGGTATCATCTGCGGTCTCGTAATCTGCTTCCTCGTTCCGTTTGTCGACAACAAGCTCAAGGTTGACGATCCGGTCGGCGCTGTTTCAGTCCACTGCGGCTGCGGCGTTGTCGGTACGCTCCTGGTCGGTCTGTTCGCAGACTTTATGCCGGGAACCTCAAGCGAAGTTCTCGGACTGTTCTACGGCGGCGGCTTCAGCCTTCTCGGCGTCCAGATCGTAGGCGTTCTCGCGGTTGCCGCATGGGCGATCGGCACATCCTATGTGTTCCTGCTTGTCCTGAAAAAGACCATCGGACTTCGCGTCGAACGCAAGGTCGAAATCGAAGGCCTCGACGTTCACGAACACGGCTGCGAAGCTTATGCGGATTTCGTAAGCAGAATTCAGTAACCAATGTCTGAAAGTTCACGGCGAACACTTCTGACAAAGTTTTAAGGAAGCACGTCTTCCCTCATAAAAACGCGTAGGCCGGCGCCGCCCCCATTCCTCTGACTTTTTTTCAAAAGGCGGCGCCGTTTTACAAATACATGTTGTCCAATCTCCCCAAAAGGAGCCGCGCTGCGGAATGAGCGCGGCTCCTTTTTTTCTGTCTGCACAGTCTGATTTCCGCGTGATCTGACGGTCCGTCATCTCTTTAACACATGCTTTTGAATTCTTTATAGTAAAATAGAAGTATGGATGAAAACTCTAAACTCCGCTCCGGTCTGAAACACTCGATGACCTCAAAGCTGCGGGAACCTCACTTTTTCTCGCTGCTGTTCGTAAGCCTCGTGATGGGCTGCTTCGTGGGCCTGCTGGTCTGGTTCTTTTTTCTCTGCTTTAAATTCGGCCGCAATTTTATCTGGCCGGATACTGTTCCCTTCGGATTAAGCCTGCCCGTTTACAGGGCGTGCGTCTTCGCTGTCGGCGGCGTGATCACAGGAACGCTGCAGAAATACTGGGGCGGCTATCCGAAAGGTCTGAGCGCCGTAGTCGAAATCAACCGGAAGCACGGCAGCTTCGGCTTCGACAATATCCCGGCCGTATTTCTGACAGCGATGGTCCCGCTTATCTTCGGTTCCGCCATCGGTCCCGAAGCCAGCCTGATGAGCTTTATTTCGACGGTAATCTGCTATATCGGCAACCGCTGGAATATGGATCGCGAAAAGCTTCAGATCTTCACGTTTGTGGGCATATCCGCAGGTCTCGGCGCCTGCTTTAAAGCGCCGCTGTTCGGCTTTATGGAGCTCATCGAGCAGCCTATCAGTCTGACAAAAAACGATAAGATCATTTTCCCGAATACGAGACGGATCATCGTCTACTTCACGGCGATATTCGGGGCGATCGCGGCGATGAGCCTGTTGAACAGTCAGGTCCTGGTGCTCGAAGGGATGCCGCGCTTCCAGAGCGCCGCGGTTCAGACTAACGAAATGCTGTGGTTCCTGCCGCTCGCGCTGTGCGCCGGCGGTCTCGGCTGCCTGTTCCCGCTCTTCTCCCGTCTTTCAGCCCGCATTCTCAAGCCCTTTGACAAGCGGTTTGTCCTGAAGGCGCTTATCTGCTCGGCCGTCATGGCGCTTGTCATGTGGGGACTGCCGCTGACGCAGTTCACAGGCGAAGAACAGATCGAAACCCTGATCAGCAACTTCAGAAGCTACACGGCGTATATCCTGTTTCTGACAGTGATTGCGAAAATGTTCTTAACCGCGCTGTGCGTCCAGTCGGGCTGGAAGGGCGGCCATCTGTATCCGACTGTCTTCACGGGCGTCGCCTGCGGTTACGCCTTCGCCCTGTGTCTGCCGTCTGTAAACGTCGTATTCTGTGTCGCGGTCTGCACCGGCGCACTTGCCGGCGCGATTATCCGCAAACCGATGGCCACGGCGCTGCTCCTGCTGCTGTGTTTCCCGATCAATATCGTAGTCTGGATGTTCGGCGCGGCATTCCTGGGATCGCTGATCCCGGCTTGGATCGAGGACCGGCGGAAGGCTGTCGCTTAAATCTACTTGAGAATTTTTTATTATTATTCTGCACCAAACTTGATTTAGGGCCGGTATAATTCTAAGTACGACAAGCGTGAAGCACGCTTACATCTGTAACAGGCCGAAACGCGGCTGAGAGCGAGGTGAAAATGTACGAAGAACGCATACTGCTCGCGTCCGCATCTCCGCGGCGCAGAGAACTGATCCACCAGATCGACCCGGAAGCCAGATTTCTGTCCGGCGACGTAGACGAATATCTTCCGGAAGGGATCTCTCCTGAAAAGGCGGTGGTCATGCTGGCCGAAAAGAAGGCGCTGTGCTCTGCCAGTCTGTTAAAGAGCGCGGAACGAAAGGGAACGATTGTCATCGGATGTGATACGATCGTGGCGCTGGACGGCGTTATTTATGGCAAGCCGGAGGACGAAGCCGATGCCGCGCGGATGCTTGCGAAGCTGTCCGGCAGGACCCATCAGGTTTACACCGGCGTATGCCTGCTCAGCGCGGATAATCAGCGCAGAAGCTTTGTCGAACGCACCGACGTGACATTCCGGAAGCTCGAACCCGAGGAAATAATCTCCTACGTTCAGACGGGCGAACCGCTGGACAAGGCAGGAGCTTACGGAATTCAGGGCGCAGGCTGGTCTCTCGTCGATTCCTTTGACGGAGATTACCAGAACGTGGTCGGCCTGCCTGTAGACCGTCTCCGGAGAGAACTCTATGCCTTCGAGGCGGAACGCCGTCCGAAGCGCCGTCCCTGCCGGCAGAATCCTGTTCAGCCCGGCAGACGAACGACTCCGGTCCCGCTTTAACCGGTGAAAATCCGTCAGGAACGGATAAATTTTACGAAATTTCTTGTTTTCCCGCTTTATGCTCCGTATAATAGCGGCAGATCTACTTTTCAGGTGCCCGGGCAGCCGGGAGAATAGGGAAACGGGTGTGAATCCCGTACGAACCCATCACTGTGAGCGGGAGCGGAGCGCAGATGTCACTGGATTTTTCCGGGAAGGCGCGCAGCCGCATTGAACGTGAGTCAGGAGACCTGCCTGTTAAGGACCGATGAATGAAGGCAAAGTTCACGGCACGAATTTACGTGCTGTGGACTTTTTTTGTTTCCACGGCGCAAGGAGGAAAGAATGACTATTCTGGAAAGCGCCAAAGCAGGGCTTATCACTCCTGAAATGGAGCTCTGCGCTCAGGACGAACAGGTTTCGCCCGAATTTATCCGCAGCGGCGTCGCTGACGGGACCATCGTCGTACTCAAAAGCAGCCGTCCGAATATCCGTCCGGTCGCCGTCGGAAAAGGTATGACCACGAAGGTTTCCGCTTCTGTAGGCATGTACGAAGAGTACGACACGCCGGAAGGCGAGCTCGCCAAAATAGACGAAGCGCTGCGCGCCGGTACCGACACGATTATGGATCTGTCCGTCCGGGGCGATATCCGCGGACTCCGGGAACAGGTTCTGTCCCGTTCGAAGATTCCTGTGGGTACGCTGCCCATTTACCAGACGCTGTACGACACCGAACAGAAATACGGAAGCAGTTTTGACATGACTGCTCAGGACATGCTTGATACCATTGAAGAACAGGCGGCCGAAGGAGTCTCCTTCCTCGCGATGCATCCCGCGACGACTCAGGCCGTCGTGAAAACGTCTAAAGAGGAAGGTCGTCTCGATCCTCTCGTCAGCTGGGGCGGCTCCCACCTGATCGGATGGATGGTCCTGCATCACGAAGAAAATCCGCTGTTCATCCATTTCGACGAAATCATCGAGATCTGCCGCCGGCACGACGTCGTCCTGAGCTTTGCCGACGGCATGCGTCCAGGCTGCATCGACGACTCGCTGGATTCCGCTCAGGTCCAGGAGCTCGTGATTATCGGCACCCTCGTCAGGCGCGCCCGTGAGCGCGGGGTTCAGGTCATGGTCAAGGGACCGGGCCACGTGCCGCTGGACGAAATCGAAACGACCGTAAAACTGATGAAGAAGCTCTGTCACAACGTCCCCTATTTCGTATTCGGCTGTCTTCCGACCGACCGCGCGGAGGGCTGCGACCATATCACCTCGGCGATAGGCGGGGCGATCGCCTCGTACTACGGCGCGGACTTCCTGTGCTACGTCACCCCTGCCGAACACATCGGCATGCCTGACGCCGCGGATGTCTACGAAGGCGTCATGGCTTCGAGGATCGCCGCCCATGCCGGCGACGTCGCCAAAGGTCATCCGGGCGCGCTGGCCTGGGACAGAGAGATGTCCGTCGCGAGACGCGAAATGAACTGGAAGAAGCAGTTCGAAATGTCCATCGATCCCGAACGCGCGGAACGTATGTGGCGCGAACGCAGCACCAGCTTCACATCGGAATGCACGATGTGCGGAAAATACTGCGCGATCAAGATCGTCGAACGGTACCTGAGACCGGATGCGTCTAAGGATAAGGGAACAGTCGTTACGGAGGAACAGAGCGCATGACGCAGTCGGAACTGGCAAGAAAAGGTAAAATAACGGAAGAAATGGAAAAGGTCGCGCTCAAGGAGAACGTGACTCCGGAATTCGTTCGGGAAGGCGTGGCCGCCGGGCGGATCGTCATTCCGAAGAATATCCACCGTGACCGAGAAAACATCTGCGGGATCGGCGGAGGGCTCGACGTCAAGGTAAACGGACTCATGGGCACCTCCTCCGACCGCAACGATATGATCATGGAAGCGAAGAAGCTGCTGATGCTCGAGGAATGCGGCGCGGACGCCTTTATGGACCTGTCCACCGGCGACGACATCGACGCGATGAGAAAGCAGAGCCTGTCCATCTCGAACATCGCCGCCGGCTGCGTACCCGTGTATCAGGCCTCGGTCGAAGCCATCGCGAAAAACGGGATGATGGTCAACATGGATCCGAAGGATCTGCTGGAGACCATCGAAAAGCAGTGTGCGGAGGGCATGGACTTTATGGCGGTCCATTCCGCGCTGAACTGGAGCGTCCTGAAGGCGCTGCAGAAGGCCGGACGGGTGACCGACGTCGTCTCCCGCGGAGGTTCCTTCCTGACCGCGTGGATGTACCACAACCAGAGGGAAAATCCGCTGTACGAATACTTCGACGATGTCCTGAAAATCCTGAAGGCTCACGACACGGTCCTGTCCATCGGCGACGCGATCCGTCCGGGCTCCAACGCGGATTCTCTCGACGCCGCGCAGGTCCAGGGCCTGATCGTCGCCGGGGAGCTTGCGAAGCGCGCCCTCGAAGCGGACGTTCAGGTCATGATCGAAGGTCCGGGCCACGTCCCGCTCAATCAGATCGCGACGACGATGCAGCTGCAGAAGCAGCTGTGCCACAACGTCCCTTACTATATCCTCGGCTTCCTCGCCACAGACGTCGCGCCGGGCTATGACAACATCACGGGAGCCATCGGCGGCGCCTTCGCCGGCATGTACGGCGCGGACTTCCTGTGCTACCTGACTCCGGCGGAGCATCTCGGACTTCCGAATGAAGCCGACGTTGTCGAAGGGGTCCGCACGACCCGCATCGCCGCAGACTGCGTGAACGCACTGCACCGCCGCGGCGCTTACGAAAAGAGCAGAGAGGTCGCGAAAGGACGTGTCAATCTGGATCAGAAGGCTCAGATTGAGAACTCGCTGGATCCGGAATACCTGACCGGCAGGTTCGCGGCGGAAAACCTCAGACATACGTCAGGCACGGGACATAAACACACATTGATGGACGTCGCGGCCGATTACTACGGAATCGGCGAAGCCGTTTCCTGACTCAGCAGAAATACTGAAATTTAAAATACAACAAGACTAAGATCAACCATACGGAGGGATCATGGAAAAACTGACACTCGCACAGACAATTGACGGCATCGAACCTGCATCGAAGGAATATGAAGAACTGGCCAGAAAACAGATCGAAGATATCGCAATGCCGCCGTGGGCGCTGGGAAAGCTCTGCGACCTGGCCGTTACCCTGGCCGGCATCGAACGCAAGGTCAAGCCTACCGTCGACAAGAAGATCATTCTGACAATGGCCGCGGATCACGGCGTCGCGGAAGACGGCGTCTCCGCGTTTCCTCAGGAGGTCACTGTACAGATGGCTCAGAATATTCTCCTGGGCGGCGCGGGCGTCAACGTCCTGGGCAGAGCTGCCGGGGCGGAAGTCCGTCTCACCGATATGGGGATCAAGGAAGATATCTCAGGCCTTCCGGGAGCTGAAAATCTGAATATCGTCAAGATCGCGCCGGGTTCTGAAAACATGCATACGGGACCCGCGATGACCCGCGAACAGGCTGTCGCGGCGCTGGAAGCGGGCATCAACATCGCGAACCAGGCTGTCGCGGACGGCGCCCAGCTGCTGGGAACCGGGGATCTCGGGATCGGCAATACGACGCCGTCGGCTGCGATCCTGTCTGTGATGGCGGATATCCCGGTAGCTGAAGCCACAGGTCGGGGAACCGGCGTCGACGACGAAGGACTTCGCGCGAAGATCAGGGTGATCGAAGAATCCATCGAACTGAACAAGCCCGACAAAAACGACGCTGTAGACGTCCTGTCCAAGGTCGGCGGCTACGATATCGCCGGCATCGCCGGAAGCATCCTCGGCGCCGCGTACAACAGGGTTCCGATCTTCATCGACGGCTTTATTTCAACTGCAGGCGCGCTGATCGCGCTGGGCCTGTGTCCCACAGCCGCTGACTACATGCTCCCGTCCCACCGTTCTCAGGAACCGGGCCACGACAGAATGTGGAAAGCCATCGGCAAGGAACCGCTTCTCGACCTGAATTTCCGTCTCGGCGAAGGTACGGGCGGAGCCGTCGCAATGCACCTGGCCGAATGCGCATGCAGGATCGCCAACGACATGCTCACGTTCTCCGACGCGGGCGTAACCAATGCAGACTCCGTGACCGTCGATACCTTCGCGGACGGACAGCAGCTTAACGAAAAGGATGCCTGAATGGACCTGCTGCGAAGATTCGCAAATCCTGAAAATGCCGGCGCTCAGTATATCGAAGATCTGAGCACCGCTTACTGGCTCTCCGAATCGCTGTTCGCGGCGCTTGATACCGGTCTGTTCGACTATCTTGAAGAGGGAGCCGGCTCCGCCGCGGAGCTGGCTTTAAAGACCGGCACGGAGCCTGAAGCTCTGTGCCGGTTTCTTCACGTTCTGGAGCAGATGAAGCTGGTCGGCCGTTTCGAAGACAGCTGGTACAACACGCGCATCGCATCGGAATATCTGACGGCGGGTTCGCCCTTGTCCCAGACCGGAAACGTGAGCTGGAGACGCGATCTGAAGGAGGACTGGGCTGCCCTCCCCGATACGCTTCGCGCCGGACGGCGGGTCCATTTTCCTGAGTCTCTCTCGGAGAAGGAGATGGACGCCCGCAGGCGTGACTACCTGTCCGCGATGGACGCCGTCGTGCGTCCCAAGCTCCGGGAGATCCTGCCGATGCTGCCTGTTCCTGACGAATCCGGCAGGCCCTGCCGAATCCTGGATCTCGGCTGCGGCTCCGGCGCGTTCTCCGCTGAGCTGATCAGATTCTTCGACGGCAGCGATACCTGCGCCGAGCTGTGCGATATCCGCCAGATTATCGGGATCACCGGAGAGATGATCCGGCAGAAGGATCCGGATACCGCGGACCGGACGGTCTTTACAGCCCTCAATCTCCTTGATGACGAGTGGGAGCTGAAGTCTGAACAGTACGATCTGATCCTCCTGTCAAACATCGTCCACGCGTACGACGGCGAAAGTGAAGCGGTCCTCCGCCACGCAGCCCGGCTGCTGTCAGATGACGGGATCCTGCTGATCCATGATTTCTTTCTCGAGCACGATCCGCTTAAAAGTGCGCTCTCAGATATCAATATGCTTGTAAATACCTATAACGGACGCAGCTTCTCCTGTAACGAGACAGCAGATATACTGAAACAGGCCGCTCTGTCCGTTTCTCCGCTGATCCCGCTGTCGGGAGATACCTCGGTACTGTTCGCCGCCCGATCCGCTGAACCGCTCTGCCGGCTGAATCTGAACAGAGAGCAGCGGATCATCTCGCCGATCCTCGCCGCCGGCTTCGACGAGGTGATCCCGATCGATCCCGGAGATATTGCGGTAAGCGAATTCGCGCCTGCCAAATGTCATTTCGGATGCCGTTCCGGCGGAAGCAAGACCTGCTCCGTCAACGACGAGATGACGCCTGACGAGCTTCGGACGTTCCTGGCCGGCTACTCGAAGGCCTTTCTGCTGACGGGCGAGCCTCCGACGGACGAGTTCCAGCGAAAAGCTCTCGCGGCGGAAACCGCCGCCTTTAAAGCGGGCTTCTACAAGGCCTTCGTCTTCTGGGCGGGACCGTGCTCGATATGCCCCGACTGCGATCCGGAAGAGCCCTGCAGGAACCGCACTCACCACCGTCCGTCGATGGAGGGCTCCGGCATCGACGTGTTCGAAACGGCCCGCCGGGCCGGCGTCGAATTGAAGACGCTGAGTGAGCGCGGCGAATATATCCGCTATCTGAGCCTTTTAATGCTCGAATAATTCCGAAAGCAGCTGATGAAACAGATTACAAATCATATAATGAAAACTGAAAGATCTGAAATGCAGAATAAGAAGATCCTCCTGGTCCAGGCAGTCTCGATGGAAGGGCTCGACATTGAAAAGGTCTATCCGATAGGACTCGTGACCATCGGAACGTATCTTGAAAGATCCGGCCGCTACGATCCCGTTCTCTTCGACATGAATACCTCGGTCGACCCTTACGGGGACCTGGCGAAACTGATCGAAGATGAGAAGCCGGATGCGGTCGGACTCTCCTTCCGCAACGTGGATCCCCTCGGCAACCGGACCACGTCTCTCGTCGTCCCGCTCAGGATCACCGCGTCCTTTATCAGGAAGCGCATCGGAGACATCCCGATGTTTATCGGCGGGACCGCGTTTTCGCTGTTTCCCGAGCGTCTGATCGACGAGGTCCCGGAGCTCGATTTCGGCTTTGCCGGAGAGGCGGAGGACTGGATCGTTCCGCTGGCCGACGCGATGTTCGCGGATAACGATGCCTGCGCTCTCCGCCGGATCCCGGGCTGTGTGACGAGACAGGACGGACGTGCTGTCATGAAGCCGCGGGCGCCGGGCTTCGATATGGGCCGCTACGAGATGATCGACCGGGAGCTGCTGGATCCGAAGCGCTACCTGACGCTGAATAATTACGTCGAGAGCATCGGGATCGAAACGAAGCGGGGCTGCGTGTTCAGCTGCGCCTACTGCTCCTATCCGCTGCTCCAGGGCGGGTGCATGCGTCTGCGCGATCCGGAGTCGGTGGCCGATGAGCTCGAATACGTCCGCGGCCGTTACGGAGCGGAGCGGATCCACTTCACGGATTCCATCGTCAATTTCCCGCCCGAGCATTTTGACCGCTTATGCGAGCTGATGATCGAGCGCGGAATCAATCTGAAGTGGAGCGGCTTTTTCCGGGAGGATCTGATCACTCCGGAGCGGGCCCGTCTCTACGCGG
>CALMRA010000127.1 GCA_937872065.1 uncultured Eubacteriaceae bacterium | reverse complement strand
ACCGGACTGCGACGAAGTTGGTTTCCGCGCTTTTCGAGTTGAGATACTGAATGACTTCTTCACACAGACGCTTTGACGCGCCCATAATATTCGTCGGATTGACGGCTTTGTCCGTCGAGATCAGCACGAATTTCTTCACGCCGTAGTCGATGCATGCGTTTCCGACATTGTAAGTCCCGAAAACATTGTTCTTGATCGCTTCGTGTGGACTGTTTTCCATAAGCGGTACATGTTTATGAGCTGCCGCATGGAATACGATAGTAGGTCTGTAGGTACCGACGACGTCGTTGACTCTTGTCTTACTGCGGACGCTTCCGATCAGAAATCTTGCGTTAAGATCCGGATAGCTCCGTTTTAATTCCTGCTGCAGGTCGTAAATGCTGTTTTCGTAGATATCGAAACAGACGAGCATTCCCGGACTGCAATCCGCGATCTGTCTGCACAGCTCGCTTCCGATCGATCCGCCGGCGCCGGTAACCATTACGGTCTCCCCTTTGAGCATCCGGAAGATTTCGTCGTTGTTTACCTTGACGTTGTCGCGTCCCAGCAGGTCGCAGATATCCACCGGACGGATCTGGCTTACGCGCACTTCCCCGTCGAGCATCTGTGCGACACCCGGTACCACCGAGATCTTGCAGTCCGTTTCGTTGTGACAGATCTCAAGAATCTCTTTTCTGTCCCTGGCCTTAGCCGTCGGAATCGCAAAGATAATTTCCTGGATTTCGTATTCCTTAGCCGCTTCTCCGATTCTATGACGGTCTCCGACAACCGGAACACCGTTCAGATACGTTCCCCGCTTGTAATGATTCCTGTCGACAAAACAGCAGATTTCATACTTGCCCTTCGGATCCGCATCCAGCTCGCGGTATACCTGATTGCCCGCGCTTCCTGCTCCGATTATCATCGTGCGGACCTGCGGACTCTGTTTTCTGCTCGCCCGTTTCAATGAAAGCCGGAGCAGACGGTATCCCGAGCGAATTCCCGCAGTCCACAGAAAGCTCAGAACCGTTCCGGTGATGATTACCGAGATCGGGAGATTCATCACATGCAGAAAGTACAGAGCTCCCCACAGCGCGAACAGCACCGGATACATCATCAGAAGATACGCCAGCTCGTTCATGCTGAAAAACGACCAGATGCTGTTATAAAGCTTCAGGCTTGCCATCCCGAGTATCGTCAATACGATAATCGGAATAATCCAGGTCGCCATCGCCGAAACGTATTCAGCCGGGATCTGCAGCACACGAAAATCGTAGCGCATCCAGAGCGCCGCATACCACATCGCCAGTATGCCCACGATATCCATCAGCAAAAGCAGGAGCATTTTAAATTTTCGGGGAATCAGCGTCGGAGACGCTTTAGAAGAAGATTTTTTCACCGGGGTTTCCTTTCGATACGGACTGCTGCACATTAAGATCGGAGATGGTCACGCCGTATGAACTGATTTTATTTATAGTCGTTGTTGTAGCTGTTGTAATAGCCGCCGTAATAACTGTTGTAGTACTTGCCTTTTTTCTGTTCCGCTTTATTCAGGATAACCCCGAGAATATTGCAGTCCGCCTTCTCAAGCTGGTCTTTCACAACTCGGACAAACTTATAACTTGTGGTCCCCTCTTCGACAACGATAGCGACAGAACCGGCAGCCTGCGCTACGATCGCCGCATCGATAACCGAGCCCAGGGGCGGCGTATCGATAATGACATAGTCGTAAGCCTTCTTCGCTTCCTCGAGAAGCTTCGTAAAATGCTTTGACCCCAGCAGCTCCGCCGGATTAGGCGGAACCGGTCCGGCAAAAATCGCGTACAGATGAGGTGTATCGGTATGTACAAGTACATCCGAAAGCGCCGCCTGACCAGACAGATAATACGAGAGTCCCTTGATCGGAACGTCCGTCTCGACCTGTCCGAGGAACCTCGAACGTCTCATATCCGCATCGACAAACAGAACCCGTTTCCCCGTCTGAGCCAGCGAAACAGCCAGATTGTACGAAACCGCACTCTTTCCCTCTCGGGGAGAGCCGCTCGTGCTCGCGATCGCACGGTTGTCCTCGCCCGCAAATTCGAGATTCGTTCTAAGCGTCTTGTAAGCTTCGTCAGAATGAAACGACTCGAAGCCTTCTTTTCTGTTTACTTTAACAACGTTCAACTGTTTTCCCTCACCTTGTGAAACGTAGCCCTGGCCACCTTCTTCTGCTTCTTTTTCTCTTCCCTGGAGCTGCCCGTTGACGGCAGTACCGCAAGAGTCGTAAGTCCCAGCTTCTGTTCGACATCGTCAGGCGACTTAAGCGTATCGTCGTACATATACTGAATGATATAGATGACACACGCGACGACAATTCCGATCAGGAATCCCAGCAGCGTGTTCTTCAGGACATTCGGAGTCGCCTGTGTCGTCGGAAGACTCGCATCCTCCACCGTATTGACAGAATCCGCGTTCATAACCGACGTCAGCTGCTGACTTACCTGCTCGCGGAGAACATTCGCGATATCCCGCGCAGTCACCGGATTCGGATTAAGCACATTGATCGTCAGGATACGCGTATCTGTCGCAGCCTCGGCCGTAATAGACTCGGACAGCTCCGCAGTCGTCATATCAAGCCCCAGCGCCGCAATCACATGCTCGAGAACCGGCCGAGACTTGACAAGCTGGATATAGTCCTTCGTAAGCTGCGTTCCGGCAGTCAGATCCGAATTCGTAACATCTCCCGAACTCGTCGTCGACGTCTTTGGCAGAACATAAACCTTCGTCGTCGACTGATACTCCGGAGTTACAAAATATCTGGTATAAACATATACACAGCCTCCGAGAATAATCCCCGTAATCAGAATGACAAGCATATGCCGTCTGAGTACGTAAAAGATCTCCCTGAGGTCTATTGTATTTTCGTCTTCGCTGAATTGTCCTTTTTGATTCTCCATATAATCCCTTGTTTTAGTTTTATACCGAAACCGGTTCGACCGGCAGGTTTTTTAAAATTCGCAGCGCGTTGTTGCGAAACAACAGCTCCGCAGCGCTCTCAGAATAACGATTCGCGATATGAACAGCACAGTCCCGCATAAGCGGCGCCCTGTTTTTAAGATCGTGCGCATCGGAACCGACGAGACTGGCGCAGCCGCCTAGCAGCACCGCCTTCGAGCAGCTGCCGTAGTCCTTCCCGTGTTCCCCGGAAAGACTTGCCGCATTAATCTGTATCGGAACACCCAGCGATGCGATGCGTTCCGCAAGCTCAGGTTCCTTCCTGAAGCAGTCATACCGTTCGATGTGTGCAAGAACCGGCTTGATTCCCTGCATACGCAGCTGTGTCAGCCCGTTCTCAATTCTGGAAAACCCGTCTACCGGTGAAAATTCCACCAGCAGATACCGGGAATTTCCGAGAAACAGAAATTCTCCCCTGGCAGCAGCCTCCGGTACGCTTGAATCGTACGCAACCTCCTGCCCGGAATAGATCCGGAACTTCGGATGGATAGACTGAGCAAGTCTCTGAGCCTTTTTGTAAGCAACTGCAATCTCACGCCTGCTTTTCGTATATCCCCGCTCTCTGTTCCAGTGCGGAGTAGCCACCATCAGACGCGTTCCGTCGTCCCAGGCCGTTCGCAGCATATCGAGTGTTTCCTGCTCATCCTTCGCTCCGTCATCGACTCTCGGAAGAATGTGGCAGTGAATATCAACAAAATATTCCATGAATTTCTCTGTCTTGAATAAATATTAACCGAATGACTGCACCTATTATGTCCATCAAAATATGATTTATAGATACAATTGTTAACTAACCATGCAGGTTGTATATTGAAAAGCGACTAATTTTTATCTACTTTAAAATGATATTTCAACCGTTATGATGTATTATACAGCAATCTCACTTATATTTAAAGCAGACTCAGGCAACCTGCAATCGCACATCATGATTTAATTAACTTTTATGTAAATTGTTTCAATTTTATGTAATTTTTTACGTATAAGCTTTATTTTACTCGCATTTTGATTTATTTCAATACTTTGTGTCCCAATTGTCGTATTTTGTGCGCGAATAGCAATATAAATGTTGCAAATGAATGATTTGCGTATTGTAAATGAATGTAAAAAAGCTCCCGTCTCCGGGAGCTTGAATTAGATATTTAATTATTATTTGGCTCTATAAGAAGAGAAGCACGCATGCAGACATCACACCAGTTGTCAGCATTAATTTTTTCAACCTTGCAGTCAACATTATCTCCATTCAAGATATGTTTTTTAACTGCCAGTGCATAATACCTAGGCACATATCCAAGGATTTTCCCTGAATTGGTTCGCACCTGCACTGCATTTTCATCATATGGGTTATTTTCGTCAATGTGAAGAACTAAAGAGTCCCCTGCCTGGGGAATATCCAGTAGTGTGCAGTCTTTTCCCTCACATTTATTATAATGGCGAACTCCCGCAACATAAAAGTTTCGTTTGATATCGCCTGTTTCATTTTCAAGAATAGGATCAATGAATTCAAAACTGTCAATCGGAAGACGCGCCCCACCTCTTTGAAGCAAAGTATAAGCGTCATATTCGTCCATATTATATTTATTTAAAATCTTATTAATGTCTTTTCGCTTCGGATCTGGTAGTCTACTTGAGAAAGAAGGAAACATTAATTTGCTGTGATATTCCTGTTTTAAATTAGAAAATGCAAGTAGCGGATGAAAACCTGCCTTCAGCGCATTTTTAATTTCATCATCGTACTTAAAAACGAATTCCTCGCCTTTGGAAAGACGACCGATAAGATATTGCTTCCTTTCCTTCGGATCTTTCCAAACCAAAGATAAATAGGCCTGGTTATTGTATTGCATTAATAGCTGCCTCCTTTCTTTAATAAACGATTTAACAATTCTAATTTACTACCCTTTAAGAAACTATCAATCAAAGCCTTTCTATTGTCAGATAACAGATCAGACTGATAATCATCCAGGATCCCTTTACGCCTAAGATCATCCAGTTTTTCAGGTAAGTCGTTAACCCAAATTTTTAGTTCAGGGGACAAATAATTTGAAAGAAGGAACTCAATAACTTGTAGATGTGTAGGTTCTTTCTTCATCGTTTTATCTATTCTAATTCGCGATCTGGATTTTGAATTGATTAAAGAATTAAACCTTAATTGATCTTTCCCCAGATAATTCTGTATCAGCGTTTCATCTATTCGACAGCATAAGGATGAACCGTTATCATATAGAGGACAATAAGAAAATTGATTATTCTGACTCAAAAGAGCCCAGTTGCTTTGATGCCTGTCAGAATTACCGATAAGAAAATCAAAGAACAACATCTTCAGAAAAGGGAATAATAACTCATATTCTTCAATGAGAGGAATTACCATTTCTAAAGAATAATACTCACCGGTATCAGAACAACAAAGTGTATCCGGGTTAAAAGTCGGATACTTCGCAGTAATTAGATTTACTCCTTCTATCAAATTCTTTTCATTTCCGCTTATTTGATAACTCAGAGCTCCAATTGAATTTTTATAGTAACCAATTTCAGTCTTTGCACAGTCTACACATATAGACTGACCTATATCAGCAGCCAGTAATTCTGAAATATGATCTTTTGATGTATCGGATTTTGGATATTTGAAAAGCCCAACAATATTAGTGCCAGGCTCTTTTAGCCAGATTTTCTCACTACGGCCGCTACCTTCAGAGGCCCCTTCATATTCTAACCAGTCAGAATAATTGTCTATTTTTTTCATATCACCCTAATAAGTAAAATATCAAAAGATATGGGCCAAATTCGACCTATATCTATCTTAATATAAGCAAGTTGATAATAGGGAGAAAAGTCTTAAAATACCCTTTTACTGCCTTTCTTAAAACGCAGTTTATACGTTTCAGCTTCTGACTCCAGCGCATAGAGATAGCTCTTCGGCATCAGTTTAATCACGCTGAACGACAGACCGAAACTTATCGCCCTGTCTGCTATATCAGTCAATATCTGCGTCGAGAAGACCGCCGTAATCACGTTCATGCCGCTGTTCTTCAGAACCGCAACAATCATGCTCGAACCCGACGACGTCACCCCGTCAAACACGTAGCCCGCGATAACAGACGACAGCGCGGAGCCGCAGACCGTGATCACCAGAATCGAAGCGATAGATTTCCAGCCCGAAAACCTGTGGTTTCTGAACATCAGTCCCGTCAGCAGCGCGGTCAGCAGCTGGACAGGCGTGAACCAGATCGTGATCGGATCGAACAGCGCCGCGTTGATTACGGACGTCGCAAGTCCCGTCAGCATCCCGTAAAAGGGACCCAGAACGATAGCCGCCAGGATGGTCCCGATGGAATCGAGATAAACCGGAAGCCTTAACGTAAGCGCGGTTAATCCTCCGACGAAGTTTACCGCCGCACACAGCGCGCAGAACGTCAGGATACGTGTTTTGTTCTTTCTCATTCATGCTCCTTATCTTTGATATCCGGATAAACTCCGTATACCGGATTGTTCAGAATCAAATCGATGTCTTCGATATCTTCCGGAAACAGACGCCCCAGCAGAAAGCGCATGAAGCCCTTCGAGTCGACCCGGGTCAGCGCCTTCACATTCGGGGCCTTCCCGAGAATCCCCTGGGGGTCCCCCATCGTCATTCCCTCCGCGTCTCCCTCCGTCACGACCTTAAAATACAGCTCATCACCCCGGACAAGCTCCGGTCTGATAAACGCGGCTATTGCCAGCGGATCGTTGACGACGCATCCCAGCGTCCTCTC
>CALMRA010000126.1 GCA_937872065.1 uncultured Eubacteriaceae bacterium | reverse complement strand
CGTATCCGGGCGAAATACGTCGTTGGCTACCGGAAGGATAAAGAGCTTTCTGACTTCTGCGGGATCGCGGGTCAGACCGAGGATCCATAAAAGCTTCGCGTATACGGCTTCCGATGTCATATCGAAGGCTTCGAATACGTTCGGAAGGTCCTTGAGAGGCGCCCCTACGCTGTAAACCGACAGATCAGATCCTTCATTCTGCACCTGAGTCGTCATAATGACGAATTTTCCCCTTGCCGTATATTTTTCGATAAGGCTGCGAAAGCGGTTTTCTTTATAGGACGGAAGTCCTCCGACTCCGAAGCCCTCGATGATAACGGCATCCTTGCGTTCAAGCAGGAACTCGAGCAGATCGAAATCTTGAGCGGGGATCAGCTTCATCAGACCGACATTCGCATCGAGACTGTCGCTGAATATCGGCTCAAGCAGATATTCTCTGCGGATATACGTCATAAGCCGGCCGCCGCGAACTGCGGCGATATCCGGGTAATTAATACTGGAAAAAGCCTGAAAGCTTTTCGAACGGGTCTTTCTGGCGCGGGTTCCCTGAATCACACGTCCGTTGAACACAATATTCACGCCGTGGATATCGCCAGAACAGGCGCACAGGAAAGCATCCGTCAGATTTACCTTCGAGTCGGTGTTTTCGGAATACATCGGCTTCTGCGAACCGGTCAGAATGACCGGTTTTTTTGATCCCTGAATCATGTAGGACAGAGCGGCTGCCGTGTAGGCCATCGTGTCTGTGCCGTGGCTGATCACAAAACCGTCGTATTCTTCGTAGAGTTCGCGTATGGTCCGGACCAGGCTGATCCAGTGGTCAGGCGTAATATCCGTCGAATCGATCGAATACAGCTCTCTGCATTCCGGAATGCAGATTGAGGAGATTTCAGGCACTGCTTCAAGCAGCTGTTCGGGCGTCAGTTCAGGCGCAAGTCCGTCAGGCGACATTTCAGAAGCGATCGTTCCTCCCATGCCGAGCATCATTATTTTTTTCAATTCCGGCCTCCTTTTATTAAACGTATCACTTTATCCTGAATGCGGCAAGGATCCGGACGCGAAAACAGCCCGGAGAGCCGGGCTGCGGGGGATTGTTCGGATAATTCATAGGGGGGTGAATATCCTTTCTGGAGCCGTCGGGATGAATCCGGGCGGGTATATATTTCGTATCCAGAAAAGAGGCAAAAAAAACAAAACAGCGCGGCCGAATTGCAATTCGGTCACGCTGTTTTTTACGCCGTTACTGAACGATAACGACTGTTCCGACTGTGATGTTGTTGTATATGACTGCCGCGGCATCGTACGGTGTATTGACACAGCCGTGGGAGCCGCTGGTCAGGTAAATCGAACCGCCGTAATTCGCACGCCAGCTGGAATCATGAATTCCGATGTCGCCGTTAAACGGCATCCAGAAGCTGACAGGCGAAGCATAGGAGCTTCCGTCAGAATTCGTTCCGCGAAGGACTGCATTAGCTGACTTCGACTGAAGCGTATACTTGCCGGTAGGCGTATCGTGAAGTCCGGCTGTGCCTGTCGTAACAGGAGTCGATACGAGGAGCTGTCCGTCTTTCCAGAAAAACATCGACTGTGATGCAATGTCGATCAGAACATAGGTGCTTCCGCCCTGTGAATTGGTGAGAGCGCCGGTAGATTCGTCGATTGAAGAAGTAGTCTGGACAGCGACCGGTGTGATCGTCACAGCTTCAGGTGTGATCGTTTCGCTGTTTCCGTCCTTGATATCCTGAATGATTTTTGCCTTTTCGCCGTCAAGATCCATCAGATAGGCTGTCATCGCCTTGTTCTTGGCTTCTGCTTCTTCCTTTGTCTTGAAGATCCAGTAGTTGTAATCGAGAGAATCGATGAATGACTGAGCTCCCTCTTCACTGACGACGACCTGTCCGTCATCACCGACTGAAAGCCATGAAGCGTAAACATCCGAGTTGACCTCTTCCACGTTTTCGCCGAATACGTATTTGATGCTCGTTCCGAGCTTCGTATTGAGGGTGTCAGCCTTCTGCTTCAGACCTTCGTCATCGCTTTTGACGGAAGGTTTATCATAAAGTCCGGAAGACTCCAGATCTATTTTAGACGAGCCGTTTTTAAATGCATCCCCGACTGCAGTCGTAAGCCCGTCGGTGTTGATCTGATTTCCTTCAACCTCTGCTTTGACAACGAACTGCGCGGTTTCCGTATCGTATTCCACCTTTGCGTCCTGAGGAGCGTCTGCTGCAGGATCCGCAGCAGCAGTGATCGAAGCAACCGCTGCCGCGAGTTTGTCCTGATCGTAAGTGAGTTCACTTGATTCTGATTCAGAGGCGCTTACATTCCGTTCGATCATCGCAAAAGGCCAGCTCCAGCTGTTCTGCGAATTGAGCGCGCTTTCGGTTCCGCCCTTGTCGTCGTACTTCAGGTCGACCGCATCGGCGGTTATTTTTTCTGTTGTTCCGTCTTTCCTGGTTATTGTGACCGATCTGTTGGTAATATTATCAGAGATAAGACTTTCCGCTTCGGAGAGTGTCTTCAGAGATGTATTTTGACCGTTGACCGTGGAACCGGGAAGAAAGTGAGAACTGAAAAAATAAACACCTGCGAAATAAATCAGAACAAGGACTCCGGCAATTGACAGTCCGACAGCAAGCCATGTCTTTTGTGTTTTACTCATTATCTCTTTTCCGTGAATCTGCCAGAAATTCTGGTTATACCCAAATTAAAATTCTAATATCCACTTACCGCAAATATACTAAATATTATAATATAATTTCTTTATCGGTTCAATAAGATATACCATTGACGACGCTTCTGAAAAACATTACAATATAAAAATCTATGAGATTACGTAAAATTTAATTGCTTTTGAATATACGTAATCCGGTTACGGAGTGCAAATGAGCAGAGAATTTAATCAGGACATCAGCAAGCTGACTGATCAGATGGTTCAGTGCTTTCTCAAAGACGACGTTGCGACGGAACTGACTTCTCCGTTCCTGCCCAACAGGCGGGAAATCATCGAGATTATCAACGATATCAGAAAACTGTTTTATCCCCGTCATTACGCAAACAGGGAATTATATAACTGTACGATCGATTACTTTATCGGCGATCTTCTGCTTCAGATTGAAGAACGACTGTCCAAACAGATCGGGAAAGCGCTGATGCGCAGGGAGAAGGCCACATGCTTCAGCGTTTCACAGCCGGTCGCCGATGAAGCGGCCAGAATATCGTGTACCTTTATGGAACGCCTGCCGTGGATCCGGAACATGCTTGCGAAAGATGTTCAGGCAGCCTATGACGGTGATCCGGCAGCAGGCAATAATGATGAAATAATCCTTTCATATCCCGGGATCTTTGCGATTATGGTTTACAGACTCGCCCACGAGCTCAGAGAGCTTGACGTCCCGGTTATCCCGCGGATGATGACGGAATATGCTCACAGCAGAACCGGCGTCGATATCAATCCGGGAGCGGAAATCGGAGAATACTTCTTTATCGACCATGCGACCGGAATCGTCATCGGTGAGACGACAAACATTATGGATCATGTCAAGGTCTATCAGGGTGTCACACTCGGGGCTTTGTCAACCGACGGAGGCCAGAGTCTGCACGGTGTCAAGCGCCATCCGACTATTGAACGCAACGTCACGATCTACGCAAACGCGACCATTCTGGGCGGAGACACGATAATCGGGGAGGGAGCTGTGATCGGAGGATCGTGCTTCATCACAAAAAGTGTTCCCCCTCACTGCCAGGTCCAGACGGTTTCGCAGATCAAGATGCGCTGACCGTTCGTACAGTTTATTTCGGCGGACCGGATCAGGGCTTCGTCTAACCGTACAGCAGAAAAGATCGAATAAAAATAAGCCCTGCGGAATTTTCCGCAGGGCTTTTCTGGTGCGCCCGGCATGGGCGATAACTAGGTGGTGAAAGTCCACTACGCGC
>CALMRA010000125.1 GCA_937872065.1 uncultured Eubacteriaceae bacterium | reverse complement strand
CGCTGTTATCTTTTCTATGACCCATTCACAAACTTTCGTTTGTTTTCGCTGTCTTGCGACAACTATTTAAGTATACTCTGTTTTTAAACATTCGTCAATACTTTTTAAAATATTTTTGAAAATTTATTCCGAGTATGTCTGTCGGTAAGCAGCGCTCACTGACAGCTTGTTTATTATAAACGGATCTTTACTGCTGCGTCAATAGTATTTTTAGAAAATATATAAAAAATCGTCTCTTTTTTCAAAGAGACGATTCGGATGGTCTGAATACTGGTCCGTTTATCTTAATCAGAGATTTCAATAACAGAAACCGGGCACGAATCCGCAGCTTCACCGACTTCATCTTCCAGATCCGGCGGAACATCTTCATCGATTACTTCGGCAGTTCCGTCAGGACCCATATCAAATTCCTGTGGGCAGATCTGAGTACAGAGTTCACATGAAATACAGCCTTCAACAATCTTGACTTCCATATCCGTTCTCCTTTTATCTGAATACTGTTTCCAACACAGTATTTACTACCCCGGAACATTAAAAAAACCCGCCGAAGCGGGTTCTGTTGTTTAGAGAGCTACAACATTCTTTGCCTGAAGTCCACGGTCGCTTTCTTCGATATCGAAAGTAACTTCCTGGCCTTCGTTGAGTGTTTTAAAGCCGTCTGACTGAATTGCGGAGAAGTGTACGAATACATCGTCACCTTCTTCTCTTGTGATAAATCCGAAACCCTTTTCGGCATTAAACCACTTAACTGTACCGTTGCTCATGTTTTCCTCCTAATAAAGCGAAAAGTATTGTGCGTAAAAAAATACACATCTTCCTGTGACATTTCAATGACTTCCGATGTCACAATCAATGTGTCGTCTTTCCGCTCTTGAATCGTCTTAATTATAAACTAGGCATATTTTGATGTCAAACTGCCAGACTGATACTATTTTGTCTTCCAGAAATTTTTCGCCGCTTTTTTTATCTCTTCCGGCGACTGAATTCTCCTTCGACACCGCAGATGTTCCGGAAACAGGTCATAATACGTATACGAAGACAGCCGGTCATCGATGAACAGAAGCACGCCGCAGTCAGATTCGGTACGTATCACCCGCCCCGCAGACTGCAGCACTTTATTCATACCCGGATATTTGTACGCAAAGTCGTATCCCGCTCCCAGCTTAGTATCGTAATAATCTTTCAGCTTTCTTCTTTCCGGAGAAAGCGCGGGAATTCCCGGACTTACGATCACAGCGCCGATCAGGCTTTCCCCCGGCAGATCTATCCCTTCAGAAAAAGCCCCGCCCATTACGCAGAACGCCGCGATCGTTTCCGTTTCGTCCGTGCAGTTTTTCTGTTTATCTCCTCTGAGCCGGCCGATAAAAGCGTTCCGTTCCTTCTGAGACATGTCTGCATGCTGTTCCAATACCCTGATTCTGTCTTCTCTGCTGCTGGTCATTTTTTCGAACTGTTCAAGCACGGAACTCAGATAACGAAACGACGGAAAGAAAATCATGTAATTTCCGGGCTTCGCATCCACCAGCGCATAAATATCCTCTGCGATACGTCTCGCCGAAGCGCCCCGGTCTTTAAAACGCGTGCTGACACTCCCGTCTGACAGAAGAAGGACGTTATCACCGGGAAACGGAGACGGAAGTGCAAGCGCGGGGGTATCGGCTGCAAATCCGAGAACGCTTCGATAATATGAAAACGGCGAAAAGGTTGCCGAAAACAAGATGCCGGAACCGGAATCTCCGATCTTATCTCTGATCATCGAAGACGCGTCAAGACAGATCTGCGTGACTGTAAGCTCTGCATCCTCCTCCGCGACCCTCGTCAGATAATTATCTGCGTAGAATTCTCCAATCAGCAGATATTTCCGGATCATCACAACCGTATCCGAAAGCACCGATGCGAACAGCTCCTCATCCGGGCGCATCGGCCGGTCTCCGAGTCGCGCATACCAGCGGTCCGACGCAAAGACCAGCTCTTCAAGGGAGTCATTCAGGGCGGCTGCGGGAGCTTCAAGAAAAACCGGCTCGCATTCAAACAAATCTCCGAGAAGTGCCCGCATCTGCGAGATAATCCTGTCCCCACAGCGTCCGATCTCGGACGCGCTCTTCAGCTGTTCTGCAGAGCGGATCAGCTTTTCAATCTGAAGATCATCGATCTGAGCCGAATACATATCCCGCGAACGATCCGGCAGATTGTGCGCTTCATCGATGAGATAAATATTGTCTCTGCTCTCTTCGAAGCGGATCAGCGCTGCGGACGGATCGAAAACGTAATTATAATCGCAGATAATCAAATCCGCCCACAGAGCCAGATCGAGCGAGAGCTCAAAGGGACAGATCGAATGCGTTTCGCCGATCTCCCTGATTCTCTGTTCGGAAAATTCAGTCTCCGTCATCAGCAGATCGTACAGGATCGGATTGATCTTGTCGTAATAGTCTTTAGCGTACGGACAATGATCGGGTTCGCAGCTCATCTCCTGATCCGGAGTAAGCGGGCACATTTTCTCCTTCGCCGTGATCAGAACAGATTTCAGCTTGAGTCCCTTTTCACGCATCAGCGCGGCGGCTTTTTCCGCTTCCCGCTGAGTCTGAGTTCTGGCAGTCAGGTAGAAAATCCGGCTGTAGGGTTTCCCGAGCATCTTAACAGACGGAAACAGAGCGGAGATCGTCTTGCCGATTCCCGTCGGCGCCTGCAGCAGCAGATGCTCCCGTCTTTTGAGCGTATTCCAGACCGCAAGATTCATTTCCCGCTGTCCCTTTCTGAACTTGCCGAAGACGAAATCAAGCTGATCCGCCGACTCCGCGGCCGTTTTTTTCCAGTCCTGTTCCAGTCTTGCCCAGCGGATAAACTGCTCGAGCAGCCCGTCCGAATAAGCGGCGAGACTTTCCAGGTCCTCTTCAAACCGAAAGGATTTCCTCTTCCCGTTTCTCAAATGAACGTATGTCAGTTCCAGAACCGGCGCATCCTGATGACCTGCCCGCATCCACAGCAGACCGTACAGATACAGCTGGGCCTTATGCACCTCTTTGAGTTCCAGCTCGTCAAGGTCTTCTCCAGTCGACTTGAGCTCCTCGATAACCGTCCGGCCGTTCTCCGTATAAACCGCGTCGGCGCGGCCGCTGAGGCGGAAACAGAAATCGTCGAAATATTCTTCCCCCGAAAGCGTTACCTCGCTGTGATAGCCGTTTTTCGCCTTCTCGTCGGCATGCTGGACCTTCCTGTGAATCTCGGCTCCCTCCAGCATCCTGTTTCTGCCCGAATAACGCTTGTCAATACTTCCGCTTTTTAAAACGAATTCGACGAGCGTCCTGACCGAAAGCTCGACGATCCACGACTCAGGAGAATCTGCCTCTCTGCCTAGAATTTCTTCCATCGTTTCGGGGGCGGCCGCTTCGTGATTCAGTTTTTCCGATCTGATTTCCTCTTCATCCAGATCCATTTTATACATCGGTTTCCCCCGAAAAATAAAAAAGCCGGATCACCGGCTTTTATGCTAACACTTTGTTATGAATATCCTGCATCCTGATATCTGTCTGCGCGATAATATCCGCGCAGGATTTCAATTCCGCCGAGATATCTTCCGGAATGTCTTCTTTATTAGGCGCCTTGTAGCGCAGCTGATGCTCGAGACTGGCCCAGAAGTCCATCGCGATCGTCCGGATCTGAATTTCGACCTTCACCTTCTCCTTATGGTCGGAAAAGAATACGGGAACGTTGATAATCAGATGCAGGCTTCGATAGCCGTTGGGCTTCGGCGATTTGATATAGTCCGTCTCGCGGATAATCTCCAGATCGTCCTGAGCCTGGAGCAGCTGACGGATCATATAGATGTCTTTGATATACGGACATATAATACGGATTCCCGCAATATCGTCGATATTTTCACGTGCGTTTTTAACGTCGAGATGCAGATTCTTTCGGATAAGCTTCTCCGCGACACTTTTCGGCGTTTTAATCCGCGATTTCATCGTATGGATCGGATTTCTCGAATGAGTCGTGACAAATTCGTCGTTCAGGATCTCAAGCTTGGTCAGGATCTCTTTAATCGCAGCAGAATAGATCATCTGCAGGTCGTAAAGATCCAGGATCAGATCCTTCGCTTCCGAGAAGCGCTGTTCGAATGTGCTGTCGTCTTCCCCCTCCGCCATCGCCAGAATGTCGACCATCGGGGTGGTTTCGGTTATTTTGGTTGTAAGCATTCTTTCCTCAGTCTGTTTTTGTGTATATGATTACATCCCTCATTATAGACCAGTGCAGGAAAGCGAACAATCATAAACCGACAACATTCACGGGATTTCCGTCGATAAAGGCAAGGGCATTTTCAAAAACGATTTCCGCTCTGCCGTCGAAGGATTCTTCGGAGACGAAGGCGATATGAGGTGTAAGGATCGTGTTCGGCGCATAAAGGATCGGAGCTTCTTCCGGCAGCGGCGGTTCTCCCGCGAATACATCGAGTCCTGCCCCGCCGATCTTTCCGCTCTTCAGCGCAGCGGCCAGCGCGTCCTCGTCGACGACCGCGCCCCTTGCCGTGTTGATGAGCAGGGCTGTCGGCTTCATCTTCGAAAGCTGTTCTGCGCCGATCATACCGCGTGTCGCGTCGTTAAGAGGGACGTGCAGACTCAGAATGTCGCTCTGTTCCAGAACTTCATCGAAGCTCACGTAGCGGATTCCCGCCGCTTCAGCTTCGGATTTCCTGGTCCTTGACCAGCCGATCACGTCACAGCCGAAGGCTTTCGCCAGCTCCGCCGTCCTGATCCCGATTGCTCCGGTTCCGATCACGCCGAATGTCTTTCCCTTCAGCTCTCTTCCGACAAACCGGCCGCGGGTGCCGCCAAGGCGGATCGAGGCGTCGAGGAGTACGACACTGCGAAGCAGATCGATCGCAAGCGCAATAGCCAGCTCCGCCACCGCTTCTGTCGCGTAGCCCTGGGCGTTGCAGACAGTAATTCCCATTTCTGCCGCCGCTTTTTTGCCGATATGGTCCGTTCCGGTAAACGCAACATCGATCAGCTTCGCCTTTTTACAGGCTCTGACGACAGAATCCGGAAACGGCTGATTCGCTGTGATAATGATATCCGAATCCGCGCATCGCTGACACAGTTCCGCTTCGTCTTTCGCCTTATCATAATGATAGACCACCTGAATCCCTCTCTTTGTGAAAGGTTCCATGAGTCTGTCTATCGCTGCCTGGTCAATCCCCAGCGGTTCTGTTACCGTAATTTTCATAATTCGATTCCTCCGAAGTCAGTCCCCGGACTCTTCTGTGCTGCGTTCAAGAGCCTCTCTGACCTGATCAAACTGATACCCGCGGGACAGCATCGCCCGCATCACCTTCGCTTCTAATTCACGTCCGGCCATTCCCTTCCTCGTATACATCGAAAGGTAGTGATCAAAATGCTTCGCAAATTTTTCTTCGTCCACCGGACAGTCTTCTTCTGAAACTTCTCTGAGCAGCGCGCTGACTGTTTCTCCTGAAAAACCGCGTCTGAACAGATAATTCTGGATCCTCGGCAGACGTCTCCTGTACGGCTCCCCTTCTGTCTTTGTCATCGCCTTCTGAAAATGCGCTCTTGCAAACTCCGCTTCATCTTCATCCGGTATATATAGAGAGAGCTTCTCCAGCAGTTCCTCCGAAATCCCGCGCCGGATCAGATCCTGGCGCAGCTTGGCCCTGCCCTGACGTTTTCCGAACGCATTGGTCTCGCAGTACTGACGGACATAACCTGAGTCATCTATATAATGATACTCCGCAAGCTTATCGATGACTTTGTCGATGGAATCCTGCGCATACTTTTTCTTTTCGAAATATTCCCGCAGCTCGTGCTCTGTCCTCGCTTTAAACGAGAGATAATTGAGCGCTTTGTCAAACATCTTCTGTCCGGCTTCGCTGTATTCTTCCATGACAATGACCCGGACCGTTCCGGCCCGGAATCTCCTTTATAAATTGCTCTGCAGCTGCTGTTAATAATACATCAATCACGTAAGAAATAGAAACCGGTTCGACTTAAAACGCGTTTTCTGTTTCTGCCTCGCAGATATCAGTCAGTCTGCAGCTGCATATTTTCGTCGATGGATCCGGCCATCAGGCTCACGACAAACTGTTCCGCCGTACGACCGCTGCGATTGAGATGACGCAGCGCCCATTTGAGCGCCTGCTCTTCAAGGATTTCGTTTTCGATATCGATCTCGTTCTTTTCAGCCAGCGCGTGTACGATCGCCAGGTAGTCGTCCTGGGGCGGTGCGGAAAACTGAAGCGTAAGTCCGAAACGCGAAAGCAGCGACAGCTTTTCTTCAAGGATCTCTCTCGCGTTAACCGCATCCTTGCGTTCCGACTGCGACTGGCTTACCAGGCCTCTGCGGTTGGACGTCGCGTAAATCGCCAGATTATTCGGAATATCTTCGAAGGAACCTTCCAGGGCATTCTTCATCGACTTGTAGTCCTCGTCTCCGGCTTCAAAGGACAGATCGTCGATAAAGATGATAAACGGATAATTCGTCTCGCGAATCCGCGCAAACAGCTTTCTGAAATAACCGAATTCTCCCTTGTGAATTTCGATGAAACGCAGCGGTGTGTTCTCGAACATCAGTGTGAGCGCCTTGACCATCGAAGACTTGCCGGTCCCCATATCCCCGTAAAGCAGCGCGTTGAGCGCGCCCGCGCCCGAAATAAGCGCCTGCGTATTCCGGATGATCTTTTCCTTCTGCGGGTCGCATCCGATAATCTCTTCCATCGGCTTGAACCGCCCCGGAACACAGGGAATCGGATCGCCGTCTTCATCGAGACGGAAAAGCTTCGCACTTGAAAAGACGCCGAGCCCGCGGGTCCGGATCATACCGGTCAGGGCATTCAGGATTTCCTGAGGCTTGCCGGCTTTCAAAGCTTCCGACAGCGGACTTCCCGCTTCATAACAGACTGTTCCCAGCGGATCAAGTTCGTCGCCTGCTTCCGCCGAAACAGACTGCCAGTCAAAATTGTAAAACTGTGAAAACAGACTCATTTCATGGAGCAGCACGTCGTTATGGGAGATCTGAGTTCCGGCTTCAAGCTTTTTATTTGTCGGATTCTCGGACAGCATGAGCCTGACTAACGCATCCTTCCAGACGGTCGGCGCCAGCGGACTGCGCTCAGGTGCAGCAAACACTGCTTTTTTAAGCTTTCTGTACTCATCGGTCCAGTTTGCTCCAGTTCCGCGCGCATCGAGAAGAGCCGTAAAATGCGCGAGTCTCGGATCTTCACTGACATTCTGATAAAGGCAGAGGTCTGCCGGTGTTTCCTTGTATACAATATTCATAAAAATATTTTAACATAGATCTCCGCAATAAAATCATCCGCCGCTCTGTTCATTTAATTCGTTCCAGCGCAGTCCGCCGCTCAGTCCGCAGTGATCTTTATATAGAAGCGGCGCGTCCTCGGTCCGTCAAATTCACAGAAATACGGGCTCTGCCAGGTACCGAGCAGCGGACGCCCGTCGACAATCAGAACGGTCTCACTCACGCCGAACAGCGAAGACTTCAAATGCGCTGCGGAATTGCCTTCGAAATGACGGTATTCGGCAAGATCCGGAAAGAACCGTTCGACAGCAGTGACAAGATCCCTGCGAACATCCGGGTCACCGTTCTCGTTTATCGTAATCGCCGCTGTCGTGTGCGGACAGTAAATAAGCGCGGTACCGTTTTTCACGCCGCTCTGTTCGACAGCCTCGAGAAGCTGGTCTCTGATCGGAACGATCTCTTCTCGTCCCGTCCTGAGCTGAAATTCGTAAATCATACTGCCTCCTTAGTATCATGATATCTTTGACTGAAGAATCTCTATTCTGTTTACATTTTACCTGACAGACAGATTTGTGACGTGAGTTTATCGGGAAGCAGCTGTCCTGCCAGCAGAAATCTGCGGAACATAAAAAAGCCCTCTCGGGCCTGAATGCTGTTATGCTGAAAGTCGTTCTCTGCCGGCTGCGCCGTCCTTCATCGAACGGACGTAGTCTTCGACGTATTTCGGAGCGTCTGCGCCGTATTTCGCGATGATACGGACAATCGCGGAGCCTGTGATCGCTCCGTCCGCCGCTGTGCAGACCTGAGCCGCCTGTTCCGGGGTCGCGATCCCGAAGCCCACCGCCGTCGGAATGTCCGATACCGCGCGGACTGCGCTGATAATTGAGCCGATATCCGTCGTGATGCTTTCTCTGACGCCGGTGACGCCCATCGACGAGACGACATACAGGAAGCCGTCCGCTTCCTGAGCGATCATCTTGATGCGTTCGTGGGATGTCGGCGCAATCAGGCTGATCAGACAGACACCTTCGTTTCTCGCCGCATTTCTGTAGGGCGCGCTTTCTTCAAAGGGAACGTCCGGGATAATTACGCCGTCTCCGCCGGCCCGGGCCAGCGTCTTCATGAAACGTTCGGTACCGTAGACGAATACGGGATTCGCATAGGTCAGCAGTACGATCGGGGCCGTGACGCCTTCCGCTCTTGCGCGTCTGATAATCTCGAAGATCCCTTCCGTATGCATGCCCGCATCCAGCGCTCTGAGGTCCGCTTCTTCAATGACCGGACCTTCGGCACAGGGATCGGAGAAAGGCACGCCGATCTCGATCAGATCCGCTCCGCCGGCTTCAATCGCCTTAATGCATTCGACCGTCGTATCCGCATCCGGATCGCCGCCTGTCAGAAACCCGATAAACGCGCCCGGTTTTTCAAAAGCTTTCGCTATTCTCTCATTCGTCATAAAGATCTTCTCCTCTATATCGGCCGATCGCCGCAACATCCTTGTCTCCGCGTCCTGAAATATTGATAATGATATTTTCGTCCGGCCCGAATTCTCCGGCGATCTTCACCGCATGAGCAACCGCGTGGGCGCTTTCGATCGCAGGGATAATCCCTTCCGTCCTCGACAGCAGCTCGAAGGCATCGACCGCTTCGTCGTCGGTGACCGGTACGTATTCCGCTCGGCCCGACGCATTGAGCATCGCGTGTTCGGGTCCGATACCCGGATAATCGAGCCCCGCGGAAATCGAGTAGACAGGTGCGATCTGCCCGTTTTCATCCTGGCAGAACAGCGACTTCATGCCGTGGAAGATCCCCACGGAACCTGTCGTAATGGTCGCCGCCGTTTCAAAGGTATCGGCTCCCCGTCCTGCCGCTTCGCAGCCGATGAGCCGTACGCCTTCGTCCGGAATAAAGTTGTAGAAGGCGCCCATCGCGTTGGACCCGCCGCCCACACAGGCGATCACGGCCGATGGCAGACGTCCTTCGGCTTCGAGAATCTGCGCTCTCGCTTCCTTGCTGATTATGCTCTGGAAATCGCGGACCATTTCCGGGAAGGGCGCCGGTCCCATGACCGAACCGATCAGATAATGGGTATCCGCGACGTTTCTCGTCCATTCGCGCATCGCCGCATTGACTGCGTCCTTGAGTGTGGCGGTTCCGGAATCCACCGGATGGACCGTCGCTCCGAGAAGCTTCATTCGATATACATTCAGAGCCTGACGCTTCGTATCTTCTCTTCCCATATAAACGTCGCAGTCCATGCCGAGGTACGCTGCAACCGTCGCCGTCGCAACACCGTGCTGTCCCGCGCCGGTTTCCGCGATCAGTCTGGTTTTGCCGAGACGTTTGGCCAGCAGCGCCTGTCCGATTACGTTGTTGATCTTATGCGAGCCTGTATGATTCAGGTCTTCTCTCTTCAGATAGATCTTCGCGCCGCCGAGCTTTTCCGTCAGCCGCGGAGCGTACGTCAGCAGAGACGGTCTTCCGGCATATTCGTTGAGCATCTTCGTGACTTCCGCCTGGAATTCCGGATCGTCCTTATAGTAACGGTAGCCTTCTTCGACTTCCAGAACCGCGTTCATCAGTGTTTCGGGGATGTATCGTCCTCCGAACTCGCCGAAGCGGCCCGGATCAAGCGGCTTCGCGCCGCTGTTTAAGTTCGTTTCCAATTTGTAGTATCTCCTTGATTTTATCGGGATCCTTGATCCCGTATGTCTCGGCGCCGCTGCTGATATCAAATCCCGCGGGACCGTATTTTTCCGCCTGCTCGAGATTCTCTGCCGAAAGTCCTCCGGCCAGCAGATAATCCCGTTTTATTGCTATATTCTTCCAGTCGAAGCTGTGTCCGCTCCCGGGTTTTCCCGAATCGAGCAGGACCAGATCCGCCGGAGATCGCTCGATCTGTTCTGACGGAACCGGCATCCGGAAAGCCCGGATCACATAAATACCGGCGCTGTGAAGCTCCTCGATCTGATCATCCGGCTCGTTTCCGTGAAGCTGTACCGCGTCGATTCCCGCAATCTCGATGCTCCTCAGAATCTCCCGTGTCGACTCATCGACGAATACTCCGACGCTTATCGTATCAGGATCTGCTTCAGAGAGAAGCTCTGCAGCCGCCTCCGGTGCGATCTGCCTGCGGCTCTTCGCAAAGACGAATCCTGAAAAATCTGCATCGACTGCGGCCGCAGCCGCACGGCTGTCTGTGAGTCCGCATATCTTGATCAGCGGCTTCTTTTTGTTTTCCAGAATCCTGGCGACCGTTTTCCGGTCTCTTCGCCCGTTCAAACAGCCTGCTCCACCGGACTTCCGAGCAGCTCTTCCATCGCCGCCTGGATATTGTCGCTGGTCATCAGCGTTTCACCGATCAGAACTGCATCCGCACCCGCGTCTGCGAGTCTGCCCACATCCTCCGGCGTTTTTATACCGGATTCCGATACGAATACGGCGCCCCGGGGAAGGGCTGCCGACAGCCTGATACTGTTCGAAAGATCCACCGTAAAGCTCCTCAGGTCCCGGTTGTTGATCCCGATTACCCGCGCTCCCGCATTAACAGCCTTTTCGATTTCTTCCGCGCTGTGAGTTTCGACAAGCGCGCTCATCGCCAGCGAATCGGCCGTTTCGAGCATTGAGCTGATCTGTTTTTCGCTGAGCAGAGCCGCGATAAGGAGTACCGCGCTTGCACCGCCGGCACAGGCTTCGTAAATCTGATATTCGTCCACCGTAAAATCTTTGCACAGTACCGGAAGCTTCGTATTGCTGCAGACATCCCGGAGGATTTCCGTGCTTCCGAGGAAATGCGCGGGTTCTGTCAGACAGCTGATGCAGGAAGCGCCGGCCTGTTCATACTGACCGAGGATTCCAAGATAATCGAAATCCTCACAGATCATCCCTTTGCTCGGAGAAGCTTTTTTCAGTTCCGCGATCACGCTGATTCCCGGGCCTGCCAGGGTCTTTTCAAAGTTCCAGCCCCGTCCCTCTCTTCTGCGTTCCAGCGATTTCAGCAGTGCCTGATGCCGGATTTCTTCGTCAGATACTTCTTTTCGTTTATTTTCCACACGAACTTCAGCTTCGTCCGCCAGCTGTCTTAAGATATTCATGCCCCTACGCTCCCGTTCTGCGAAGCTTTCGTTCCCAGTTCCTGAGATGTCGTCATGATTTCGTCGAGCTTGCGTGCCGCAAGGCCCGAATCGATGATGATTTCCGCTTTTCTGACGCCGTCGGCGATTGTTGCACAGTTCCCTGCGAGCATCAGCGCGGCACCCGCATTCATGCACACGATGTCGCGGCACGGGCCCTGTTTTCCTGCGAAGATATCACGGATGATCTGTGCGTTTTCCTGCGCGTCCTGTCCCTGTATTTCTTCAAGGGCCGCCCGTTTATATCCGAAATCCTCAGGCTTGATTTTAAAATGAGTCCGTTTCCCGTTTTCTGTCAGACAGCAGCTGGTGGATCCGGTGTTTGAGATTTCATCAAGGCCTTCCCGGCTGTGGACGACGAGTCCTTTACGAACGCCCAGACGATCGAGGGTTTCCGCCATCGGATCGATAAGCTCATCGGAATAAACGCCGAGCAGCTGACGAGTCGCGCACGCCGGGTTGGCGAGGGGGCCTAAGATATTGAAGACTGTCGGAACCGCAAGCTGTTTTCTGACTGGAGCCGCATTCTTCATCGCTTTATGGTAAACCGGTGCAAACATAAAGCAGAAGCCTGTTCTGTCAAGCATCTGGGCGCTTTCGTTCGCTTCGAGCGTGATATCGTACCCCAGCGCTTCGAGGCAGTCCGCCGCGCCGGATCTCGAGGAGACGCTGCGGTTTCCGTGCTTCGCGGTTTTAACGCCGGCTGCGGCGCAGACAATCGCGCTGGCCGTCGAAATATTAAACGTACCGGTCTTGTCTCCGCCTGTCCCGACAATTTCGAGGGTTTCTTCTTCGGTCTGGACCGGCTCCGCACAGCTGCGCATCACGTCGGCGCAGGCGGCGATTTCGGAAGGCGTTTCTCCCTTGATAGACAGAGCTGTCAGAAACGCGGCTGTCTGAGCTTCCGTCGCGGTGCCGTTCATAATTTCAGAAAAGGAGTCCGCCGCGGTTTCCGGTGTCAGATCTTTGCCTGCGATAAGTGTTTTGATTCCCGTTACGATTTTCTGTTCCATATTATTGATCTCCGTATTATGCCGCGCCGGCAGTTCCCGTCGTGCGGTCGAAATTGTTATTTGCTGCGCTTTCAGTTATTTTTACAAAATTATCGAGGATAACGCGCCCGTCCGGGGTCAGGATTGATTCCGGATGAAACTGCAGTCCGTATACCTGAAGCGATTTATGTTCGAGAGCCATGATCTCTCCGTGATCCCGGGCCGTAATCCTCAGGCATTCGGGAAAAGCTTCTCTGTCCGCTGCCAGCGAGTGGTACCGCGCTCCCCGGATCTTCTCCGGAAGCCCTTTGAACAGAGGCGAATCTTCAAGCTCGATGTCTCCGGCTTTTCCATGCATCAGAATCTGTGCATGAACGGTGCGTCCGCCGAAAGCTTCGTTTATCGCCTGATGTCCGAGACATACACCGAGAATCGGGCACAGACCCGCGAACTCTGTTACAACCGCTTCGGAACAGCCGGCATTTTCCGGACGTCCCGGTCCCGGTGATATTACGATTCCGTCAGGCTCTAACGTCTTTAGTTCGTCCGGCGTTACCGCGTCGTTTCTGAAAACTCTGATGTCCGCTCCGCACTCTCCGAGTATCTGGACCAGGTTGTATGTAAAGCTGTCGTAATTGTCGATTACTGCGATCATACCGCTTCCTCCAGCGCTTCGAGAACGGCGCCCGCCTTATGTCTCGTCTCCATATATTCCGAATCCGGATCGCTGTCGGCTACGACGCCGCCGCCGGACTGTACGATTATCGAACGGTCTTTCCTGAAAGCCGTCCGGATCGCGATGCACAGGTCCGCGTTGCCGTTGGTACCGATATAGCCTGCGCATCCGCCGTAAAGGCCGCGCTTTTCGGTTTCCAGCTCTTCGATAATCTCGCAGGCCCGTATCTTCGGAGCGCCCGACAACGTTCCTGCTGGAAGCATCGAGCAGAGCGCTCTCATCGCCGTAAGCTCCGGTTTAATCGTTCCGGTTACCGTCGTACACAGGTGCATGACCCGTTTGAATCTTCTGATATGAAGATAATCTTTAACTGAGACACTTCCGGTCTTCGCGATTCTTCCGATATCGTTTCTCGCAAGATCCACGAGCATGTTGTGTTCTGCCAGCTCCTTCGGGTCTGAGAGAAGATCGTTCTGAAGCTTTCTGTCTGTCTCTTCATCCGCGCCTCTAGGTCTCGTTCCTGCGATCGGAACGGTCAGGAGACAGGTTCCTGTCTTTCGGATCAGCGTTTCAGGCGAAGAGCCTGCCGCTTCGAAATCTCCGAAATTCAGGTAGTACATGTACGGCGACGGATTTTCCGCTCTGAGCCGCTCATAAACCGGAAACAGCGAGCATCCCGATCCGGCTTCGATCCGGATCCTGTTTGACGGAACGACCTGGAAGATATCGCCTGCGCGGATGTACTCTTTTGCCTTTTCGACTTTCTGTCCGTAGGCTTCGATATCCGCTCCGTTGTCTATTTCGCCGGTGATCGTCTTCGGGATCTCCTCAGTCTGGGAATGATCGAGGAGCAGCGCGAATTCGGAAAGCCTGGCGACCGCTTCGAGGTAATCCGCTTCTTCCGTCCGGGCGGGAATATTTGTGATCAGATAAAGCTTTTCCATCTGATGATCGAACGCCGCGATCGTTCTGAAGAACATCAGGTCCGCGTCGTTGAGGCTGTCCGGATTCGGATTGTTCATCTGAAGCGTCGTTTCCGTGTATTTGTAGAAGTCATAAGCGAAGGCGCCTGCAAATCCGCCGGTGAAGGGCGGCAGGCCTGGAATATCCGGCGTCGCGTTTTCAGTAAGGATCCGGTCGATCAGCGCTGCCGGATCTGCGCATTCTTCAGTGCGTTCGCCCTTCGCAGTTGTCAGAACCGCGCTGCCGTCGAGAATTCTCAGCGTCATTTCCGGTTCGATGCCCAGATAAGAGAAGCGTCCGCTGTCGTTGCCGCAGTCCGCCGATTCAAGCAGGAATATCTTCTGACTTGTTCCGAGCCTCATCGCGGCTTCCGACGGCGTATATTGAGGAATCTGTGTTTCTAAGATAACGGGGACCATCTTATGTCCCTGTGCGAGAAGTCGTGTTTTTTCCTGATCGAATAGGGTTTTCATCTGTTCTCCTTCTGATTTCTGGATTTACGCAATAAAAAAGCCCGCCCTTTATTGATTAATAAAGGACGAGCTGTGATCTCAGTAATATCCGGAGAGGTAAAACCCGCGTTGCCACCTTTTTTCACGCCGATACGTGCACTCTGCAGCAGTCTATCAACTGCCTCTTCGTTAACGCTGAAGCCGCGTCGCAGAATAATAGGGAAATTCCCGTTCACTGCGCCCTCGGTGATCCATTTGACAGCCTGCGTTCGGTCCGGTTCTCATCATCCCGGTCTCTCTGTACGTGCACGTTCTGCCGTTATCTTCACCTCATAGGTTTAAAGGGTGTATTCAGTTATATTGCTTGATTAACAGTTTAACATGTTCGGAAAATCTGTCAAGAACTAAATTTCAGACAATTTACCGAAAATTTCAGGAAACCTGATTATTCGCGTGCGTTGCCCTGGTGAATCATCCCGGTGCTCGAATCGAGACGGATCAGCGCGCCGTCATGGATCGCGTCGAGGACACCCGCCGCGCTTACGATGATCGGAATATCGGTCAGATCGACGATATAGCTCTTGCTGGCTTCCGCGTCGAGTTCAGTAATAACCGCTGCCGCTTCTTCCGCGAGATACGCGTTTTCAGCCGTCAGCTTCGGGACGACGAGGATATCGCCTTCGTGGAAATTCGCAGTCTTGCCTTCACGAACGAGACGGGCGATGCCGTTCAGATTGGCGCTCTTGCCTGTTCCGACGCCCTTGATAATCGCGTCGCCTACCGTATGTACCCGGATCATGTTCGTGACGCTCGTTCCGCCTACCGGAATGCCGGCAGCGATGACGATACGTTCGCCCGCATGGAGCCAGCCCGCCGTTACGGCAGTCTTGACTGATTCGGACACGAGAGTATCGGAATCGCTCATTTCGACGACATACAGGCCGTAAACGCCCCAGGACAGGCACAGCTGACGGATGGTCTGGATCTTGTAGGATGTCGCGAGAATGACCGCATCGGGGCGGAACTTTGACAGCGCACGGGCCGTGTTGCCGCTTGATGTAGCCGCGATAATCGCCTTCGTTTCGAGATTGGCGGAAATATCGACTGTCGCTTCGCAGACCGCGTTCGTTACAGTATGGGTATGCTGGCGCAGACGCTTTCTGAGCTTAAATTCGTCGGAAACTTCCGCAACGCTTACGATATTGGCCATCGTATGCACGGTCAGCGCCGGATATTCGCCTGCAGCGGATTCGCCCGAGAGCATAACGGCATCTGTACCGTCGAATACGGCGTTCGCAACGTCGGCGACTTCCGCACGGGTCGGACGCGGATTGCGGATCATCGAGTCGAGCATCTGCGTCGCAGTGATGACAGGCTTTCCGAGCCTGTTGCACTTATGAATGATATCCTTCTGAATGAGCGGGACTTCTTCCGCCGGAACTTCGACGCCGAGGTCGCCGCGGGCGACCATGATGCCGTCAGATACGTCGATGATGCGGTCGATATTGTCTACGCCTTCGCGGGATTCGATCTTCGAGATGATCTTGATTCCTGCGCCGCCGTTGTTGTCGAGAATATGACGAATTGCGATAACGTCCTGTGATTTTCTGATGAATGAAGCCGCGACAAAGTCGATCCCCTGTTCAATCCCGAACAGAAGGTCGGATTCGTCTTTTTCTGTCAGACCGGGCAGCGAGATCGATACGTTCGGTACGTTAATGCTCTTGCGTTCGCCCAGTACGCCGCCGTTTGTGACAACGCAGTGAATTTCATTTCCGGTAATGCTGTCGACCCCGAGTCCGATCAGTCCGTCGTCGATGAGAATAATGTCGCCGACGCTGATATCCTGCGGCAGCTTGTCATGCGATACGGCGATGATCGTATTGTCACCGACGATATCATCTGTCGTAAGCGTGAATTCCTGGCCTTTTTTAAGTTCTACCTTCTGTCCGTCCTTGAGCAGTCCCGTACGGATTTCCGGTCCCTTCGTGTCGAGCATAATCGCGATCGGAACATTCAGTTCACGACGCGCCTGCTTGACGAGATCGATCCGGTCTTTATGCTCCGCATGATCGCCGTGAGAGAAGTTTAAGCGTGCGACATTCATTCCTTCGTCGATCATATTTTTGATCGTCTTCAGATCGCTGCTGGCAGGTCCCAGCGTACAGACAATTTTAGTTCTTTTCATTCGTATCCCCAGTATGTATTATTCACGAAAATGCCGGAGGCGTTTCCGTTACAAAGCGGCTCGAGCCGCTTAAACCGCTGTTTTAATATATTCCCACTACATGAAAAAAGATACGCCGAGCGTATCTTTATGTCTGAGCTTATTTTGCCAGAATTTTCATGATCTGATACATTTCTTCGTTGAAGACTTTCGGGGCCGCGAGTGCTTCTTCGATAGGCATCGCGATATATTCGCCCTTCTGCTGTACAATGACCGTGTTGATCTGGTCGTTCTTGATGGCTTCGACCGCCTTGTAGCCCATATAGCTGGCAAGGTTGCGGTCGAAATGTGTCGGAGAGCCGCCTCTCTGGATGTACCCGAGGTTGGTTCCCTTTGTCGTAACCTGTGTGAGTTCTTCGAAACGTTTCAGATAATCTCTGTAGGAGCCGCAGCCTTCCGCGAGCATGACGATACTGTGGAGATGTCCGCGGTCTCTGCCGTGAAGCAGCTCGTTGCAGATTTCTTCGAGATTGTTTTCTTTTTCCGGAATGATCAGAGCTTCCGCTGCGCTTGAGAAACCGGCGTAGAGCGCGATATCGCCGCACGAACGGCCCATAACCTGAACGATGTTGATCCGATTGTGCGAGAATGTGGTATCGCGGATC
>CALMRA010000124.1 GCA_937872065.1 uncultured Eubacteriaceae bacterium | reverse complement strand
TGGCGGTCTATCTCTTGTTTTCGGTTGCTTGCTTCCTTACCGTACATGAGCATTATCAAAGGGCTTGTCGCATTCCTCGCCGCATTAGGCGTGCTGGAAACAACCAGCGGACTTTACATGGTTCTGTATGCCGCAGGGGACGGATTCTTCTATTTCCTGCCGATCATGCTGGGATTTACCGCCGCACGACATTTTAAATGCAGCGAATTCCTCGGAGCGGCCATCGGCGCCGCGCTGGTCTATCCGTCAATGGTAAACATCGCATCGACGCTGGAGGTTGCGGGAACACTGTTCGCCGGAACCTCATTTGCGATGAGCTATTACAATACCTTCCTCGGAATTCCGGTCGTACTTCCGGGAAGCGGATATCCGTCGTCGGTCATTCCGATCATTATCGCCGTCTGGCTGGCTGCCAAACTCGAAAAGTATTTCAAGGGCAAGCTTCCGGCTTCGATCAATTCGATTTTCACCCCGATATTATCGCTGGCAATTTCCGTTTCACTGGCATATCTGGTTATCGGTCCGGTCTCGATGCTGATCTGCGGCGTTATCGCTTATCTGATTAACGTACTGTATGAAATTCCGTTTATCGGCAGAATTCTCGCAGGCGCACTTATCGGAGGCGGCTTCGGCGTTCTGGTTATGTTCGGCCTTCACTGGGTCGTCATCTCCATCGGGCTCCAGACCATCGCGCTGCAGGGCTTCGACTATATGCTGGCTGTAGCGGGAATCGGACCGATTGTCGGGATCGCCCAGGGTCTTGCGTTCTGTGTCAAGGCGAGAAACAAGAAGGTCAGAGATCTGGCTATTCCGGCTACGATTTCGCAGATCTGCGGGATCGGCGAACCGCTGATGTACTCGATCCTGATTCCGTTAAAGAAACCCTTCACGATCAACATCGTAAGCGGAGCCATCGGCGGGGCTGTGGTCGCGCTTCTCGGAACGAAGCTGTATCAGTTCGGAGGCTCCGGACTGTTCGGTGTAACCAACTACGCCAGCGCCGCTGCCGGTTCAGGCGACGTCGTTAAATTCCTGATCGGCTGCGCGGTTGCCAGTGTCGTATGTTTCGTATGGCAGTATATGACCTACAATGATAAACAGGCTGCCGCCATACTTGATAAATAATCAGTTATTATGCTCAATCAAGGTCTGAAGGAGCTTTCTTCCTTCGGACCTTGTTGAATTGACAGGAGTTATACGATGGAATTATTCCAAAAGACCGATATTACAAAAAATGTATTCAGAATTGATACGCCCTACGGAGTAGCCATGTATTTCGTACAGGGGAAAGACAGGGGCGTGCTGATCGATACAGGCATGGGAGTCGGCAGTCTGCGCACGTTTCTTAAATCCGTAACGTCGCTGCCCTATGATGTCTATCTGACCCACGGTCACTGCGATCATGCAGGAGGCGCATCGGAATTCGACGAGGTCTATCTGAATCCGAAGGACTGGGAGCTGGAAAAACAGCATGCGGCGATTGAGCATCGAATCGACGACGTATTTCGCGGTCCATTTCCGGTCCCCGAAGGCACTGAAGAATCGATGTTCATTCCTCAAAGAAAAACAGAATATCTGCCCTACGATGAAAATGATGTTCTGGATCTGGGCGATTATCAGGTTAGATTCATCGCGGTACCGGGGCATACGAAGGGATGCATGGTCCCCGTATTTGTCGAGGACCGGATGGCGGTGATCGGCGACGCGCTGGGAGAAATGACCCTGCTTCAGTTTCCGGAAAGCACGTCTATCGAAGAGTACCGGAAGTCCCTGGAACATCTGCAGGAAGAGGAGACGGAATTCGATCAGGTGCTGCGTTTCCACGGAACCTGCGAGTCAGATAAACAGATCATCGAGGATTCCATCGAGCTGTGTGAAGAAATCCTGGAAGGAAAAGATGCTGAAATCACGGCTGAAGTCAAAGATTATCCGGGAAGACTCGGACGG
>CALMRA010000123.1 GCA_937872065.1 uncultured Eubacteriaceae bacterium | reverse complement strand
TCCGTTCCCGGCTTTTGTATTAAAATGATAGGAAATAGAGATCGATTGAAAGAACCCTGAAGCGCGGTTATGCAGACTGCGTCGGGGTTATGCAGGGAGATTATGATAGCTGACAAGAGCAACATGTTTGCGATTTTAAACGGTTATAAACAGTTCACAATACCGGTTTACCAGCGATTTTACAGCTGGGGCCTGGAACAGTGCAGACGCTTATGGCAGGATATTCTGAATATGCAGAAGACGGAAAAGCCCGGTCATTTTATCGGCTCTATCGTTAATATCGCCGAAAAAGCCGCGGCAACCGGCGTCCAGACTTTTATGATTATCGACGGACAGCAGCGGATGACCACCCTCACCCTCATGCTCATCGCGCTGCGCGACTACGCGGAGGATCATCCGGATATTGTCGGCGTGAACACTCCAATGATCACAAGCATGTGCCTGAAGAATGATTATCAGGAAGGGCTCAACCGGTATAAGATCGTCCTCACCGAAGCAGACCGTCAGGAACTCATCGACCTGATCGAAAGAAAGCCGATGCAGAAAAGCGATTCTCATCTGATGAAGAACTATCATTACTTTTATGACAGAATCGCATCCGGAGAACTCGCCCCTGCCGATGTCTACGAATCCATAGGCAAGCTGCAGATCGTCAACATTACTCTCGACCGTCACGAGGACGATCCCCAGGCGATCTTCGAGAGCCTCAACTCGACGGGTATGGATCTATCGCAGTCGGATCTGATCCGAAATCATATCCTCATGGGACTCGAACCTGAAGAACAGACGTATATCTACGAGAATATCTGGCGTCCAACCGAGCTGCTTTTTGAATCGGAATCTCAAGCTTCGTTTATGGACGGTTTCTTCCGCGACTATCTGACTATCCATCTCGGAAGAATCCCCATTATGAACCGCGTCTACGAAGAATTCAAATTTTTTGCGGAAAACGGTCCCTTCAGCAGTACCCGAGAGCTGTGTTCAGATTTATACACCAATGCGAAGTACTATACGGATATCGTCTT
>CALMRA010000122.1 GCA_937872065.1 uncultured Eubacteriaceae bacterium | reverse complement strand
CCGGAAGCAAGCTTCCGTCTAATCCTTTTCCGCTCGGCTTTGCCTGTTGTTCATCACGGATAGTCGGCGAGGTTTCGATCCGCGAGTTTCGAAGATCGTTCGTGTTCGAGAAAAATCATCCTGTTTACTCCTCTTCAGTGAAGTCAGAGTTTTCTGAGTGGACTCAAAAAACTCTGAAAACTTCATACTAGTTACTGTGGTCGAGCTCATCGTGGAGCTATGGCTGGTCATTTATTCCTTTCTCTTCTCTGAGTCAAAAAAGACGATCAACTTGTACTCATACCTGTTATTTTTGATAATCTAGATACAGCGAATATCTTAATTTAACGGGAGATGTAATATGACTGTTGAAGAACTGCTGCAGGCTCTTGACCGAAAAGATAATTCTGAAGCTTATCAGGCGCTTCTCGAGCTTGAACGTCTGGCGTCAGACTCGAATGTGCTTTATCCATATATGGAGGAATTTGCCGAGATGACTGAAAGTGACAGGAATGTAGTGCGCGTTCGGGGCGTTCGTCTTTTCTGCAGTCAGGCAAAATGGGACAGCGGCAGTATGATTGACCGCTTTCTCGATCAGGTCCTGTCTGTACTGCAGGACGACAGGCCGACCACCGTGAGGCAGACGCTGGCTGCGCTGCAGGATGTGGTCAGATACAAACCGGAGCTGCGGGATAAGATATTTGAAGTGGCAGACCAGATCGATGTCAGCCGATATAAGGATACGATGCAGGGACTGCTGATCGGGGATATCGGCCGCCTCCATGACACGATCGATAAAAATGACGAATAAAAACACTTCTCATGCTTTACTGATAAATATATTATTTTTGACATATGCCGGAAATGCTGTTACACTGAAAACAGTTTCCGGCATATGTCGTAATTGGAGGTAACCATGCCAAGACCTGTTAAATGCAGAAAAGTCTGCGGCATGCCCCGCAGCGCGGAGTTTCATCCGGCCGATCCTGATCAGCGGGATGCGGTTGTCCTGACTGTCGACGAATACGAGACGATTCGTCTCATCGACAGGGAAGGATTCACCCAGGAGGAATGCGCGGTCCGGATGGAAGTCGGACGGACGACGATCCAGGAGATCTACGCATCGGCGCGCAGGAAAGTCGCGGAGATGCTCGTAGACGCGAGACCTCTCGTCATTCGCGGCGGACGGTTTTCACTCTGTCCCAATCATGACAGCTGCGGCGGATGCTGTAAAAAACATCAGCAGTGTTCCAGACGGAACGGCAAAGGAGAATAGAATGAACATAGCAGTAACGTACGATAACGGTCAGATCTTTCAGCACTTCGGACATACGGAAGAATTCAAGCTG
>CALMRA010000121.1 GCA_937872065.1 uncultured Eubacteriaceae bacterium | reverse complement strand
CTTGATGTCGTCCGTCTTTTTCCAGTCAAAGTAGATCACGTTCATGCCGTTGCTTTCCAGCGGCTCGATCAGGTCCTTCGACATGACCAGACACAGGTCCGGGTCGAGCTTGAGTACGGCTTCCATATCGATGTCGCCGTCGGCGTTCTGAAGCACCGGCGCGCCTTCCATCTGGGGAGCGAATTTATACTGCATCGCCCATTTGTCGGATTTGGTGAAGCTGGCGGTCATATCGTTGCAGATCTTGTCGCGGCAGCCCATCATTTCCACAAAGGTGTTGATAACGCCGATGGAGCCGAAGGTCGCGATGCTGTTAATTTCTGCAGGCAGCTCGACGGTTCGGTCCGCCATGTCGGTGACGGTGCGCGTTCCGCCGGAGTTTTCGGCACCGGCTGATCCGCAGCCCGACAGACATCCGACTGTAAGCATCAATGCGAGGAGCAGAGCGCCGATGCGCAGGTAAGACTGTTTCAGAGTGGTTTTCATGATATTTTTCTCCTGAATATCAAATGATTTGTAGAAACTTGTTTAAACATGCCTGTCTAGGCCTTTGTGTTCCGGACCGCGTCATGTGGCTGATCATATGGTCCGTCTGATGTTTCGAGAAGCGGCACACAGACGCGCTGCTTCCGCTTCGTTCCGTGGTCTGTCAGGTCCGTATCGGCAACGCAGACCGTCGTTTTATAAAGCTTCGTCAGATTCTCGCCTGTGACGACCGTGCGGGGATCGCCTTCCTCCATGACGACGCCGTCTCTCATCAGAACGGCTTTCGTTCCGGTCAGGAACGCGTGGTCCGGGAAATGGGTCGTCATCAGAATTCCGAGACCGGAATCCCGCAGTGAGTGGATCATCCGGAGGATCCGGATCTGGTTGCTGTAGTCGAGGGCTGCCGTCGGTTCGTCGAGAATCAGATAGTCCGCCTCCTGGGCCAGCGCCCGGGCGAAGAGCACCATCTGCCGTTCGCCGCCGCTGAGGGTCTGAAAGAAGCGGTCCTTCATACCGGTTATTTCGAGACGCTCCATCGCGTGTCCGACGGCCGCTTCGTCCTTTTCGGACAGGGAGGCGCCGAGGCGCATATGAGAGATCCGGCCCATCTCGATCACTTCCGAGACCGTGTACGGAAAGGCGATATCCGAGGACTGTGAGACGTAGGCGATGTGGGAGGCCCGTTCCCGGGCCGTGAAATCGCCGAGATTGCGCCCGTCGATCAGGATGCTGCCGGAGGCGGGCTTCTGAAAGCCCAGCAGACACTTGATCAGCGTCGTCTTCCCGGTCCCGTTCGGGCCAAGCAGACAGACGCAGTCACCGTGTTCGATCCTGAACGAGACATCCTTCAGGACCTTCGGGCCGTGGGGATAGGCGAAGCTGATCTCTTTCAGGTCGATCATGATTTCCGCCTTTCGTTTCTGATAAGCAGAAACGCGAATACCGGCGTTCCGACCAGCGCGGTAAGTACGCCGATGGGCAGCTCGATACTGCCGACTCCCCGGATCAGGTTGTCCATGAGCAGCAGAAAGAATCCGCCCATCAGGAACGACAGGATCATCAGCCTGCCGTACCTCGCGCCCGCGAACATCCGGGAGATGTGGGGGATGACGAGTCCGACCCAGCCGATGATCCCGCAGATGCTCACCGAGACGACAGTCATCAGCGTGGCCGACAGGATCACGACGACGGTCACGAGCCGAACGTTCACACCCAGCGCCGCCGCTTCGTCTTCGCCGGCAGAGAGCACGTCGATCTGGTTCCTGAACAGAAACAGGACGGCCAGGCAGATAATCGTCACCGGGAGCATCGACCAGACGTCCTGCATGTCGCCCTTGCCGAGGCTTCCCATGAGCCAGAAGGTGATGGACGGCAGCTGGCTGTCGGTATCCGCGTAGGTCTTGACGACGTTGAGCAGCGCCTGAAACAGGCTCGATACGATAATCCCGCCGAGGACCAGAGTCGTGACGTCGGATTTTCCCGAGACCGAGCCGATCATGTAGGTCAGACCCACCGCCGCCAGTCCGAACAGCAGCGCGCTGCCCTGGACCTGCGCCCATGCGCCTCCCGTGATCATCGCGAGAGCCGCCCCGAATCCCGCGCCTGCGGAGACGCCGAGGATGTCCGGAGAGACCATCGGGTTCTTGAAAAGCGTCTGATAGGATGCGCCGGATACGGCGAGGGAGCCGCCTACGAGAATGGCGAGGAGGATTCTCGGAATGCGGACCTGAAAGATGGTCTTCGTAACAGCCGACTCCCAGTAGGTCTGCACCGGAACAAACTGTGATCGGAGCACGTCCCAGACCGTACGCAGCGGAATCGGATAGGTGCCGATCAGGAAGGAAAGAAAAAAGAGCAGGATCAGAGCCGCGAGCAGAATCGCGGCCGCATAGTAAAAGGCTTTCCTGTTGTATCCTGTTTTCATATTGTCATGTGCCGATGTTGTCCGTCCTTTCATGTTGAATTTCGGGGCGAAGAGAACGCTGCGGAAATCGTCCGCCTGCTCTGCGGCGATCTGTTAACGTTTGCTCTTCATTCAGTACTGTTGCCGAAATATCGAATAAATCCTTAAGGATTTTATGTATGTTGGCATACCAACATTTTAGAGGAAAATCATAATTAAATTTTAAGCTTTGGAAATAAAGGAAGCGGCCGCCTGGGAGTGACGTGCCGCTTCTATATAGGGGGAATTGGAAATTTCGGAATTACTCTGAGACTTCGGGCTGAGCCGCCCCGGTCTCATATTCTTTAAAGAGCCTGTTATAAATGAACGACACGCAGTAGCCGTAAAACGAGAAGCCTACCACCACCATGAAGATGCGCATCGGTTCGAACAGACAGACGACGCTTACGACAGCCGCGAGGATCAGCAGCAGGATCATTGTCGTCTTCGCGTGGATACACGACATGAAGAACGCGTTTTTCAGTGTCTGCCAGAAATTATTATCGAAACGGGCCATCAGCGGGAAAACATACAGGCCGATATTGAGCAGGATCACGCAGAAGATCGCCGAGATCACCGCGGCAGCTGTGCCGAAGGTCGTATCGAGCGTGAACCAGAAGATGCCTGCGTAGGCGCCGGCCGCGAACATCGCTCCGATAAGCAGAAAGGTCAGACCTGCCTGAACGAACATTTCCTTAAAGGCCCTGAAGTAGCCCTTGATGATATATCCGTGCTCGTCCCTCGCTTCCCGCATCGTCACCTGGCTAAGCGCCGCGAATGCGGGGCCGGCTGTAATGACCGTGATGCAGCAGGCGACAAATATCAGGTTCAGCGCGATATACTGCGCGGCCATATTCAGATATTCGAATACCGGGTTGTCATATTTGAACGGTGTCATCCGTCCGCCTCCTTCATTTATTTATGTTTTTCTGATGAGTTTATTATGTCAGCCTTCCTGTATTAGAACGACCCTGAAAAATAGCTGTGGAAACTTATAAAAACGGACATTACAACGCAGAGCACCCGGAATATCGAAAAAT
>CALMRA010000120.1 GCA_937872065.1 uncultured Eubacteriaceae bacterium | reverse complement strand
GTCATCGCGGAAAACGCGGACCAGGTCTTTCACCACATCATGCATATCCGCGGCTATAAGAAGCAGCAGGATTCGATGCGTGAGGCTCTGCGGAAAATGGATCACGGGGATTCTGCGAAAACGATCGTCGAAGACTCGCTGCATTTTGAAGAATCCTACCGGCCGGGCATTATTCCGTTTCCTGAAAAAGTTCCCGAAACCGATCGGAAGGCTGAGAATATCGACTGAAATAAAAAAACACCTGCATCAGGTGTTTTTTTGTTTCTGCTGTTCCTTGAGCATCGCATCTTCCGCGAGCAGATACGTGAGCGTATAGAAATTGTCTGTGATGCTGACATTGTTCACGATCACATTTTCCGGCAGATCCAGGTCGATCGGAGCGAAATTCAGAATCGCTCTGACACCGGCTTTGACCACACGGTCCGCGACGTTCTGCGCGGCTTCTCTCGGAATCGCGAGGATGCAGATGTCCACGCTGTTGTTCGCGACGTAGTCTTCAAGACCGTCCATCCCGTAGGCAGCGATATCCGTTTTTCGGGCGACTTCTTCCGGATCCACGTCGAAAATCGCGTTGATCAGGATGCCGTCCTTCCGGTAATGATTGTACTTTGCCAGCGCCTGGCCTATATTCCCTCCCCCGATGAGAATACAGTCGTACGTGGCGGAAAGTCCCAGTATCTGCTTGATCGCTTCTTTAAGTTCAAGAACACGGTATCCGTACCCCTGCTGTCCGTAAGCGCCGAACGAATTAAGATCCTGACGGATCTGACTGGCCGTCAGTCCCATCAGAGATGCGAGTTCTTTGGAAGAGATCTTTTCGACGCCTCTGTCTTCGAGATCCTTTAGATACTGATAGTATTTCGGGAGCCGTCGGACAACGGTCATCGAAACATTCTTGGCATAACTTTGCACTAATCGTCCCTCCTGTCAGAATTATTATATCAGGCTGTTAAAAATGCGTCAATCTTACTTGAATACGTTTCATAAAAACGGAGGACAATAGTGCGGGTCCATATAATGTTACAATAGTAAAAACGGTTCCGCAAGGGACCTTCTGTAACGAATATATAAAACGAATATAAAGGATCCTTATGTACATCAACACCGAAAACCTCGACTTCTCATACGGAGTCGACGAAATTTTAAAGGGAGTCTCGTTCAGAGCAGATCAGAAAGAGCGGATCGGACTGGTCGGACGCAACGGCTGCGGCAAGTCGACGCTGCTCAAGCTGCTCTCGGGAAAGCTTACCCCGGATTCCGGACATATCAGCCGCCGCTCCGGTCTGACCGTCGGCTATCTCGAACAGGAACCCTCGTTTCCGGATCAGACGACACTGTACGAAGTCTTCTCCTCCGTATTCGAGGAGCTGGACCGCCAGGAAGCCCGCATGCGCGAGCTCGAACATCTGATCGCGGACAGCGAAGGCGAAGAGCAGGCCGCCCTGCTCGAGGAATACGGAGCGCTTCAGGAGCATTTTGACTCCGTGAACGCCTACAGCCGGGAAAGCCGTATCCGCGGAATCTCTTCGGGTCTGCGTTTCTCTGCAGAAGACCTGCAGAAGCCCTTCGAGGTGCTCTCCGGCGGTGAAAAGACGAGAGCCGCGCTGGGGCGCCTTCTGCTTGAGGAGCCGGACCTGCTGCTGCTGGACGAACCGACCAACTACCTCGATATCGACACGCTGCAGTGGCTTGAAAACCTGCTTCGGGGCTACCCAGGAAGCTTCATTCTGGTCTCACATGACCGCTACTTTCTCGATGCGGTCTGTACGCGAATCGACGAGGTTGAAAACAAAAAGCTCGTCACCTATCCGGGCAGCTACACGAACTATACTCAGAAGAAGGAACAGAGACTTCGGGAGCGCAACGCCCAGTACGCCACGGCAATGCGTGAGATCGACCGTCAGAAGGCCATTATCCGGCGTTACCGCGATGTGAATTCCAAGCAGAGCTCGAGACATGCGCGAAGCAGGGAAATCGCTCTGTCAAAGATGGATGTCCCGGAAAAGGATTTTGCGGAGCAGGACGCCCATTTCGAATTCACGCCGAGAGTCCGCAGCGGCAACGAGGTCCTCGAAGCGGAGAACATTTCGAAATCCTTCGGTAGTCAGAAGCTCTTCGAAAATGTCGGCTTCCAGGTCATGCGGACCGACCGCGTGGGTATTATCGGACCTAACGGAGCCGGAAAGACGACGCTGTTCAACATCCTGCAGCGCAGAGAGATCAAGGATTCGGGCAGGATCCGTCTCGGCCGCAAGGTAATCCCCGGCTGCTACGACCAGGAAAACCGCGAGCTCGACGCATGGAGTGACAGTACGCTTATCGAGGCGCTGCGGGGCGAAGACGCGACGATGAACGACGGCATGTGCCGCAGCATCCTCGCTTCGTTTCTGTTTACCGGCGAGGACGTGTTCAAGTTCGTCAAAAACCTTTCCGGTGGGGAGCGTGCCCGGCTTCAGCTGGCAAAGCTCATGCTCTCGGAAGCCAATTTCCTGCTGATGGACGAACCGACCAACCATATCGACATGCGTACGAAGGAAATCCTCGAAAACGCCCTGTCCGCCTATCAGGGGACGCTGCTGTTTATCTCACACGACCGGTATTTTCTGAACCGTGTCGCGGACCGCATCCTCGTCCTGACACCGCACGGTGTCGAGGAATATATAGGCAACTACGACGATTATCTGCGCCAGAAGGCAGATGCGGAAGAGCGTGCGCGCCAGTCTCTCGACAAGCCGGCGACAGCCACAAGGACACAGGCGAAGGCAGACCGTAAAAAGCAGAAGGAAGCCGCCGCGGAGCTCAGGAGCCTGAAGAAAGCGGCGGCTGAATCCGAAAAAGCGCTGGAGGAAGCGGAAGCGGAACTCGCCCGCCTCGAAGATCTGATGTGCGCCGCGGACTTTTATGACGATCAGGAACAGTCCGGAATGGTGCTCGCGGAGTACACGAAGCTCAAGGACCGTATTGCCGTCCTGACCGACGAATGGGAAGAGAAGACGCTCGCCTGGGAAGAAGCTTCGACCGAAGACTGACTCGAAGACTGATTCAGACTGAAACGGATTTTTCGGAATTCCATCGTGTATATTATTTGACTCATTGCGCAGTTCAGATGAGAATAGAGACAGATGAGAAATCAGCGTTACTGATATTATTGATTCACATGTATAGAAAGGAAACCTATGGAACAGAAAAAAACAATGTCTACAAAAAAAATAGTCTGGATCGGGCTCATGGCGGCTCTTGTCTTCATCGGGACATTCCTGAGAATTAAAATTCCGATCGGCGGAGATTCGACGATGCTCCATCTGGGCAACGTGTTCTGCCTGCTGTCAGGACTGCTGCTGGGCGGAATTCCCGGGGGACTTGCCGCAGGGATCGGATCTGCGATCTTCGACCTGAGCAGCGAATATGCATCCGAATTCTGGATCACGTTCATCAACAAGTTCGCGATGGGCTGGATGGCCGGATGGCTGTGCTGGAACGTCTTCCCGCGCCTTAAGACCTTCAAGCCGGGAAGCCTTTTCCGTCCTACCCTGTCCGTTATCGCAGGCAGCCTGACGTACACAGTCCTGTACGTCGTCAAATCGATCATCACGTCGCGCTTCGTATCGGGACTTCCGTGGGAAGCCGTATGGCCCGTCGTCGGCGTCAAGCTGGCAGTTTCCCTGACAAACGGGATGATCGCCGTCGTCGTAAGCCTCGTACTGTATTTCGCACTCAAGCCCGCGCTGACCAAAGCGCACCTGATGCTGCCTGCAGAGTAAAAATTTCCGGGAAACCGGCAGGAGAAGAACAATGAGCCGCTGGTATAAAGTCAAAGGTTACGAACCGAAAAAGCCGCAGCAGGGCGCTGTCAGAAACAACGACGAATACAAGATAATCGCCCTCGACATCGACGGAACGCTTACAAACGAAGAAAAGAAGATCACGCCTAAAACGCGAAAGGCGCTCATCTCCGCTGAAAAACGCGGGATCCGGCTCATTCTCGCGAGCGGACGTCCGATTGCGGGACTCCGGGAGCTTGCGAAAGAGCTTGAAATGGACAAGTATCACGGCATCCTGATCGGCTTCAACGGCGGCACGGTTGTCGACGCGCAGAGCGGAGAGATTCTGTATCAGCGGGTTCTCGATCCCGAATATGTGGACAAGATCCTGCGTCATGTTGCACAGTTTGACGTTACGCCGATGATCACCCGGGACAACGATCTGATCACGGACGATCTGAACGGTTACAAGGTGGATTACGAGGCCGCGATGAACGGCATGAACAAGGTGGAAATGAAGGATCTGATCGGAAGCATCGACTTCCCCGTCTCGAAGATCCTGACAGCCGGAGATCCCGAATACCTGCAGCAGCACTTCAGGGAAATGAAGGAGCCTGTGGCAAACGACGTAAGCTCGATGTTTACCGCTCCGTTCTATTTCGAATTCACGCCGAAGGGCATCAACAAGAGCACGGCGCTTCACGGCGTTCTGACGAAGCTCGGGATCCCCAGCGGCGAGATGATGGCCTTCGGAGACGCCCAGAACGACGCGGAAATGCTCGACATGGCGGGCATGGGAGTCGCGATGGGTAACGCGGACGACGCGCTCAAGGATATCGCGGACTACATCACGCTGTCAAACAACGACGACGGAGTCGCCCACGCGGTGTCCGAATGGACCGAATAACAGCATTATACGAATAATAGATGACGAATAGCTTTCAGGCGAAAGCCTGAATCCCTGTTCGTCAGAGAAGCGGCCGGTTTGCCGCAATAAAAAAGATCCGGAAATCCGGATCTTTTTTATTGCTTAATACCAGCCCTTGAGCTTCATCGCAGCTGCAATTTTCTTGATCGCATAGTTGAAAGCGGCTGTACGCATATTCGCGCTGCCTTCTTCTTCCATGATCTTGTAAATCGCCTTGAACGCGTCGACGAGGAGCTTTTCTTCTCTTTCGAAGACTTCTTCCTTTGTCCAGTAGTAGCCCTGGAGATTCTGCGCCCATTCGAAGTAGGAAACGGTAACGCCGCCCGAGTTCGCCAGTACGTCCGGTACGAACAGAACGCCCTTGTCTGTCAGGATCTTGTCCGCTTCCGGTGTCAGAGGTCCGTTAGCGCCTTCACTGATGATCTTGCATTCGATCTTGTCCGCATTTTCGCCGGTGATCGCTCCGCCCAGACCGCACGGAAGGATAATGTCGCAGGGTGTTTCGAAGATCTTCGCCTTGTCAAAGGGTTCTGCGCCCGGGAAACCGGCCAGATCGCTGCCGTTTTCTTCGTAGTACTTCATCAGCGCTTTGATGTCCATGCCGTCCGCATTGTACAGACCGTTGCGGCTGTTTGAGATCGCGATGATCTTGCAGCCCTGATCTTCGAGCCATTCGCAGGCATATGAGCCGACGTTGCCGAAGCCCTGGCAGCAGACTGTAGCGCCCTTCAGATCGACGCCCTTGACTGCGGCAGCTTCTCTGACCATGTAGCCTACGCCGTAGCCTGTCGCTTCGGTACGGCCCAGTGATCCGCCCAGTTCCAGCGGTTTGCCGGTCAGTACGCCGATAGTCTGTGATCTTGTGATCGCTTCGTATTCGTCGAGCATCCAGCTCATGATCTGGCCGTTCGTGTTGACGTCCGGTGCCGGAACGTCCCACTTTTCGCCGAAGGCCGGGAAGATCGCCTTGATGTAGCCGCGGGACAGATGTTCCAGTTCGTTCTGGGACATTTCCTTAGGATTGCATGTGATGCCGCCCTTGCCGCCGCCGTACGGAATGCCGGCTACTGCGCACTTGATGCTCATCCAGCCGGAGAGCGCTTTAACTTCGCCTTCGTCTACGCCGGGATGAAATCTGAGTCCGCCCTTTGTCGGTCCAAGCGCACTGTTGTGCTGTGAACGGTAGCCTGTGAAGACTTTCTTGCTTCCGTCATCCATCTGAACCGGGAATGAAACTTCATAGAAACGATTCGGAACAGCCAGCAGATCGTAGACTTTTTCCTTTTCGTCGATTTTCATTTCATCGATCGCTTCACGCAGCTGTTCTTTAAACATTTCATATTCCTGCATTGCCATACGTATTTCCTCCAACTTTTTTTCAAGAGCAATTATATCCTTAAGAGCCCTTTCACACAATGAAGCACAGGTTTTAAACCAAAGATTGTATACAAAAAACTTTAGCCGATAACGCTAAAAAAAACAATCCGGCTCCATCAGCCGTTTGTCATGCCCGAATATTCCGCATACTGGGGCGTACCGAGCGCGTAGCCGCCCGCAACCTCGAGAAGGGTTCCCGTCACATAGGTGCTCAGGTCCGACGCGAAGTACAGAACCGCCTTCGCGATGTCCTCCGGCGTGCCGACACGGCCCAGCGGGACGTGCCTTTCGAAGGATTCGATAAACTCCGTGCTCATGTTGTCCATCAGCGCCTTCGTCGCGATCATGCCCGGCAGGACCGCGTTGCAGCGGATATGGTATTTACCCGTCTGTTCGGCTATATTCCGCGTCAGAGAGTTTATCGCCGCCTTAGCCGTCGTGTAGGCGATCCGGCTCAGATCGGGGACGACGGAGCCGATTGACGAGATATTGATAATGCTTCCGCCGCCGTTCTGAATCATAAACGGAAGAACGGTCTTGCAGGGAACGTATACGGACCTGAGGTCTCCGCTTACGATTTCGAAAAACTTTTCCGTATCCCCGTTCAGAATATCCTTATCGTACCTGACCTCCGTCACCCCGAAGTTGTTGACGAGAATATCGACGTGACCTTCCTGTTCTGCCGGCTCTGTGATCATCGATGCATAGGTTTCTGGCTTCGACGCGTCGAAATAGGTAAACGCAGCCTGCCCCCCGTCTTCTGCGATTTCAGCGATCACCTGATCCGCGAGCTTTTCATTGCGTACGGCCAGATAGACCTTCGCCCCCTGGGAAGCCAGAGCCTTCGCGCTTGCCAGACCGATCCCCTTCGTGCTGGCGCTGACCACCGCAACCTTTCCTTCTAATCCGAATATCTTATCCATCATATTTCTCCTGTATTGAATTATGCCGCACTTTCCGGCTCTTTTATTTGTACCCCGGGTACGAATGATGGCACATTAATTCATACAACAACGACGGTATTGAAAACGGTTCGCAAAAGTAATAAAATAGTATCAATAATTATAATTTTGCTAACTTTTTCGCAGTTCCTATCAAGCGAACTGCCCTGGGAGGTCAAATGAAGCTGAGCCATCTGGACGAAAACGGCAGTGCGATTATCGTCGATGTTACGGATAAAAAAGAAACCGACAGAGAAGCCCGCGCGGCAGGCAGAATCCTGCTTACGCCTGAAATCATCGATCTGATTATCGCCGGGGACAACCCGAAAGGAGATGTTCTTGCGGCTGCGCGCATCGCCGGAATCATGGCGGTAAAAAAAACATCCGATCTGATCCCGCTGTGCCATCCGCTGCTTATCGGTAAAGTATCGGTGGATTTCGAAATCGACGAGGACGGATCGAGCGTTTCGGCTGTCTGCACAGTCAGAATCCACGGACAGACAGGTGTCGAAATGGAAGCGCTGACAGGCGTGAGCGTCGCGCTGCTCACGATTTACGATATGACGAAAGCCGTGACAAAAAGCTCCGTCATTACGGATATCCGACTTCTGGCGAAATCCGGCGGAAAAAGCGGAGATTATGTCAGAGAACCGAAACCGACGGTATAAACAGAATATACGGAAAAATAAGGTTAAAGAAACGAGGAAAATCATGCAGAAAAAAGCGGTAGTGATCACAGCCAGCGATTCGGCCAGCCGCGGGGAGCGGGAGGACATCAGCGGCAGCGAAGCCGCAGCGATGCTCAAGGAAGCCGGCTACAATGTCTTCGGAAAGATCGTACTGCCGGACAGCCAGGAACGGCTCGAGGCGATGCTGATCTCGCTTGCAGACCGCAGACAGGCGGATCTGATCGTCACGACGGGCGGAACCGGCTTCTCGGTCCGGGATGTTACACCGGAAGCGACTATCGCCGTCTGCGACCGTCTTTGCCCGGGAATTCCGGAAGCGATCCGTGCATACAGCATGACCATCACGAAGCGGGCGATGCTCTCTAGAGCGGCAGCCGGCATCCGGAAGCGCACGCTTATCGTCAATCTTCCGGGTAGTCCGAAGGCCGTCAGAGAATCTCTCGAATATATCCTTCCGGAGCTCGAACACGGACTGAAGATCCTGTCAGGAGAATCGACCAACTGCGCGAGATAACCGCAGTCGGCAGATCCGCGGTCCCGGACGCATTTTCAGACCGGCTCTGTTAAAAAGGCAATAAAAAAACGGACAGTCGTCCGTTTTTTTATTGCAGCCTGATCCATCACGCCTCTTCCCGGTCTTCGGCTATCGTCAGACCGAAAACGAGGCGTATCGTTTCCTCGACCGTCGTCTCTTCGCCGGAGTATCCCCGGGCATTTTCAAACAGCAGGTGCAGATTGCTCCAGCGGGCCAGCGAATGAAGGCCTTCCCGGATAAACGCCCAGCTGTCTTCATAGCCGCCGGGCGCGGCTACGACCGGATCTCCGATGAATTCGACAAAACGCTCCGGCTGACGCCAGTATTTCTTCGCAAACGCCATCGCAGAACGGACCTTGTCCTTGCTCGGCAAATTTCTCACGTCGGTAAGCACGTGATCCAGATTGCACGACAGATAATAGGCGACGAAGGGAATCCCCAGCAGCTCCTCCGTGCCGGCAAGCCTGTCCAGATTGCGGCTCTTCTGAGCGTTGCGCTTCTCGATCCCCTTTTTATCATGAGTGACGATACGTCTCTTGTCGTACCGGATGCGGCCCGCCTTGTCGTCCTGAATCACGCTGCTGTCGGGCACGTAGCAGCCGTCCGTATCGGCCAGCTGGACGACTCCGACGACATCCTCGAGACGGAAATGATTCCTGCGCGCGCTGTCGTACAGCAGGTCCTCGAGCCGTTTGACGAGGCGTTCCGGCTGGGCGGAATCGGCGGTCAGATAATCCGATCGCTCCTCGGCGAATACCGGTCTCAGATCCCGCGGGAACAGCCGTTCGAAAATTGCGCCGAACGCGGCCTCCTCGCTCTTGCCCTCGACAATAAACATTATGATTCCAGGCTTCACAACGGCTCTCCGTTCTCCGGCTCGTCGATGGACGCTTCGTACAGCGCCTGGCTGATCAGATAAGGACTGGTCCGATTGTAGAGCTCGTCGTCACCGAGCAGAATTCTTCTATAATAGGCATCCCGCATTTCCGCGCTGTCCCCGGGGATATCTATGCGTCTGAATCGGTCCGAGGAATCGTTCGTCGCAAACGCGATCTGATCCGGTTCGAGCAGCTCCAGCGGACGGAGATTGTGAGACGTGAAGATGAGCTGGCCTGCGCCGAATTTTGTGAAGGCTTCGAGGATCTCTCCGAACAGCAGCTCGTTGATCCCGAAATCGAATTCGTCGGCCGCTAGGGTGCATTCGTTCGACGAGAACGCCCTGACGAGAAACGGCAGCGACGCCGCGATCTTCTGAACACCCACCGATTCGAAACGGAACGGGATGCTCCTGCCGTCTCTGAAGGTTTCGAGCTCGTACCGGCCTCCTTCGCCCCCTGACATCTGCATCCGCAGTCCGGGAACAAACTGTTCGAGAACCGGTGACAGACGTCTTAACTCCCGGCGCACGGTCATCGTCTGCTGGGGCGCAAGCTCGAAGTCGGTATCGAGAGGCAGCTCCAGCTCCGGCGAAATCCGCAGTCTGTTCATATTCTGAGTCCGGATAATCTCAAGACCGTTTCCTGCAAAGTCGCGGGCGGTCCTGAGCATCTCCGGCGAGGTTCGTCCGATATCGGAGAAGATCGCCGATTCTCCGTTTCCGTTCTGTCTGTCCGTCTCGCTGATAACCGTTCTGCCGCCCGTAAAGCGTTCCGATAAGACCTTCGGCTTTCCCGCCAGTCTTCCGATCACCGCGCTGTACGTGCAGTCGCCTGTCTGCGTCTCCAGCGTCGCGTCGAGCTGGGCGCTCCGGGCGTTCGTGTCGATCAGGGAGACGCAGAAGGGCCTCAGGACGCGGCCGGACATCAGCGTCTTCAGGATTTCAAGGGCGTCGATCACGCCGCTCTTTCCCGAGCCGTTCTGCCCGTAAATACCGAGCAGCGACGCTCCGCCGTCTTCATCCGGCGGCGGAAACTCCAGCGTGCCCGTTCCGATGTTTTTCAGATTTCTGATCGTGAGTCTTTTCAGTCTGATCATCGTCTCTCTCCGGTTCAGCAGCCTCCGCAGCAGCTGCAGCCCTGTCTCTGCTTCGCCCGGACCTGGATAAGCTCGGCCGCGATAGAGACGGCGATTTCCGCCGGTGTCTTCGCGCCGATATCGAGTCCGATGGGCGTATAGACGCTGTCGAGTGCTTCGTCAGAAAATCCGTCCGCCCGCAGCTTCTCGTTGAGCTTTTCCGTTTTTCTCCGGCTTCCGATCACGCCCAGATATTTCGGCTGTCTCGGCAGCAGCTCACTCTCCGCCGTATAATCCGATTTATGACCGCGGGTCATGATCACCGCATAGTCGTCGGGACCGATTTTCAGAAGCTCCGCGGCTCCCGCAAAATCCGTAATCAGAATCCTGTCGGCTTCGGGGAAATTTTCCTGATTCGCATATTCGCCCGAATCGTCGATGACGGTCACCGCAAAGTCCAGATGAGCCAGAAGCGGAGCCACCTCCTGAGCAATATGGCCGCCGCCGTAAATAACGACGCGGTCCCTGTTCTTCACCGGAACCGACAGGACGTAGTCACCGTCGCTCTCGTCGAAAACGATCCTGTCCGCGTCGTCTCCGGGTCCGCCCAGCTTGTCCGCCTGCTCCGCGCTCATAATTCCGATACGGCCCGGATAGGCCGCGGAATTTGTGAACAGCATCCAGAACCTGACGTCCTCGCGGATGAGCCGGGCCGCTTCTTCAAGCGTTCCCCGGGTCTGGGTATCCTCCGGATCCAGATACTGATACAGCAGCGTATCCTGACCGCCGCAGATCATCCCGATCGCTCCGGCCTTCTCGCTGTCAAGCTCGAAGGTCCGGACCAGACTCTTCTTTTCGTTTATATATTCGAGGCAGAGCTTCGTGCTTTCGAATTCCAGCAGACCGCCCCCGACAGTGCCTGCCTGTTCGCCGTTCTGTGCGATGAGCATCGCGTCTCCGCGCTTTCCCGGAGAGGATCCCATCGTGAACGCGATGACGGCCAGCTCCGACGGAATCCCGGCCGCCATATTCTCAGCTGCGCGCAGCAGTACTTCTTTATTCATCTTGACTCACTTTCCGAATCCGCAGTTCGGGAAGGTGCACGGACTGCATCCGAGACACAGACCGCCTTCGCCGAGTCTGTCCAGTTCTTCCTTCGTCACGGGATCTCCTGCGATCAGCCGCGGCAGTACGAGATCGAACACGGTCCGTTTCGAGTACATGACGCAGCCCGGAAGTCCGCATACGGGGATCTCTTTTCCGCCTTCCGACAGATAGCCCAGCAGGAACATCGCCCCGGGCAGAACCGGAGCCCCGTAGGTGACGATTCGCGCGCCCGAGTCCCGTATCGCGGCAGGCGTTCTGTCATCGGGATCCACGCTCATGCCGCCCGTGCAGAAGATGATATCCGCCCCGGCGCCGGCTGCTTCGTTAATCTTCGCCGCAAGCTTTTCGGGATCGTCCGGCAGCAGCTCTCTGATAATGACTTCGCCGCCGTACTCCGCAAGCTTCGCTTCGACGACGGGCCCGAATTTATCCTCGATGAGACCGTTGAAGACCTCGTTTCCGGTGGTAAATATGGCGGCTTTTTTCGGGATAAACGGAAGAACGCGGAACACCGGTTCTCCGGAGGCTGCGGCCTCGAATTCCTCGAGCCGGTCTTTACCCGCGGCCAGCGGGATCAGCCGCATCCCGGCGATCTTGTCGCCTTTCTTAACGGCGAAATTACCGTGGCGCGACGCGATCATCACATCGTTGAGACTGTTGATCCGGTCAAGCTTCTCCGAATCGATCTTCAGCAGTCCGTCGCAGTCGGCGACCGCTTCGATCTTTCCTTCCTTGACTTCGGTCGGACGCATGCCGGGCCCTGCGGTCCCGCGATACATCGCTTCTGCGAAATCATTCTCGTGAATCAGGTTCGGATCGTCCTCCCAGACGAACAGATATTCCTTCCCCATGGACAGGAGCGTCGGAATATCTTCTTCGGCAACCCGATGCCCTTTTCTGAAACGGGGGCCCTTCGAGACTCCCGGAATGATCTGGGTCATGTCCTGACACAGAATAAGCCCGACAGCGTCTTCAGTCTTTATCTTTTTCATATTTTCTCCGAATGGCGGTTAATTCAATCCGCATCAAGCTTCATTTCTTCGTATTCCGCGAAGGGCCCGCTTCCTTCGACGGTCCAGCAGCGGGGACCGCAGACATCAAGCGTTCCCGAACGCAGCAGCTTCATCAGCGCGTCTTCGCATTGTGCCGCAATCTTCAGCGAAATGCCGCAGCTCCCGCTCAGACTCCTCGGCGTCGGCACCACCAGATAGGCAAGCTTTCCGTCAAGGATCGTCTGGGCCTTCATCGCGTCATGAGCGCTTCTGAAGCTGAGCAGATAGCAGTCAGGGGTCAAAGCGTGACTTCTTTAGGCGAGTTAATAATCGTCTGGGCGATTTCATACATATTCGAAACCTCGCCTACCTTAAGCTGATCCTTGAGCTTGTAAAAATCGAGGCAGGCGCCGCAGGACAGGATTCTGACGCCCCGTGAGGCGAGAACCTTCAGGTGTTCGACAACCTGATCGTCGAGGGTCGGAAGCTTGACGCCGGCGTTCATGAACATGATGGCGGTGGGCAGCTTGTCTGTTTCCGTCAGCGAATAGAAGAACATCCGGACCAGGTTCGTTCCGAGCTCTCTGTCTCCTTCACCGACGATGTCCTTGCCGAAGAATACGACATAGTCGTCGCTCATCGCACTCGCCGGCATCAGTTCGCATTCTGTCTGTCCGGCGCGGACGGCTTCATCGCTGTCCGGCGGTACGATCAGAACCGCGATATTCGGTTCCTGACCGGATGCGGCTGCGCTCATGCCCAGGGATGCCGCAAGCTTTTCCAGGTTATGGCGGGCCACTTCGTTGTCGACGAGGACCGTTACCGCTTCTCCCGGATGTTCTTCAATTTCCTTTTTCGCCATAATGACCGGTGTCGGGCATGCAAGACCGAGTGCGTTTACTGTATTCATCATATTCTCCTGACTCTATTAAATTTATTCTGATTAAACCGGGCCGGCAGATAACTGCCGAGGGGCGGATCGAAGCGTTAGACCGGCTGATCAGATAAAGATCAGCGAAACGTCTCCGGCCTCTTCGATGCGTCCGACAATCGCGCAGTCGGTCGCAAGCTCCCGCTTCATCCTGCTTATCATCGCGTCCGCATCGTGATCCGCAACGCTGATGAGCAGTCCGCCCGATGTCTGGGGATCGAACATCAGATCCATCATCAGGACGGAATCCTCCGTCGTATCGTCGTAGTAGCGGCTTGCGAAGAAATCGCGGTTGCGGTAGGCGCCCCCCGGAACGATCCCCATCTGCGCCAGCGGAATAATGTCCGGCAGCAGCGGAACGGACTTCGTATCGATCACCGCGGTCACGCCGCTTCCCGAGGCCAGCTCGATGGAATGGCCGCCGAGCGAGAAACCCGTGACATCAGTCACCGCGTGCACCTCGTAGTCCTCAAGTATCTGCGCAGCCTTCGCGTTGAGCGTCGTCATCGATTTAATCGCGGCCTGTTCGGCTTCCGGCGGACAGATGCCGCCCCGGATCGCGCTGGTCAGGATTCCGGTGCCGACGGGTTTGGTCAGGATCAGGCGGTCTCCAGGCTTCGCCGCTGAATTGACACGCAGCCTGTCGGGCGTGACGATCCCCGTGACGGCCAGCCCGTATTTCGGGACCGGGTCGTCGATGGAATGGCCGCCGGCGACAACGGCGCCGGCTTCTTCGATCTTGCTCGCGCCGCCCCTGAGGATCTCCCGCAGCATGTCTCCGGGTTCGTTCTGGGGAAAGCAGACGATATTGAGCACCGTCAGGGGCTTTCCGCCCATCGCGTAGACGTCGGACAAAGCGTTAACCGCGGCGATCTGCCCGAAGGTGTACGGATCGTCCACCATCGGCGGGAAAAAGTCCACCGTCTGGAGCAGAACCGTATCGTCGTTGAGCAGATAGGCTCCAGCATCGTCCGAGGTTTCGGTACCGACGATGAGCCTGTCGTTCTTCGTAAAATGAAGGTCCCTGAGGACCCTGGCAAGGGTTCCCGGTCCGATCTTCGCGGCGCAGCCTCCGTTGGGGGCCAGGCGCGTCAGTTTATCATTCATATCATCCGTTCTTTTCTATGTTCTGTTAACGATCTGAGCAAGAGCTTCAGTCGCGGCCCGTCCCTCTTCGGGAGTCGTGAAGGGACCGAAGGAGAAACGTACGGTTCCCCGCGGCCAGCTGCCGAGGGTCTTGTGAGCGAGAGGCGCGCAGTGGAGACCTGAACGCGTCATGATTCCGTAGTCCTCGTCGAGGCGCGCGGCGGCATCCGAGGGATCGCCTGCCGCTTCATCGAAGATAACCGAAACGACGGGACATCTTTCGCCCGAATAATCGGTCCCTCCCGCGATACTCAGGCCCGGGAGCGCCTCCGCAGCGGAAGCGAATTTCTGAGCGATGTCCATCTCGCGTTCGTGGATTTTCCGCAGATCCTGTCCCCCGATCCAGTCGAGGGAAGCCTTGAGCCCCGCAAGTCCAGGCAGGTTGAGAGTCCCGGCTTCAAACTTGTCAGGAAGAAACTCCGGCATCGTGTAAACCGCCGATTCTGAGCCCGTACCGCCCGTTAGAAACGGTTTCAGCCGGTCTGCGGTCTCCTGTGTCAGAATCATTCCGCCGGTCCCCTGAGGTCCCAGCAGGCCCTTGTGACCCGTGAAGCACAGTATATCCGTGTTGAGCTTCGTCATTGAAACCGGAAGGCTTCCGGCGCTCTGAGCCGTATCGAGAATTCTCAGGAGCCCGTGTCTTCCGGCCTTCTCAAAGATCCCGGACACCGGATTGACGGTTCCGGAAATATTCGACGCGTGATTCAGAACCACAGCCTTTGTCTCCGGACGGACCAGGGCTTCGAAGGCCTCCGGATCGGCGGAGCCGTCCTGCCGGGCCGGGATCACAGAATAGTCCGCGCCGATCTCCGTCAGCGTCCGGGTCACCGCGTGATGCTCGAGTCCCGAGATGATCACATGATCCTCCGGACCGACCGAGCCGCGTATCGCGGCGTCCAGCGCCTGGGTTACGTTCGCCGTAAACACCGGAACCGCGTCCTCCGGCGCGTCGAAGAATAGCCGCAGCTGCTCTCTGAGCAGGAAGATATTCATACCCGCCTGATTTTCCTTCGAATAGGCGCCGCGGTTGATATTCGACGTCGTTCCGCACAGCGCCCTGTAGACAGCCTCCGCACAGCCCGGCGGCTTGATCCCGGAGGTACAGGCCCAGTCGAGATAGATGCCGTCAGGAAACTCCCTGTGAATCCGTTCCCTGAGTTCTTCTCCGTTCATCGCGAACCCGCCGCAGCTTTCTTCGCCTCGTTCTGCAGGTGCATGACGGCTTCAAGCACGCCGCCTGCGATGGCGTTGGCCTTGTCGGAGACCGTATGGCAGTTCTGGGCCACATCCCGGGGATCCGTATCCGCGATCTTAAGCCCCTTCGTCACTTCGGAGCCCGGTTCGATCATGCCTCTGAGAATTCCGTCGATCTTCGAGTGCACGGGAACGACCGTTCCGTCCCGTTCGACGATCTCCGCGATCGTCTCGCCCGCTCCGACATGACTGCCGATCTCTCTGACCACGCGGATCGTCCCGGAAGCCGGCGAATGAACCACCCGTTCCTTCGCGTAGCCGCCGATCATGCCGGGAACACCCGTATTCGGAACGGCCGCCCCGTCGTAGATGACACGTCCGAGATCGTGGCCGCGCTTCGTTTCAACGACGGCGTCGACGTCTTCACCCGCAGTGAAGCCGGGGCCGAGACCCACCACAACGGGCGCCATGTCTCTCGTCGTCCCCAGATTGCGCTTCGCAAGGATCGCGTCGACCACAGCCGCGGGCTTAAACTTTTCAATCAATATTCCGTCGGGATCCGCTGCCACCGGAATGAGCCCGTCCGCCAGCGCTCCGCGGATCTGCTCTTCATTTTTGCAGCGGACTGCCTTTTCATTTTCAACGACCGCCTCTCCCAGGGTAAGCGCCGGAGCGAGGGAAACGGTCCGCCGTATGACAGTCGGATTCGCAATGTCGAGAGCGAGGACGGGAAATCCCGCTCTGTGGAGCTTGAGGATGGTTCCGGTCGCGAGATCTCCCGCTCCCCTGACGATAATCAGATTGTCGATTCCCCTATCTTCAGCTTCTCCCGCGCCGTCCCGATCTATGCTCTTTTTTTCACTGCTTCTTTTGAATTCTTCCATCTGCTGTTCCTCCATGAGGCGCCGGTATGCTTCCGGTGTATCGATATCCCGGGTACAGTCCGGCCCGCATGCGATGCGCCGCACCTTGTCAGGATTACTGCGCAGCACGCTCTTCCCCGCTTCTTCTCCGTCAAGCTCTGACAGCTCGTTAAAAAAAGCCGCCGGGAAGAATACCGGATGACCCGGTTTTTCATTATGTTCCGGAATGACGATAGACCCCGGATGCTCCAGGACTTCCCGCAGTACCCGGGATGCGGTTTCTCTTGAAATCTCCGGCTGATCGCCGAGATAGACGAGAACGCCCGCGGCGTCCGGACAGACTGACGCGATCTTATTTATGCCGATTCCAAGAGAGCTGCCCTGACCGCGCCGCGGATCGGGATTGACCGCTGTAAAAGCGGCCCCGGGTGTCTTTCTGCCCTCCTGTGTGACGACCGCCGGATTCATACCGGTCGTACGGCGGACGTTTGCGATCGTTTCGCCCAGTATGGTCCCGCTCTTCCACGGCAGCGACAGCTTGTCGTCGGTAAAGCCCGCCATTCTGCGCGAGAGTCCGGCCCCCAGCACCAGGGAAACGATTTTATCGTTTTTTATTTCACGAATCTGATTCTGCTTGACCGAGCCGGTAAAAATCCTGTCAAACAGGCCCCCGGCAGCCTCCGCGATACCGGACGCTCTGTCCGGATCGATGTCCGCCTTGTTTACGAACAGATATTCCGGAACCCCGTCGGGATTCGGCGCCCGATTCTCTTCGAGCAGAAGTCGTATTGTCCGTGCATCTGCGACTCTGCCGGACAGATCGTCGGAGCAGCGGTTCACATTGTCCCCGTTAAGTTCCGCGCCGAACAGTTCCGCGCCGATCACATGGATCACCAGCGTCGTTCCCGACGGAATTCCCGGATCGTGAGGTTTTCTGATCCGGTAGGGCTTTCTCCCCGCGCCGTCCGTTTCGGCCAGCACCGCCGCGCGGCCCTTCAGGCGGCCTGCGATAATCGACAATGCTGATTCCGGGATTCCCGAGACCTTGCCGTTTTGAATTCCGCCTCCGAGATACGCGGTCATTTCCTCCGATCTGAGATAAACGTCCGCGAAATATTCCGCCTGTCTTCCGTCCATCCCGGCCAGATAAAACATCTCCGGCTGATCTTCCGGTACCATCATCTTCGCAGTGGTCGTAACGAGACTGCGCGTTCCCGCCGACTTCAGTTCCGACTGCAGACAAAAAAGGAGACTGGTCTTACCCCCGCCTCCCGAGATACAGACACAGTCTCTGTCAGTCAGTCCGAACGCATCGGCAAAACTAGTTTGCAAGATTGTGCTCATTGTCTTTTTTGATATTGCCGAGGTACCTGTATACCGTCGACACGGACACGCCGAGAATTTCCGCCACATGCCAGACCGCGCCCTTGACCATAAACGTACCCATATCCTCGAGTCTTCTTACGAGATCGATCTTCTGTTCCTTCGAAAGCTTGGCGAAATCTTCGTCTCCCCCCGGATAGATGGACTTGATATTGTTGCGTACTAAATCGTTTACGTCGATGTTGAAATTCTCCTGAACCGGCACCGTTTTATCGGATACGCAGCCCGCATCGATGAGAGAATCCAGTACGCGCCGGGCATCGTTGAGCTTGCGGCAGTCCAGATTCATACACAGCATCCCCAGCAGCTTTCCGTCGTCGTCCTTAATATAGTAGGTTGCGGAACGAAGCTCGTGACCGGCCGGCGATACGCCTTTGTAATTCGCCTGATAGTCACGTTCCTTGTACGTACCGCTTCGCATCAGCTCCAGCGCGTAATCCGTTAAGGGTGCGCCCACAGATCTTCCGCTGATGTGCCCGTTGCGGATCGCCACGACCGACTGATGGAAATCCGTCATATCGTGGAGAACGACTTCTGTATTTTCGCCGAGGAAGTCCGCGAGAAAGTCCACTAAGTGTGTGTAGGGTTTGAGCTTTTCAGGGACCGTCATCAAAAAAACCTCCTGCTTATGATATATTCATGAGAATATTATCGCAAACAGAAGGTTCAATTACAATAATTTATTATTAGAAATCGGATTTTCTTTCTTACTTTTCCCCGAATTCCTGGATTTCGTCGGCTTCGACGAGATTTCCGTTGTCTTCTTCGAAGGGCTGTTCTTCAGCTTCATCCTTCGGAAGGATCAGATTGAGCAGAATCGCGACAATTGTCGATACGACAACCGGCGAACCGCCGAATACCATTCCTACCCATGACGGGAACAGATCGAGACATTCCGGAACCTGAGAGATCCCGACGCCGAGCGCTACGGACAGGCCGACGATATTGGTTGTACGAACTGTAAGCTTGTTCTGTGCGATCAGACGCATACCGGACATCGTGATAATCGCGAATACCGATACTGTCGCGCCGCCGAGAACACATTTCGGAATGGAAGTGAAGATCGCGGCAAACTTCGGGATAAAGCCTGCGCATGCCATAATCGCGGCTGCGAGAGCGAATACGGAACGGTTGATGACTTTGTTGTTCGATACGATCCCGACGTTCTGCGAGTAGGTCGCAGTCGGAAGACCTCCGAACAGAGTCCCGATGACGGAACCGAGTCCATTGGCGATGATACCGCCTGACAGCTCTTCCATCGTAGGTTCTCTGTCCATGCCGCCGAGTGTCGTAGCGGAGAGGTCGCCGATCGCCTGGACCGAGTTGACGATATACAGGATCGCCATTGTCGCGATCGCGGCGGGCTGGAATTCATAGCCGAAATGCATCAGCGGCGGAATTGTTACCCATGCGGAGGTGCCGATCGATGAAAAATCGACGAGTCCGAAAAACAGGGATACGATATAGCCGGCGATAATACCGAACAGGATCGAGGCGAGTTTCCAGATCCCCTTCGTAAAGTTATTCAGGAATACAACGACAACGAGTACGAATATCGCGATGGCCCAGTTGAGCGGTTCGCCGTAGGTAGCGGAGCCGCTGCCGCCCGCCATGTAGTTGATCGCAGTCGGATACAGCGACAGGCCGATGGTGAATACGACCGTCCCGGTTACGATGGGCGGGAACAGAGGTCTGAGGTACTTGACGAAATATCCGAAGATAATCGCGACAATACCGCCGACCAGCTGGGCGCCGAATATCGTTGCAAGGTTAAACTGACCGCCGATCGAGATCAGCGTCGGCAGGTAGGCGAACGAAACGCCCATAATAACGGGAAGACCCGCGCCGATCATGTGATTGCCGATCGGGAAGAGCTGCATGAATGTAATCAGTGCTGAAATAAGAAGCGCGCTCTGGATCAGAATGACGGTATCGCTTGAAGACAGGTTGCAGACACCCGCAATAATGATCGCGGGGGTAACGCAGCCGATAACCATAGCTGCGACATGCTGGAGTGACAGAGGAATCAGCTCTCCCGCAGGAGGAGTTCCAAGCCAGGAAAAGATAGCGCTTTTGTTTGTTTCCTTCACAGCGCCTGTGTTTGTATCCTTCATTTTCAATTATGTCCTTTTTTTATTTTTTTCGCTGCAGCCGGCAGACATCGCCATGTCAGCGTTTTCGATAAAAAGCGGAAAAAGAAGTTCGCTCTCCTTTTTCCGGTATGAGTGAATTAAGCCTGGACAGCGATCGCTTCGATTTCGAAGGACCCGCCCATCGGAAGCGCTGCGACCTGTACGCATGAGCGTGCCGGGCATTCCGCTGCGAAAACATCCGCATAGAGCTTGTTTACTTCTGCAAATTCGGTGATATCTGTCAGGAATACAGTCGTTTTGACGACCAGTCCCGCGGATGATCCGCAGTCTGCAAGGACGTTTTCGAGATTCTTGAACGCCTGTACCGCCTGCGCGTTTGTACCTTCCGCCATCTTGCCTGTAGCCGGATCGATTCCGAGCTGTCCTGAAACGAATACGAAACCGTTCGCTGTATTCGCGTGTGAATACGGGCCTACCGCTGCAGGCGCCTGGTTTGAATTGACTGCTTTCTTCATGGTTCTCCTTTTACGGAACAAAAATCCGTTCTGCTTTGAATAATTTCACTGCTTCCGTCCCGGTCCGTTCGGGTCGGTTCCGTTTGTATGCGTTTATTATCTCAAAGAATCGCGTTTTATACAATAATTTCTTACTAATATCAAGAATTTTTTATTATACATTCGCAGGGTGGTCCTGTCGAAGAGCAGAACAGCCGGAGAACGGTAAAAAAAGAAGCCGGTCCATACCTGATGTGATGAACCGGCTTGTGACAGCTGTTAAGCCGTTAGTTTTTCGAATTGTGAATGACCGTTCCGGTCTTTCCGTTAATCCCGTCGCGCGCTTTTTCAAGCAGCGTGATCAGGCTCTGGCGTCCTTCGCCGGACTGGGCGAATTCGACAGCGGCTTCGACCTTCGGCAGCATCGAGCCGGGCGCAAACTGCCCTTCTTCGATATATACCTGAGCCTGTTCCGGCGTCAGCTCAGACAGGTTTTCCTGATTCGGCTTTCCGTAATTGACCGCGACGTTTTCGACGGCCGTCAGGATAATAAGCCAGTCGGCGTCGATTTCTCTCGCGAGCAGCGAGCTTCCGAAGTCCTTGTCGACGACAGCCGCGGCGCCCTTCAGGTGATTGCCCTGAGCGTAAACGGGAATTCCGCCGCCGCCGGCCGCGATAACGACCTGACCATCGTTGATCAGGCTGCGGACCGTTTCGATTTCGACAATTTCTACCGGCTTCGGTGAAGCGACGACTCTGCGGTATCCGCGTCCGGCGTCTTCCATGACGTCGTAGCCGCGGTCGCGGATCATTTCGTCGGCTTCTTCACGGGTCATGAAGCGGCCGATAGGCTTAGTCGGATTCTTGAAGGCTTCGTCATCGGGATCGACACGCATCTGCGTGATGATGCTCGATACCGGCTTGTTGATTCCTCTGTTCAGAAGTTCTTCGCGAAGCGCGTTCTGAAGGTCGTATCCGATGTAGCCCTGGCTCATCGCGACACAGACCGACAGCGGAGCGACCGGATTGTCCGGGTCCGCCTTGGCCAGTTCGCCCATCGCCAGGTTGATCATCCCGACCTGAGGGCCGTTGCCGTGGGAAATGACGACTTCGTGACCTTCTTCGATCAGATCTGCGATAGCTTTCGCCGTTTCTTTAACGGCGGCCATCTGCTCGGGAAGATTGTTCCCGAGCGCGTTGCCTCCGAGGGCGATAACGATTTTTTTGCCCATGCTTATTTGTCCGTGCCGAGGGGCTTGCCGAAGATTCTCTTCTTGCCGTTTTCGCCGAGAGCAGCGAGGACAGCTGAAGGATCTTCAACCTTGGCAAGGAAAATCATCGCAGCGATGATGTACGGCTTGTAGCTCGCTTCCTTGTACAGATCGTCGCGGTAACGGTCGAAGACTGATTCGTCGACTTCGCCTTCTTCGCAGGACAGGCCTGTGATGTCGGCAGGCAGGCAGTGCATGTACAGCGCTTTGCCGTCCTTCGTGAGCTTCATCATATCTTCCGTGCAGGCCCAGTCTTTGTGGTTCGCGTTCTGAGCGAGCAGTTCTTTTTCAAGACGGTTGATGCCTTCCTGGTCGCCGTTTCCGTACAGTTCAGTACGTTCTTCCATCGCGGCGAACGGAGCCCAGCTCTTCGGATAGACGATGTCCGCATCCTTGAAGGCTTCCGCCATGTCGTTGGTCTTTGTGAAGGATCCGCCGGAAGCCGCAGCGTTCTTCTTCGCTACTTCTTCGACGTCTTCCATTACGTCGTATCCTTCCGGATGAGCCAGGACTACGTCCATGCCGAGACGTGTCATCAGTCCGATAATACCCTGCGGAACGGACAGCGGCTTGCCGTATGACGGCGAGTACGCCCATGTCATCGCGATTTTCTTGCCCTTGAGGTTTTCGATGCCGCCGTAGTAGTTGATCAGATGAAGCGCGTCGGCCATTGTCTGAGTCGGGTGGTCGATGTCGCACTGCAGGTTAACCAGCGTCGGTCTCTGTTCGAGGATGCCGTCCTTGTTTCCCTGTTCGACAGCTTCCGTTACTTCGTGCATGTACGCGTTGCCCTTGCCGATGTACATGTCGTCGCGGATCCCGATAACGTCCGCCATGAAGGAAATCATGTTGGCTGTTTCTTTAACAGTTTCGCCGTGAGCGACCTGTGATTTTCCTTCGTCCAGATCCTGAACTTCCAGGCCCAGCAGGTTGCAGGCGGAAGCGAACGAGAAGCGTGTGCGTGTGGAGTTATCGCGGAAAAGCGAGATTCCGAGGCCGGAATCAAAGATCTTTGTCGAAATGTTGTTTTCGCGCAGGTGACGCAGCGTGTCCGCAACTGTGAAGACAGCTTCGAGTTCTTCCGGAGTATGTTCCCAGGTCAGGAAGAAGTCGTTGTTGAACATGTTCTTGAATTCGAGAGTGTCCAGTTCGGCGATGTAATCTTTAAGAGTTTTAGTCATTGTTTTTCCTTTGTTTGTTCTGTATTTCAGGTTCTGATTAAAAACGTCGGTGAGCTGTGCAGCTTATTTGGCTTCGTAGCTCTGCGGCAGCGCTGCGTAAACAGCCGCGCAGGTAACGAGGTCCTGCTTCCAGGTCTTTTCGTTCGGAGCGTGAGCCTGAGCTTCAGCTCCGGGACCGAATCCGATAACCGGGATTCCGTTGCGGCCCATGATGGATACGCCGTTTGTCGAGAATGTCCACTTGTCTGTGAGCGGCAGTCCCGCGCGTTTTTCCATCGTGACTTCAGCGCCGATACGGTCGTTGCCGTACAGGTTCTTGTAGGCGTCGTTCAGAGCTTCCGTTACCTTGTGATCTTCCGGAATGACCCATGTCGGGAAGTAGCATTCGATCGGGTATACGCAGCCTGTGTAGGACGGACGGTCGTACTGGTACATCGAAACCTTGACGTCGTCGCCGTACTTCTTGACGTTGGGCAGCTGTCTGATTTCTTCGAGGCAGCTTTCCCATGTTTCGCCTGCAGTCATGCGGCGGTCGAGAGAGATCGCGCAGGAATCAGCTACCGCGCAGCGGCTCGGGGATGTGAAGAAGATTTCCGACGGAGTGACGGTGCCGCGTCCGAGGAACTGAGCTTCCTTGTATTCCGGATTGTACTTTTCGTCGAGCATCTTGACCAGGCCTTTGACTTCCTTGTCGTCTGCCTCGTCGTTTTCGTTGAGTGAACGGATGTCCTGAAGAATGTCCGCCATCTTGTAAATCGCGTTGTCGCCGCGTTCCGGAGCGGAGCCGTGGCAGGAAACGCCCTTGACGTCTACGCGGATTTCCATACGTCCGCGCTGTCCGCGGTAGATGCCGCCGTCTGTCGGTTCTGTCGAAACGACGAATTCAGGCTTGACGCCGTCTTCCTTGATGATGTATTCCCAGCACAGACCGTCGCAGTCTTCTTCCTGGACAGTACCTGTTACGAGAACAGCGTATTCGTCGTCGAGCAGGCCCAGATCCTTCATGATCTTCGCGCCGTATACTGAAGAGACGATACCGCCGAGCTGGTCGGAGGTTCCGCGGCCGCCGATTTCTTCTTCGGTTTCATAGCCTTCGTAGGGATCGAATTCCCAGTTGTCACGGTTGCCGATACCGACTGTGTCGATGTGAGCGTCGAAGCCGATGAGCTTCCTGCCTGTTCCCATGTAGCCGAGGACGTTGCCCATCGGGTCGATTTCGACCTTGTCGAATCCGACTTTCTTCATTTCGTCCGCGATGGTCTGGATGTGCGCTTTTTCGTCGCAGCTTTCGCCCGGGTTCTTAACGATCGCCCGCAGGAATGCTGTCATGTCGTCTTTGTAGCCTTCAGCCGCTTTTTTGATTGCCTGGTAATCCATCTTGTCTCCTTGTATGAATTCGTAATGCCTGGTCCGTTATGCCATGTAAATGTGTTTGATTTTATAATAATGAAGCGTGTCGATTCAGGAATGAATCAGACGGGCTGTCCGTACGTCCCGGACGCCGTCCGACTATTCTGATTATGATGTGAGAGGTCTGTCTGAGCTGTTCTTAATCTTCGTATGACGGATACTTGCCGTTCCATACGATTGCGCGCCAGTTGTCAGGATCCGTGTCCCCTTCTGTCGAGAACATCAGAACCTTCGAGTCCGCGTCAAGCTTGATCGCTTCCTTCAGGTCCGAATAGGCTTCGTCCTTCATCAGCGTTGCGATCAGTCCCATCGCGACCGCTCCGGATTCACCGGATACGACCTGCGGGTCTCCCTTGACAGGAGCCGCGAGCATTCTCATGCCCTTCGCAGATACCCAGTCGGGGCAGCTGACGAACGCGGTGCTGTTCTTTCTGAGGATTTCCCAGGAAATCGTGTTCGGTTCGCCGCAGGCGAGTCCCGCCATGATGGTCTGCATGTCGCCGTCGACAAAACGGATCTTTCCGTCTTCGCCGGCAGCCGATTTGTACAGGCACGCAGCTTCCGAAGCTTCGACGATAACCGTCGTCGGGCAGTTGTCCGGATACAGGTTTGCGAAGAAGCCCTGAACGGCTCCCGCGAGGGATCCGACACCGGCCTGAACGAAGATGTGTGTCGGTCTGTCTACGCCGGCAGCCTTAAGCTGTTCGGCCGCTTCCATCGCCATCGTTCCGTAGCCCTGCATGATCCATGTCGGGATCTTTTCGTAGCCTTCCCAGGCTGTATCCTGAACCATGACGCCGTTCTTGTCCGCTTCCGCTTCCGCGTTGGCGATACGAACGCATTCGTCGTAGTTGACTTCTTCGATTGTCGCATCCGCGTTTTCCTTGCGGATATTTTCAAGACGGATCTGGCTGGAACCCTTCGGCATGTGAACGACCGAATGCTGTCCGAGCTTGTTCGCCGCCCATGCGACGCCGCGGCCGTGGTTGCCGTCTGTCGCCGTATAGAATGTTGTGGTTCCGAACTCATCCTTGAGCTTGTCGGATGTGAGGTAGCTGTAATCTACATCTGCAATATCCCGTCCGAGCTGTTCCGCAATATAACGGCCCATCGCGTAGGATCCGCCGAGTACCTTGAACGCGTTTAACCCGAAGCGGTAGGATTCGTCTTTAACGAAGAAATCCGTAAGTCCGAGGTATTCGCTCATGCCCTTAAGCTCTGCCAGAGGCGTTTCAGAATACTGAGGGAAGCTGCGGTGGAAGTCTCTCGCTTTCGCGACTTCATCTACCGACATCAGTTCCTGTTCTGTGCCTTCGCCCTTAGGCATTTCATTCATGACCCATTTGATCTTTTCCATTGTTCCTCCTGTACTCATATCAGCCTGCCGATTCCGTCTTCTGATCCAGATAGCTGTACAGCGCGTATTTCGAAATATCCAGAGAACTGCATATCTTCTCGCTGGACTTCGTAATAAGAAGTGCGCCGGCATCGTTTAAAAAATTGACTGCACGGACCTTGTCGCTCTTGGACATCAGCGCCACAGGCTTGCCGGTCATCCGGATCGCCTCTTCGATGAGATCCTCGAGAAGATCGTTCACATTGTTTGTGATCGTCTCGGTCTGTTCTTCCCCGTCGCTTCCGACGATGGATCTGACTGCGTCGAGCCCGATCATCATGGAAGTGATGTTGAAATTCACTGCGAAAATCGCGACAATTTTTTGTTTTGCGTTCCTGACGAATACCGTGGTAGACTTGAGTATCTTCCCGTCATCCGTCTTCGTCAGGTAGCCGATATGGTCTCTGAGCTCCTCAGGTTTCTTCAGAGCTTCCAGAACAACGTGCGAGGGTCCGTCGCCGACCCTGCGATTCGTTACGTGACCGTTTTCGATCGCTACAATCGAATGTTCCATGTCGTCCGATTCAAGATCGTGGACGACGACCTCGCAGTCGCTGCCGAACTCGCCGGCAATGGCTTTCGCAAGGTCCTTCAAAAATTCCAGCCTGTCTTTATCGTTCATGAGATCCAGCCTATCCTTTGAACAGCTCAAACAAATCGTCTGTATTTCAAACAATTCAAACAAATCGTTTGTGTTTCAAACAAATTGTTTGTCTGTATTCATCATAGCAGGATTACGGTATGATTACAAGAGAAATAAAAATAATTTTTTCTCAAAATTTCTGAATTCATCGGTTATTCATGGGTTAATAGAAAGAAATCTTTACAAATTACTTGTGTAAACGGAAGCAATGCTATAAAATCATTATAGATTAAGAATTTATTCTTATCATTCCAGTCCAGCCGACCGGAACACTGAGGTCGCCTGCCGGATCTATTTCCGGCCTTTTTATCCTTTATTCCTAATTATTCATCAAACTATCATTGTCAGGAGAAGAATATGATACTGATCGGTAACGGTCGTCTCGTCACACGGGACGCACAGAATCACTACTACGAAAACGGATGCGCCGCAGTCGAAGGCACGCAGATCGCAGATGTCGGAACGACAGAAGAAATGAAGGCGAAATACCCGGACGCGGAATTCGTCGACGCAAAGGGCGGCGTAATTATGCCGGGCCTGATCAACACGCATCATCACATCTATTCGACATTCGCACGCGGTCTGAGCATCGACGGCTACGATCCTCAGGGCTTCATGGATATCCTCGAAGGTCTGTGGTGGACGCTTGACGAAAACCTGAGCCTCGAAGACACGGCCCAGAGCGCTAGAGACACGTACATCGACTGCATCAAGAACGGCGTTACGACCGTATTCGACCATCATGCCAACTACATGGAAACGACAGGAAGCCTGGACAAAATCGCGGAAGCGGCTAAAGATCTCGGAATCCGTACGAGCCTGTGCTACGAAGTCTCCGACCGAAACGGCGAAGAACAGATGAAGGAAGCCGTCGCGGAAAACGTAAACTTCATTAAGAAGGCTCACGACGACGATACCGGCATGGTACACGGAATGTTCGGACTTCACGCGGCATTCACGCTGTCGGACGAAACTCTCGACTACTGCAACGAACAGAAGCCCGACTATGCAGGCTATCACGTTCACGTCGCGGAAGGCATGGCGGACGTCGAAGACTCCCTCGAAAAATACAACAAGCGCGTCGTCGAAAGACTCTACGACAAGGGCATCCTCGGACCCGACACCCTCGCGGTTCACTGCATCCATATCGACGATCACGAAATTGACCTGCTTAAGGACAGCGGCTGCTTCGTCGTACACAATCCCGAATCCAACATGGGCAACGCGGTAGGCTGCCCGCCGGTTCTCGATATCGTACACAAGGGCATCACGGCAGGTCTCGGCACCGACGGATATACCAGCGACATGTTCGAATCCTATAAGGTAGCCAATATCCTCCATAAGCACAACACCGGCGATCCGAACGCGGCATGGGGCGAAATCCCGCAGATGCTGTTCGAAAACAACCGCAAAATCGCGGAACACGCGTTCAACCGCAAGCTGGGCGTTATCGAACCCGGCGCGCAGGCGGACATCATCGTCAGCGACTACATCCCGACTACTCCGATGAACGAAGGCAACATCAACTCTCACGTTGTGTTCGGCATGAACGGACGCAGCATCGTCGACACCATGTGCGACGGCAGACTGCTGATGAAGGACCGCGAACTGATCGGCATCGACGAAGAAGCTGAAATGGCGAAATCCCGCGATCTGGCCCAGAAGATGGCGGACCGCATCAACCACAAAGAACCCGCGGCGGAATAATCCGCACGCTGCAATTTACGTATAACACCTATAGAAAACAGGAGAAACTATGAGCGAATATATGCGCGGACTTTCGTTTCCGGAACTCGCAGACTGGATTCTGACAGAATACAAGAACGACGGTTCCGTTTTCGGAATGAGAAACATCTATAAAAAAGACGGAGAAATTAATCTCAAGCTTATCTTCTTTGAGAATAA
>CALMRA010000119.1 GCA_937872065.1 uncultured Eubacteriaceae bacterium | reverse complement strand
AGCAGCAGGCAGACGCACAGGCCCAGAAGGACGCGGCTTCAAGCAGCGCGGCAAGTGCGGCCCAGAGCCAGACCGATACCGAAAAGGCGGCGGCTGACAAAGCGGCAGCCGATAAAGCGGCGGCGGAACAGGCAGCAGCTGATCAGGCGGCGGCGGAAGAAGCAGCCAAGCAGGAAGCGGAAAGCCAGAATACGGCGGCAGCCAGCGATGACAAGCCTGACGTACAGGCCGGCGACATCGAAGGCTGGAGGCCCTGGGTTATCCGGGCTCTGGAAGCCAACGGACTTGAAGCGACCGACGACAGAGTCAACAAGGTTCTCCGTCAGATCAACACGGAATCCGGCGGCGACCAGAACATCGTCCAGCTGATTTATGACTCCAACTCCGGCTGGGTCCTTGACTACTATCACTGCGACGGATGCGCCACATCGGACGGAAAGGCCCGCAACATCGGCCACGGCCTGATGCAGACCATCCTGACCACCTTCGACGCGTACAAGTTCGAAGGCCACGACGATATCTTCAACGGCTACGATAATCTCCTCGCGGCGATCAATTACGCAAAGAACGCCTATGGCGACGACCTTGACGGTCTCGGCGAAGGACACGGTTATTGATCCGTCTCCCGCATGAAGCTCTCATCCCCCGGAAACGGGGGATTTTTTATTAGTCTTTTTATTGCTCTTTTATTATGGACTGAAACAGACTGCATGGTTGAGACCGGCAGTTCGGACGCATATAATAGTAACAGCATTCTAAAAAGAGGGCCGTCCCCTCAGGAGGAAGATATGAATTTTTCAGAGATAAAGACACTGATCGCGGGCAGCTACTTTGTGGTCGCCGACGCAGCCAACCCGGTGATAAGCCGCTACTATACGCGTGAAGGGCTTTCCCCTGCCCTCGACACCTGTACGATCGCGGGCATCGAACCCATAGGCTGCCTGAAGAAGAGCCTGTTCGAAGACGCCGCCCCCGACGAGTATGTGGCGGCAGTCAAACTGGTCATGAATCTGAGCCGCGACGCCGGCGACTACGAACCGAACAGGGGCCATGAATCGAAGACGACCTCCGCTCAGAGCGGTCCGACCCCTTCTTCCGGCATCCAGGTTGACGAAGCGACAAAGAAGGCGATCCGCGAAGCGATGGATCAGCTGCCGAACATGATGCCGTCGATGGAAGAAATGATGCAGGCGTCGGCGGAAATGATGAAGAATCCTGAAATCATGAATAACGTGATGAAGAACTTCAATATGGAAGACGCGTCGAAAATGCTCTCACAGATGTTCGGAGGACAGACAGCGGCGGATGACGAAGAAAGCGGCGAAGATTCGGAAGACGAATTCGAACTGATCGATGACGACGACGAATAAACAGGACTAAGTAAAAACCAACAGTATCATAAAAAGACAGGGCCGGCGCAATTGTGCCGGCCCTGTCTTTTAGATTTCTTTTCCGTTTTCCCCGCCCGGAGTCGTGACAATCACCTGCTCCGGCGTAATGATCAGCGCGCCCTTCGCAGTGGCAGCCCCGTTAAAAGTTTTCGAAACGATTTTCTTGAATTCATCGACAACAGGTCCTTCGACAATATGCTGGATCCGGATCAGCCGGATTATTCCTGATTGAAATCCGCGATGGCGACGGCAAGCTTTCCGACCTGTGTCGCGGCTGCTTTTCCTCCCGGAATCGCACGGCTGAGATACGCAGCCTTTTCCATGCGGTCCGCCGCTTCCTTCGGGTCCGCGATTTTCAGAACTGCAGCCATCGCGGCCGGAACGGTCATATTGATAATGCAGCAGGCGTTCAGAGCCAGATCGTCCATGACGGCCGCGCCGAAGGGAATCGCGAAGGCGAATTCTTCACATTCACCGTGAGCCGCTCTCGGGATAATATCGTGAACAAAGCCGTTCATATCCGCTACCTTGTCGCCGACTGTAACTGTCAGATCGATATCCGGGTCAAAGGACCAGTATTTGTTCGCCAGCTTCGACTTTCTGCGCGCGCCCGGGGCAAGCTTGCGCACCTTGACGGACACGGGAGCTCCTGCCATATCGGAAAAGATTCTGCCCGCGTTTTCTTCGGTATAAGCGATTCTGTCGTCATCAAATTTTTTCACTACGTCTTCGATCGAATCCCCCGCCGTCAGGTGGTCGTAGGCGTATTCCGCACGGTCGTGGATTGCTTTTGCTCTGACAGGTTCCGTCGCGTTGATGAGCATTTCTGTAACGGGGCCGCGCTGAAGCTCGTGAGCTTTCCTGTTTACCGTATTGATGCTGATTGCCGCGACTTCAGGATTCAGAGAGGTCGCAAGTCGTTCCTTCAGGATCGCTTCTCCCGTCTTGTCCGCATCACCTTCGTTTTCAACGAGCGATTTCATGCCGATGACGGCATAAGCGCCGATATGTCCGAGAGGAGAGTTCACGGGACCGCCCGAGAAGCCTGCGATTCCTTCTTCGAAAATCGAGAAGATTTCGTCAAAGGCCATCATGCCGATGACGGAGGGTGCGCCGATATCCTTTAAGATCAGTCCGATATCTCCGACAAGCTTTGCCGTATCATACTCTTCACCGGTGACTTTAACGTGAAGTGTCTTCGGAAGACCCGCCGTTTCTACAGCCGATCTGCCGACAAGATATACGGAAGATGTCCGGCCGTAGGTCCCCTGACCTTCCGGTACTTCCGCATCGGGATGAATAATTTCGAGAATCGCGGCTGAACCGAGAACCGCCGCCGTGAACGGATGCGGCACCATCGCCGCGCCTGCAAAGGCGTCGAGCATCGCCTGGGTTCCGATACGTGCGCCGTTTTCCGCCATCTGCGGCCATACATGGTCTTCGCCGAGAGCGCTGTGTCCGTACAGCGGACCGCCGCCTACATTCACCGGAACGTTTCTTCCGTCGTATTCTGTAAGTTCGCCCTTCATCATTGCGTCGTAAACTGCGGCGACCGCCGGGTACGCGGAAATCTTGTTGTTCATTTTGGCTGTCGGAATCGCGGCGACGCCGCTTCTGTCAACGCCGGCCAGCATTCTGGCCGTCGCGCCCAGCTTCCGGTTGCCCGCGGGAATACCGACCTGTGCGGCAGAACCTGCCAGATACATGATGCAGGCGGTAATGAGCGCTGCGTTCGCCCCGTCTGCGCCGCATCTTTTCGCGGTTTTGATCGCCTTATCCATAATATCGGCGACAGGCAGACGTCTTACATCGGCAAAGGAGATGGTCAGCTCCGAGCCCTTCAGCAGCTCTTCCGTTATGACGTTCGTAACGCCGTGAACCGCCATATTGACCATTCCGTGACCGCCGGCCAGCGCTTCGATTCTATCGTTCGTCAAATTCGAAATGTTCGAAACAGCCGCAGTTTCTACTGCCGAAATACATTTGCTCTTTGTGTCCATTTTTCTCCTCTTACTCCTCTTTTTTACTGATCCGTTAAATCTGCCATACAGACAGTCCCGCCATTCTCAAGCCCGTCAGTCTAGAATAATCGTCTTATTCACACCGGTCAGTATATCGGCCGCCTTGACATAGACGTAATTGTAGCTGAGCTCTCTGTCGAAGAAGCGGTTAATTCCTTTCTGAAGCTCCACCACTGAATCGTGCTCCGGTCTTACTGTTCCCCCCTCGAATATTTTTCCTTTGATCCGGCCCCGATATCGATCTTCTGTATGTGAAGATATGACATCCACAGGATAGTCAACGATTTCACTATGAAGATATCGGTGCTTCGTATTGATGACGTGCCAGCCGCCGACCACGTATTCCGATACGATCAGTTTTTCGACAGCTTCGCTGTACTGCGGTCTGCAGTCGATAAAAACAATATAGCCGGGACGATTTTTCTTTGTGATCGAGGAAACGACCTGAACATTGGAAGCACCCGCCTGATAAAAAGCCTCGATGGACTGGCCGATCGATTCGCCGGACAGGTGATCCACCTGTACCATAAAAACCAGTCCGTCTTTTGTGTGAACGTTGAGCATCTTGTCTGAGCCTTTCTGTACGGAAATCCTTAATGCCTGATTAAATCGTAGCACCCTGATTTTTTGCAGACAACTTGGTAACGAACGAATAAGTCACTAATCTTTTTGATAGCAGCTTCCATCTGAGCTAATCCCGAATATAATTAAGTCAGAAAATACAGAGGAAGCAGTTGAGGTTCCAAAAATGGCCTATCATCCTAAATACGAAAAAAAATTCAGCACTCCGTTCGAGCACGGCCTTGAGCTGTTCGGCGGAAAATGGAGCAGCCGGATCATCGGGATTCTTCATTTGAAGGAACCGCTGCGCTACAGCGACTTTAAGGATCTGCTGCCGGGACTCACCGATCCGGTGCTGTCAAACAATCTGAAAAAGCTGATCCGCGAGGAGATTATCGTCAGGACTCAGTATGACGAGATCCCGCCCCGCGTCGAATACAGACTGACTACGAAGGGCTGGGAGCTCGTGTATCTATGTCAGCAGATCTGTTCGTGGTGCTGCAAATACTATCCGAGAGAGCCTGAAAACGAGTTTCCGTACTGCCGCAACTGCGAAGTCAATCCCCTACCGGACGACGTGCGGACCTCTGAATCAGAAAATACAGACAGGAATTATGAATGAAAACATCTCTTTACTTCGAATGCCGCTCCGGAATCAGCGGTGATATGACCGTAGCCGCTCTGCTTGATCTCGGCGCAGACGAGAAGGCCTTAAAAGACGCCCTGTACTCGCTGCCCCTTGACGGTTTTAAAATCAGTATAAGCAGAGTTATGAAAAACGGAATCGAAGCCTGCGATTTTGACGTTGTTCTCGAGGACGACTCCAACGGCTACGATCACGATATGAATTATCTGCATGGAACTGATCATCGAACCGATCATTCGAAAGCGGAGCACGCGCAGACAGAACATCCTCAAAATCACAGACATGCTCACCCGCATATTCACCGGGGGCTCAAGGAAGTCGAACAGATCATCAGAGCGGGAGACATGAGTCAGAATGCCCGTACAATCGCCCTGAATACCTTCAGGATCCTCGCAGAGGCGGAAGCCAAAGCTCACCGGGTTCCGGTGAATGAAGTTCATTTTCACGAGGTCGGCGCCGCAGATTCGATTATCGACATCATTGCAGCCGCCGTCTGTCTCGACAGCCTCGGCATCGAAGACGTGATTGTTCCTGTCCTGTACGACGGGACGGGGACAATTCGCTGCCGGCACGGCATTCTTCCGGTCCCTGTTCCCGCGGTTAAACATATCGCAGCTGATCAGAATCTCGATCTGAAGATCATTCCCGTAAACGGAGAGCTCGTCACGCCGACCGGCGCGGCTCTCGCCGCCGCATTCCGGACATCGACCGTACTTCCTGACAGCTATACTGTCGAAAGTGTCGGTCTCGGCGCAGGAAAACGGGACTATAAAACTGCCGGCGTACTGCGCACGATGATCATTTCGTCGCTATCGCCGGAAGAAGCTGTATCCTGAGATATTTCAGGCCTGATTATCCGATACGCCTGTACAAAAAAGACGACTTCTCAGTCTAAATAACTGCGAAGTCGTCTTTTTGAATTATTCTTTTCTACCGGTCCTGTCCGTCGGACTGATCGTCTTCGTTATCCTTGAACGCCTTCTCGCCCGCCCTGCCTCTCGGGATCGAGTAGCCAGTTTCTTCGTCATATTCGACGTCCTCATCTTCTTCCCTGACTGTTTCCGGGTGCAGCCTGGCATTTTGAAGCTTTTCTTCATCCGTCACTGCGTCAAGATCCGGTTCCCGCGAGGCGTACGCCTAGGCCTGTGTCGGCAGATGGCGCTTTCTCAGATGATCGTCGACGATCTCCTTGACCAGATTGTAGATCACCGCGAACAGCGGTACCGCAATAATCATTCCGACGATCCCCCATAATCCGCCGAACAGCAGAATCGAGAACAGAACCCAGAATGACGACAGACCCGTCGAATTCCCGAGGATCTTCGGTCCGAGGATATTCCCATCAAACTGCTGCAGCACCAGGATAAAGATCAGGAAATACAGCGCCTGCAGCGGATCGCTCATCAGGATGATAATCGCGGACGGAATCGCTCCGATAAACGGACCGAAAAACGGGATGACGTTTGTCACGCCGATAATAATCGATACGAGCAGCGCGTGGGGTGTCCCCATGAGCATCGTCCCGGCAAAACAGATAAAGCCGATGATAACCGAATCGATAATCTTCCCGATAAAGAAGCCGAGAAACGTACGGTTTACCAGATCCGTCTTGCCCAGGATATATTTCGCCTGTTCTTCAGAAAACATCGCGAACAGAATTTTCTTGGCCTGCAGTGAGAAGCCCCGCCGTCTGTCCAGACAGTATGCGGATACGATAATGCCGATAAAGAAATTGAATATCCCCTTGATAATCCCGAACAGCTGCTGAGAGACGGATGTTAGCATCGTATTGAGATTCGGCATGACTTTGGTCGAGAAGTAATTGTCGATCCAGTCCGCGATATTCTGCCAGGCCGTGACAGCCTGCTTTTCGAGTTCCGGATTTCCTGCCAGACTCTTCTCGAGAACCTTTGTGAAATTGTCTTCCGTATGCGCCGTAGTACTGATCAGATCGGAGACGCTTGACGTCAGCTGGGGTATAATCAGCGCAAGAAAGGCGATTACGACAAGAATAATAATGATTATGCTGGCAGTCACGGATAACCAGCCTGCCCATTTTTCCGCCGTCTTTTTATTCTTGCAGCGGGGTAATAAATACTTTAACAGCCTCTGCTCGATTTTATTGCAGATCGGAGACATCAGGTAAGCGAGGAGTATCCCGATCAGAATAGGCTGGAGAATCTCGACAACATGGACAATAAAATTCCAGATATTCGAAAAATTAGACAGGAGAAAATAGAGCAGTATGCTCAGACAGGTTACCGTCAGTGCTGCCTGTACGTATTTCTTATTCTTTTTCCATGGCAGATTCTGCATATTCTCCTCCAGATGCGTATTATTATAACATTAAGTTTTTTCTAAAAAGATAAACAATATCAAGGCGGTTACAGATTATGAATCATGTCAGAACAATTAATAAAAACAGCGGCGATTATAAGACTCTTCTGGACAGAAACCCGATAATCGCCCGTCTGGAGCCGAGAAAGCTCTCAGGCGGGATGAATTTTATCGACCTCCCCGAGCCGCCCGGCCGCGATCTTCACGGCGAGCTGTCCGGTTTTCTCAGGCAGTGCGGCTATCCGTCGGAAACCTGCTTCGAACTGCTTCCGTCTGAACGGAAGAACGGAACATGGGTTCTCGAGATCTTCCCCGATCCGATAGACGGGCGCGAAGGCTACGGACAGGATCCTGACGACTGCGAGAGCGTAAGCGGCGAAGCCTTCCCCTTTCGCGAAAAACGCTTTGTACGGCTGCTCGAGCTGTATTTGAGCTGTCTGGAAGCGGTCCGCGGAAGCCGTGACCTGATCCTCGAGGACTGGCAGGATCTGATGACACCGGGAACGGTTAAAAGCGTCGAGAAGATGCTTGAAGAGAGTAAAAGTCCGATTAACGTTTATCTGGAATCGTAATCGCCGCTCTGAGAAAATACGGCGAAATCCGGAAGTCCTTTAAACAGAAAACTGCTGAATCATAATTTCAAAAAGCCCGGGGTCTGCTCAAGACATTTAGTCATTAAGCCGGCTCCGGGCTTCTTAATTTACAGGAGAGTTTAAAAGTCTCTATCTCGGAAATAAGATGGTAATGCTCGTTCCGTTATTCGGGATCGAGAAAACGGAGATCTTTGCTCCGTGGTAATTCGCGCCGTGCTTGACAATCGCAAGCCCGAGGCCCGTTCCTTCCGTTTCTTCGGAGTGGCTCTTGTCGCTGCGGTAGAAACGCTCGAATATCCGTTCCTTCTCTCCGGGTGCGATCCCGTATCCGGTATCCGCGATGTTAAAGCTCAGCTCATCTTTCGTTCCTTTAAGGGCGATGGTCACACTGCCGTTGTCCCGATTGTATTTGACGGCATTGTCCAGGAGATTATAAATCATTTCCTGAAGAACCTGCGGTACGCCCGTCATCTCGGTATCACCGTCCGAAGTCAGACTGACCTTGATTCCCCGTTCCTGAGCCTTCGAGTCGAGACGACGGATCACGCTTTCCGTGAGCTCCTTCAGATTGACATCTTCTTCCGGCATATCGAGCTGATTTTCATCCAGCTTCGAGATGGTCAGGATATCGTCCACCATTTCGATCAGATGCTGCGATTCGTCGTAAATGTTTCCGGCAAAACGCGGGATGTCTTCTTCCGCTACGATTCCGTTTTTCATAATCTCCGCAAATCCGGAGATCGATGTCAGCGGCGTCTTGAGCTCATGGGAAACGTTCGAAACGAATTCCGCTCTGAGCTTTTCGCGGCTGTCCTTTTCGGTAATATCCATCAGAACGAGGACCGCTCCGGTCTGTTCTTTTCCGGTGAAGACGGGAGATGCGATAATCTGCAGAACCTTTTCTCCGACCCGCAGCTTCTGTTCGTTCTTCGTCCCTTCCAGCGCCTGATCCGCAGCCTGTCTGAAACGGCGGCTGCGGTTAAACGCGAGAATATGGCTTCCGTCCGGCGGCGCCGCGATTTCCAGCAGCTCCGGTACTGCGTGATTGTAGCTGATCACCTCGCCCTGCATGTTGAGCACGATAATGCCTTCGCTCATATTGTCTGTTATGGTCTGGAAATCCTTCTGCCTGCGCTTCGAATCCTCCACCTGCTTTTCGATCTTCGTATTCTGGTGAGCGATCTTTCTGAGCAGCGGTGAAAATTCCGCGTAGCTTTCCGTCTCCAGCGGCCTGTCGAGATCCATGTCGTTGATCGGCTCAAGCAGCCGTTTCGAAAGCTTTCTCGCCACGAAGTACGAGAGAACGAAGGTCACCACAAGGATAATCACAAAGTACTGGATAAGTCCCATGAAAATGCTCCAGAGCGACGTTTCTTCAGTCGAAACACGAAGAATCTCTCCGGAATTAAGCGTGAGCGCGTAATATATCGTCTTTTGACTCAGTGTGGACGAATAACGGACCGAAGTTCCGGTACCGTTTTTAAGTGCAGCCGCGATTTCCTCGCGGTCCGCGTGGTTGTCCAGCTTTGACGCGTCTTCCGCGCTGTCGTACAGCACGGTTCCGTCTGTCGCGACAATTGTAATGCGGTCCGGAGAAGACAGCTTGTTTAAAAAGCCTGTTTCATCATCTTCGATCCCGCGCTGGATATAAACAGCCTCGGTCTTGAGCGCGCTCATCTGCTCGTTCGCGTAATAGTAATAGAGCGAGACGATCAGTACGACCATCGCTCCGAGCACCATGACGACCGAAGTGTAGAATATGGATCTAAATATTTTTTTATTCATGTTCTGCCTTCATCTCGCTGTCTGCGGCTTTATAGCCGAACCCGCGTACGGTCTGGATAACTCCTGCGCAGGAGCCTAGTTTTTTCCGCAGGGAACGGATATGAACGTCGACCGTACGGCTCTCGCCGTCGAAATCGTAGCCCCATATCCTGTTCAGGAGCTGTTCGCGTGAAACGACAATATCTCGGTTTTCGATCAGGTAGGTCAGCAGCTCATATTCCTTGCCTGTGAGCCTGACCTGTTCGCCGTCCGCCGTGATCTCATGCTTTTCAGGCGAAATCGAAATCCCGTCCATCTGAATCAGATGCGTTTCCCTGACTCCCGTCCGTCTGAGCACCGCCTTAATGCGCGCGATAAGCTCCATCATTCCGAAGGGTTTCGTCAGATAATCATCCGCACCGTTTTCCAGCCCGACCACCTTGTCATACTCGCTGCTTTTAGCGGTAAGCAGTATAACCGGCAGGTCCTCGCCGTATCGAAGCTTCCTGAGCTTGTCGAGGACCTGCAGACCGTCTTCCTCCGGGAGCATAATATCCAGAAGAAGAAGATCCGGCCGTTCCTGTTCTATCGCTTCCCAGAACAGAGACGGTCTTTCGAAGCCCTGAGCCTCAAATCCGGAATGGTTCAGCGTATAGCTGACGAGCTCCCGGATATTGCCGTCATCCTCGAGAATGTAAATCTTCACTCCGCATCCTTGGTTCTCGGGCCGTTCGCTCTCGCAACATCGCCAACCCAGGTCGCGATGTTCACGGCATGATCTCCGATACGTTCGAGATATTTCGCAATCATCAGGATATCGATCGCGTTGCCCGCATCTCCCTTATCCAGGAAAACCTGATCGGACAGGGTGTTCTTGACCTGCAGATATTCGTCGTCGAGCTTGTCGTCGCGTTCGATAACATCGTCTGCAATTTCCGCGTCCTTATGGACAAAGGCGGTAACCGCATCTGTGACCATCCCGACAGCGGTGTCGGTCATCGAACGGATAAGCGAGCCGCACTGCATCTGATTCGGTTCGACATCCTTCGCGATACTGGCCAGCTCCACCGCCTGAGATCCGATCCGGTCCATGTCGCGGATCATCTTCAGCGCCAGAGAGATCGTGTTCAGGTCTCTGGCGACCGGCTGCTGCTGGATGAGCATCTTCATGCAGTGATCTTCGATCTCACGTCCCGTGGATTCCAGATCCTGCTTGATCGCTCTGACCTTTTTAAGCTTCGCTTCTTTATCCGACATCAGCACGCGTACCGCCGCCTGTATCGCGTCCTCGCACAGCGTGCCCATTTCCATTAATTCGACATCCAGCTGATTAAGCTGATCGTGAAATCTTGCCCGCATTATCCGAACCTCCCTGTAATATAATCTTCTGTTTTCTGATTGACAGGATTCGAGAACAGCGTATCCGTATCCGCGTATTCGATAACTTCCCCGAGGAGGAAAAACGCCGTCATATCGGAGATTCTCGCCGCCTGCTGCATATTGTGTGTGACCATGATAATTGTATACTGTTCCTTCAGGTCTTCACACAGGTCTTCAATTTTCTGTGTTGAGATCGGGTCAAGCGCCGAGGTCGGTTCGTCCATCAGCAGAACTTCGGGGTTTACCGCCAGCGCGCGGGCGATGCACAGACGCTGCTGCTGTCCGCCGGACATCCCCAGGGCCGACTTGTTCAGTCTGTCCTTCGTTTCGTCCCAGATCGCCGCCTGGCGCAGACTTTTCTCGACAACTTCGTCGAGCATCGCCTTGTTCTTGACGCCGTGGGTCCGTGGACCGTACGCGATATTGTCGTAGATGCTCATCGGAAACGGATTCGGCTTCTGAAAGACCATACCGACACGTTTTCTCAGCTCGTTGATATTGACGTCTCTGTAGACGTCGAGGCCGTCCAGCGTGATGGAGCCGGTGATTCTGCAGCCTTCGACAAGATCGTTCATTCGGTTCAGAGATTTGAGCAGCGTGGACTTTCCGCACCCGGACGGTCCGATCATCGCTGTGATCTCGTTCTCTCTGAAATTGATGTTGATGTTTTTAAGCGCCTGAAAATCCCCGTACCAGAGATTGACGTCATCAACGATTATTTTATCCTTATGTTCGTTCATATAATTATCCTAACTTATTACCAAACTTTTTCGCAATACGGTTCGAGATCCAGTTGATGATTACGACCAGTACGATGAGCACGACACCCGTCGCGTAAGCCTGATCCGTGTACAGTCCTTCCGACAGAAGCGCGTACATATGAACCGCAAGCGTACGGCCCGAACCCATGATCGACGACGGGACGCCCGCAACGGTACCTGCCGTATAAATCAGCGCGGCCGTTTCTCCGACCGTACGGCCGACCGCCAGGATAACCCCTGATAGAATTCCGGGCATCGCAGACGGCAGGATAATCCTGAAGATTGTCCGCAGCTTGCCTGCCCCGAGTCCGTAAGAGCCTTCGCGGAAGGAGTCCGGCACCGATTTTAACGCTTCCTCTGTGGTCCTCATAATAACCGGCAGGACCATAATCGCCAGCGTGAGCGCACCGCCAAGCAGCGAATAGCCCCACTTAAACGATACGGCAAACATCAGGAATCCGAAGAGTCCGTAAATGATAGACGGGATCCCCGACAGTGTTTCCGTCGTCAGTCTGACCACTTCGACAAGCTTCGATCCGCGCTTCGCGTATTCGACGAGGTATATCGCAGATCCGATACCGAGAGGAACCGCAAACAGCAGACACAGCGCCGTGACGATAATCGTGTTGATTATCGCAGGCATCATCGAGACGTTCTCGCGGGTATAATTCCACTCGAACATGCTCCATTTCAGATTCGGAATCCCTTTAACGAGCAGGAATACCAGCAGATATCCGAGGACCGCCACCGTAATGACAGCCGCAAGGATTACGAGAATATACAGAAACATCGAAAACGGATGTTTTTTATAGTCCGCCCATTTTTCACTGAAGGTGACCTTATTGATCGCCTGATCTTCTGAAGGAGCGAGCGGAGCTTTAGGCTTGTTTTCGTCCATTTATGCCTCCTTCTTCTTAATTAGCGCAAAGCACAGATTAATGATCAGTATGAAGATAAACAGCACGACGCCGGTGGCGATAAGCGCTTCTCTGTGAAGATCCGTCGCGTAGCCCATTTCCAGGACGATATTCGCCGTCATTGTCCGGACCATGCTCAGAATGCTGGTCGGCATGACCGCCGTATTCCCGGCGACCATAATAACGGCCATCGTTTCCCCGATCGCACGTCCGATGCCCAGGACGATTCCCGCGAATATGCCGGATTTGGCAGCAGGAACCATCGTGAAGAAAACCGCGCGTTCCTTCGTCGCGCCGAGGCCCACCGCTCCTTCGTAATAGGAACGCGGAACCGCACGCAGCGCACTTTCCGAAATCGAGATAATAGTCGGCAGAATCATGATCCCGAGAAGGATCGACGCCGTCAGAATTCCCTTTCCGCTGCCCCCGAACAGATTTCTGATAATCGGAACCAGCGCTACCAGTCCGAAGAATCCGTAAACGATAGACGGGATGCCGGCAAGCAGCTCCACGGCCGGCTTCATGATCTTATACAGCTTAGGCGGGCAGAACTCCGCCATAAAAACAGCCGTCAGCACGCCTATTGGCACGCCGACTATAATGGCCCCGGCCGTTACGTAAAGACTGCCGACGATCATCGGCAGAATGCCGTATACATTGTTGGTCGGGTCCCATTTCGTTCCCAGCAGGAACTTGCCGGGCCCGATCTCGAATATGGCGGGCAGGCCGTTCGCAAACAGAAACAGGCAGATCAGAACTACCGCAAGGATCGAAGCGCACGCCGCGATCAGAAACAGTATCTTCATGCCTCTTTCTTTGACTTGATTATTTTCCATAATGCTGATTACTCCGTTGTATCCGTACTGATTTCATTCCAGCCGGTTATTTTTCCGGTAAAGATGTCGTAAACCTGTTCTTTCGTCAAATTGTCTACCGGGTTTTCCGGATTGACGATTATCGCGAGGCCGTCGTAAGCAATCGTAATCGGAATAATTCCCTTATCCGTTTCACTGGTTTTCAGTTCACGTGAGGACATCCCGATATCCGATATTCCTTCGGCAACCGTCGTCAGACCTGTGGTAGAGTCCGACTGCTGGATTTCGATCTCAACACCCGGATTACGTTTGATATAGGCTTCCTTAAGCGCTTCCATCACCGGCGTAACTGATGAGGAACCCGCAACCGTGATTCTTCCGCTTTTGACGTATCCGGTATATCTGGCTTCGCTTCCGTCTTCAGAAGAAACGTAGCCGAGCGCCTCGACAACCTGCTGTCCGTCGCTGCTCAGGATATACGAAATAAAATCCTCCACCACCGCATTTTCCCGGTCCCGTACCGCGATCAGAAAGGGACGGGAAACCTCGTAGGTCCCGTTTTTCACATTTTCCGCAGTCGGTGCGACGCCGTTGATGTCAACCGCTTTGACCGAATCGTTGAGAGATCCCATCGAGATATAGCCGATCGCATTTTTATCTTCCGAGACTGTAAGCATGACGACAGCCGTACTGTTTGTCACCTCCGCGTTGTCGTAGGTGCTGTCGAGTACGGTCCCGTCATCCTGCTTCTGTGTAATTTTAAATATTTCGGAGAAAGCCCCGCGTGTACCGGACCCGTCCTCCCTGGAAACGACGTCGATCATATCGCCTGAGTATCCGCATCCGGTCACAAGCACTGTGACCAGAAGCAGGATCGCGAATATTCTTAGCTGTTTCATAATGCCTCCGTTAACGTATGTCATATTCTATTTGTATCCATCAAGAATATTAAATCTATGTTAAATCCCGGAAAGGCAATATGTTAAATTTATGTTAAAAGCCCGGCTGCCCGGGCTCTTCTCTACTGTACCTGCGACCAGTCTGTGATCGTTCCGGTATAGATATCCTTAACCTGTTCGGTACTCAGATCCGATACCGAATTGTCTTTATTGACGATAACGGCCAGTCCGTCCTTCGCGATTTCCATTGATGTGACACCCTTGGCCTTTTCGCTGTCCTTGAGTTCTCTCGAAGCCATTCCGATATCTGCGATGCCTTCCTGCGCGGCCGTTACGCCCGAGGTTGAATCCGACTGCTGAATTTCGATTTCCATATCCGGATTGAGCTTCTGATAGGCTTCCTTGAGTGCTTCCATCAGGGGAGTTACAGAAGAGGATCCTGCAACAGTGATCTTTCCGCTAAGACCTGAACCTGTATAGTCTGTGGTCGAGGCAATCGGAATATAGCCCTGTTCCTCTACGACCTTCTGTCCCTGAGTGCTCATAATATAGTCGATAAAATTCTGAGCCTGTTCATTTACCGATGTCGGCAGGACAATATTAAAGGGACGCTGGATCTTGTAGGTGCCGTTTTCGACGTTGGCGACTGTCGCTTCCACTCCGTCAATCTTAAGCGCCTTGACGGTATCGTTAAGCGAACCCAGCGACACGTAGCCGATCGCTGAAGGATTACCTGCGACAGTGGTCAGAACGACCGATGTCGAATTTGAAATTTCGGCGGTGCTTACGGTATTGTCCGTTTTGCTTCCGTCGTCGTTTTTCGTTTCGATCCCGAACAGCTCGATAAACGCTCCGCGCGTTCCCGAACCGTCTTCACGCGAAACGACGGTGATCGTATCGCTTGCGGAACTGCTGCCGCATCCCGCAAACATCATCACAGATAACAGCAGAATACATCCGATTGAAAAAATTCTCTTAAAATTACTTTTCATGATTCCTCCTGAAAACCTCTCTTTTTTAACTGTGATCAGTTTACAGTTTTTATGTAAAATTGGATTCCGATCTTTGTTAAAGCTTTGTGAATTAAAAAAAGCCCGTGTAAAATTTAATTTACACGGGCCTCGGACGATTTTCAGCTATCATCTGTATTTAACAGTCTGACAGGCGGGAATAAGCCGGATCAGTAAATCACCTTGATCTTATCCGCGTCTCTCGGCTTCTTATCCGGTTCCTGATCCGGAACGCCGATCGCTACGGCGATTTGAAATTCCAGCTCCTCATCGATGCCGAGCTCGCTCCTGATGGACCGTGACGCATCGCTTCTCATAAAATCCTGAACCATCCCGATCATGCAGGTTCCAAGCCCTACCGCATAAGCCGCGAGACATATATTTTCCGCGATGATTCCGGCGTCGACTGCTTTCCATTTGTTATCTGGATCTGCGGACAGAATCGCGATCATCGGCGCATCGTAGAAGCAGTGAAAGCTGTCGGACAGATCCGGGCGAGTCATCTGAAGATAATTGTCCGCTGATTCCTGCAGTCTGGCCGCCGTCTGTTCATTTCGGATAAAATAAACTTCATTCGACTGTGCGTTCCGTCCCGTCGGAGCTTCGAGCGCCGCATTCATCAGTTCCGCCATCTGAGCATTAGTCGGCAGGTCCGCCGTATACTTGCGGATGCTGCGTCTTTCTTCAAGTGCCTGAAGGATACCTAATTTCGCTTCTTCGTTCATTTTTTCTCCTTTGCTGACGTCTAATTCACAATGATTCGTTTTATTTATACCAATTATACTTCAGAGCAAAACCGCCCGACAGGATAAAAAGCTCACGTTGTCATGTCACAGACTTTTCGCCTCTGTCTGCAGCGCCGCCAGGTTTTGCTTCATAAAAAAACGACCCGGAATTTCCGGACCGTTTCTTCTGTTTCAGGCACAGTCTATTTTATTCTCCGCCTTCGACATGCTTGCTTTCAGCGGCAGCCGCAGCTTTAAGCGCCTTTTTCATTTCTTTTTTCGGAATCAGGACGTTGTTCTGATAATTAAAGGTCTCTTCCGCAACGACGTTGCTCAGTACGATCAGACAGATCAGGTTCGGGATGGCCATCAGACCGTTCATCGTATCGGAAAGGTCCCAGACCAGCTGCAGGGTCTGCGTAGCGCCGATATAGACGATAAGCGAGAAGATGATTCTGTAAATATAATTGACCGCCTTGCTGTCGTACAGATAGCCCAGCGATTTTTCGCCGTAATATTCCCAGCCGAGAATCGTCGAGAACGCGAACAGAGCCAGGCCCACAGTAACAATGATGCCGCCCATTGATCCGAGAGCGCTTCTGAATGCGGAAATCGTCAGGGCGACACCCGTTATAATCTCACCGTTCGCGTCGAGGGCGCCGAGCTGTCCTGATGAGGCGATGACAAGCCCTGTGATCGAGCAGACGACGATCGTATCGAAGAACGTTCCCGTCATATTGATATAGCCCTGATTCGACGGGGAATCCGTCTTGGCCGCGGCAGCGGCGATCGGTGCGGAGCCGAGACCGGCTTCGTTGGAGAAGACGCCGCGCGCAACGCCCCAGCGCATTGCCGACATCATCGAGGCGACGATCGTACCGCCGACACCGCCTGCGACAGCGTCCATTGAAAACGCCATGCTGAAAATCTGAGTAATGCCGCTTCCGAGATTCGCATGATTGACAATTACGACGATCAGTCCCGCGATGACGTAGAATACCGCCATGACCGGTACGACCAGCTCGCAGACTCTGCCGATGCTCTTGATTCCGCCCAGCAGAACGGCGCCGACGAGTATGACAAGAATAATGCCTACAATCCATATCGGAATATGGAAGGTGCTGGATATCGCCGTAGAGATCGAATTTGCCTGAGTCATATTGCCGATCCCGAAGGATGCGCAGACTGCGAAGATCGAGAACAGGACCGCAAGGGTTTTCCCGAGTCCCTTATGCTTGAACCCCCGTTCCAGCGCGTACATCGGGCCGCCGGCCATTTCCCCTTCTTTATTGACGATCCGGTATTTAACGGCGAGCGTCGATTCTGCATACTTAGTCGATAAACCGAACAACGCGGAAATCCACATCCAGACAATTGCGCCGGGTCCGCCGAGAACCATCGCAGTCGCGACGCCGACGATATTGCCGGTGCCGATCGTGGCGGCAAGCGCCGTCATCAGCGATTGAAACGGAGATATATCTCCCTTCTGCTCTTCTTCTTCGTTTTCTCTCTTCGAGAAAACTTCATGGAGAGCATGAGGCAGATTGCGCCACGGTAAAAACTTGAGCCGTATCGTAAGAAAGACACCGGTGCCGACGAGGAACACCAGCATATACGGGCCCCAGACGAAGTTATTTACAGCGGCGACAATTGAACTAAAATCCATAATGACTCCTCCCCTGTTATCATTCTTTAAAATATATCATAAAAAAAAAGCAACCTGAGAAGATCAGGATGCTTTTTTGAAGACGATACGCAAAAATTACAATTTGTCTTTTCCCGTCCGTTAGTTCAGCTTAAAGGTCTGAATAATGAAAAACATCAGACACATGCCCAGTATTGACAGAGTATCGATAAGCATGACAGCCGCCGCCTTGACGGCGCGGGCCGAACGGTCCTTCTTGGTGGTCATTCGTTTCCTTTCCAGGCGTCAGAAACTGCTTCGGCGACGGCCGGAGCGACCCGGCTGTCAAACGCATCGGGAAGGATTTTATCCTCGGCCAGTTCATCCGCCTCAAGAACTCCGGCAAGAGCGAACGCGGCGGCACGCTTCATATCTTCCGTGATTCTTCCGGCTCTTGCCTGAAGCGCTCCCTTGAATATACCCGGAAAAGCGAGAACATTATTGATCTGATTCGGATAATCCGAACGTCCCGTTCCGATTATCCGCGCTCCGCCCTTCTTCGATTCCTCCGGCATAATTTCCGGGGTCGGATTGGCCATTGCGAACACCGCGGCATTCGGAGCCATACGGGAGATCATTTCTGATGTAACGATATTGCCGACCGACACCCCGATAAAGACGTCCGCTCCGACAAGGGCCTGAGCGAGATTCCCTTCCTCACCGTCTGGATTCGTTTCCCCGGCCAGTTCTCTGCGTGCAGAATCGAGGCTTTCGTCATCCGGACGCAGAATTCCGTCCGCATTCAGTACGCGGACCGTTCCGACTCCCAGGGAGAGCAGCATTCTTGCGATGGCCGAGCCTGCGGCGCCGTCGCCGTTGACGACGATTTTCATATCTTTAAGATTTCTGCCTGTAAGGCGCGCAGAATTGATCACAGCGGCAGACACAACGATGGCTGTTCCGTGCTGATCATCATGAAAAACGGGAATATCCAGTTTTTCCTGCAGCCGGCGTTCGATTTCGAAGCATCGCGGCGCAGCGATATCCTCAAGATTGATGCCGCCGAAGGCCGGCGCAATCGCCGCCGTGATCTTGACGATCTCATCCGTATCCTGCGTATCGAGACAGATCGGAACCGCATTGACGTCTCCGAACTCCTTGAACAGCAGCGCTTTCCCTTCCATGACCGGAAGTCCCGCTTCCGGACCGATGTTGCCGAGACCGAGCACTGCCGATCCGTCAGTCACGACTGCAACCGTATTGCCTTTTCCGGTATAGCGGTAGACATCGTCGGGATTTGCCGCGATTCTGCGGCAGGGTTCGGCTACGCCCGGTGTGTAAGCGGTACTGAGCATTTCCGGCGTATCGACCGGTGTCTTCGCCTCGGTTCCGATCTTGCCCCTGAGCCGTTGATGAAGCTCCAGCGCTTTCTGATTGTAATCCATCTGTCTTCCTGTATCTTTCTTTCCGATCCCGGCCGTAATGGCTTAATCAGAAGTTTTCATAAAATTCTTTAAGCGTACCGTTATAAAGATTCATATCGATAAAGCGTTCGCTGCCTTCGTAGCCGTTCAGAATACCGCGCTGGCTGTACTGCCAGAACGTCCAGGTATGATCTCCGCTCAGCGAAGGTTCCGCATCATCCAGATCACAGATCCAGATATTCAGATCTTCAAACTCATCCTTCAGATAGGTATTGTACGTCAGATAATTCGTATAGATGATCGGATCTTTATCGTAATTTTTTTTCAGCGCCTGCACAGTCTTTGTCAGATTGGCAATGACCTGATCTTTATCAAGGGGATTATCGAGATAATCTCCGTACAGTTCCAAGTCGATGACAGGCGGCAGATCGTTCTTGCCCGCGGAAACCGTTTTGATAAAATACTGAGCCTGTTTATCACCGTCTTCCCCGAACTGCCAGAACATATAGGCCCCTCTGCGGATACCGGTCGATTCGATGTTCTTCCAGTTTTCTTCGAATTTTTCGTCGGTATAGTCTTCGCCCTCGGTCGCTTTGATGAAAGCAAAATAAACGCCCTGATCTTCAAGCGTGCTCCAGTCGATATCTCCCTGATAGGCCGATACATCGACTCCCTTGACAATATAGGTGTGATTGACCTGATTCGTATGAATGATTGCGGAGATCCCCCATATAATCAGAAGGAGCAGCAGAATACTGCCCGTAATCAGTGTGATCAGAAGCTGTTTTTTTGTCAGCCTGCTTGCAAAATTAATGATCGGATTCGTTCCTTTATTCGGCATCTTTTCCTCTGTGTGAATTAAGTTGTCCGGACTGTGTATCTGTTATAATGAAGCTAGAATCAGATATCCAGATCGATCTTTTTCTGATGGCTTTCGACGAGTATCGCTTCAAGCTTGCCTCTGAGCCATTCGAGGTATTCGAGATCGTGCGGATCCTTCTCTTTCTGTTCAGTCTGACTGACGAGCATCATAAGTTTATCAAACTGATTGTCAATATTTCTAAATTCTCCCATGTCTGCCTTTCGTGTTCGGCCTGTCGGCTGATTTGAGAAACGGAGTGCTTCCCATGCTAAAAAATGGTAATGTAAAACTCTTTAATCCTTCTGAAGACGGTAATGAAGTGACGCTCGGCGCTCTATACAGTATGCCGGACGGAGCGAAGTTCCTGGTCACCGTGTCCGACTGGTCTATGAGCGAGCCTTTCAACAAAGATGACGTTGTACAGATCGTCGTCACAAAAGCTCCGAAGCCCGGAGAACCGGTACTCATCGAAGCGGAGGGAAAACTCGTCCTGTGTATTCTCGGACAGGACGAAAAGGACAGCGTCCGGCTGTCATTCACCGGCGATCATGAACATATCAGCATTCCGGCAGAAAATATCCGGGTCATCGGAAAGGCTTCCGGAATTCTGCGAAGCTGAGAGATCCGCATATAAATACGCTCAAACTTAAGTATAAAAAACCAAGTCGTCAATTTAGCTAAAAAAAAGATTCCGTTTGGAATCTTTTTTTATGCATCAATGCAATTCAGATAATTATTATAAATCTGAAGCAGCGATGCGTCAAGGTACTTTAGTCCCTTCTGACGAATTCTAAACGGAATTCCGTAATAGGCTTCCGCCACGGCCCCCGCAATATCCGCGACCGTATCGGTGTCCACACCTCCGGCTATCGCCTCTCTGACAGCTCCTTCAAAATTCTGACTCCGTGAAAAGGCGTCGAGAGCCAGCGGAACTGTCGCCATACAGCTGACACCCCATCCGGGCTTGCGCTGCGCTTTTATCCGGAGATAGCTTATATTTTCTTCACTGAAATCATATCCGAGATCATGTTCCAGAAAACTTCGAATCTGACGTTTCGACGCGCCTTCCCTCGCCAGAAATATCGAACCGGCAACAGCCTGGGCTCCTTTTATCCCTTCCTGGCTGTTATGGGTAATCGACGACGTGATCTCTGCAAAATCCATCACATCAGACATTGAATCGAACATCCAGCCCACCGAAGAAACACGCATCGCCGAACCGTTCCCCCAGCTCTGATAGGGTCTTGGATGCGGCGATTCCAGCCATTGGATAAACCGTGCTCCGTATCCCGCATCGGGATAAAGCTTCCCTAGCCTCTGCATTTCAGACTTTACTGCATCTGCTGTCCTGGCCCTGCTCCTGCCCGCTTCAAGAATACCGTTTGCAACCGCCAGCGTCAAAACCGTGTCATCCGTGAATCGGGAGTCCTTCGAAAAAAGCGGAAAAGCGTCCGGTCCTTCTACTTGTTCGCTGAATTCATAAGGGCTTCCAATAATATCCCCGAGAATTGCCCCCAGCATAATCTGCTCCTAACTTCATAAACGACTTCTTTACTCCTGTAAATATCTTCTAAGTTTATTATAAGTATTTCCCCGGTTAACAGTTAAGTAAAAAAGGATAAAATTTAATAGAATCCTTTTCATATAAATGTAATGCTTTTATTACATCCCCACATCGTTTCTTAATAGAACCATTGGTCATCATAACCTCAATATAGGTCCTACCCGTCGTATCAGAAACTGAGAGGCCAAACCGACAAAAATACCGGTGAATGTCCCGAAAACCAGAAGCAGCGGCCCCCAGGAATAGAACAGCGCCGGAGTCTGAAGAACAAGACAGGCGCATATCAGCTGCCCCATATTATGAAAGATTCCGCCGAACGTGCTGACAAGAACGATACCGAAATCGGTGAAATGCTTCAGGACGATCATCATACACAGACTTAAAAGCGCGCCTGCGAGAGAATAGAGAATCGAACTCATGGTCCCGAACATAAATCCGGCCAGAAGCACCCTCATCAGACTGACAACCAGAGCAGGAACCGATCCCAGCGTATACAGCGTGAAAATGACGGCGATATTGGCAAACCCCGGTTTGACACCGGGAACCGGAAAGGGCATCGGAATAAAACTCTCCAGCCATGACAGCACGAGAGCGGCAGCTGTCAGCACAGCCAGCCTGGCAATCAGCCGGATTCTGCTGTTGCCTGCGCTCATTCTTTAATGACCTCGACGAGAAGCTTATGGGGAAGACAGGCGATGGTTTCGCCCACTTCGGAAATTGCCTGCGTATTGACGCAGATCTGATTCTTGCAGTCGGCTTCGGTGATCGAAACTTCTCCGTCTTTTATGACCAGGGTATTCTCTCCTTCCGCAGTCTGATAGGTTTTTGTCGTATCTTTATCCAGATCCAGAACATCGGCGACTTCGTTATCAATCGTAATTCTCACTTCTTTTCCCGTATCCGTCATCTGTTTTGAAAAATAACTGATGACCAGACCGAATACAACGATACCGATGATGATCCATAAATCTCTCTTTTTCATAGTTTGAAGTATAACACGTTCAATTATTCAGTTCAAAAAACATCGTGTTTTGAAAAGTTTTTCGGAATCTCAGTTGACACAGCTCTTTCGAACCCGTATACTAGAAAAGTACTGTTGAGCGAGAGTGTTGGAATAGGCAGACAAGCACGTTTCAGAGGCGTGTGTACAACGTACGTACGGGTTCAACTCCCGTCTCTCGCACCATTACGAACTTACAGGAACCGCAGACCATCAGTCTGCGGTTCTTTTTATTTTACTGATGTACGACGTAAGATACCGCAGGATACTTTAGATTTTTTCGCTGCCTTTTTTCACTCTCTCACATTCCTTCTCCCGCCTCATTGTAATTTTACGTTAGATTTTAAACGAACTATTTATATCTCTCAGGATTTTGTTTTAAAAATATCGATATTAATTTGTTAAAGCGTTATCAAACGGCTGTTTCTTCATTCTTGCTTAAATGTTAGATAAAACTTATTTAAAGCCTATATTTCTTCACGCTGACCCCTTGACAAAATGGACTAAAATAGTATAAATATAAAGCATACCTTGATGGTTAGGTTTACAGATAAACACATAACCGATTTCATGTTCGTCGATATTGATTCCAAAAGGAGAACGACAATGCCTGGCTATGACGATTATTTTAAAATGGGAAAAGACTTTCAGGACAATCTGATGAAACAGTATAAGGAAGGTCTTGAATCGATAGGCAAGCTTTACGGAATGACCGATGTAATGGAAAATTTCGCCAAGGCTTCCGGAATGGATGAAAAGAACAATCCTGTAAATGCCTGGTATGAAGCGGTAAAAGCTTACAGCCCGGGCGAAGGCTCTTATGATGCATATTCAAAGATGATGAACTACACATGGAAAACGTTTCAGGATCAGATGACCAAATTCCCCGAACTGATGAAAACATGGGGAGCGGCAGATATGGGCAGTAACTTCAGTATGCCGACGATGATGGATATCATGAGCCGGATGTCTGAAAGCTCCGCGATCTACAATCAGGTTTTCAACTTCTGGAAGGATTTCCAGGATTCGATGCCTCTTGACACTCCTGAAAAGATCAAAGCGTTCACGAAAAAATCTGAAGATCTGATCGCTGAAAACGTTAAAACGATGATGTCAACAATGCTTCCTCCCCAGTTCGCAGATCTGGGCGGCTCCTACGCGACATTATTTGAAAATATGAACGGTACCTTCAAAAGCTTCGCAAGTCCGTGGCTGCCAGATCAGGCTGCAATGACCGATATCATCAGAAGAATGATGGAAGGCGACAGTGAAGCCTATTCAGACTATATCCGTTATGTCAGCGATGCGTATACAAATTCCTTTGGGAAAATTTTCAATCTTGTCGGGATCGGCGTAAATCGCGAAGACACGGAACAGCAGGCTCAGACGCTGGATTCTTATATGCGGCTGATGTTCAGTTACACCGAACTGGTCTCTCTGATTCTGAAAATTGCGAGAAAAACATCTGAAGCTCTGACTCAGGATTATGCCGCGGCTATGACAGACGGCAGCGAACCGATGGATTTCAAGAAATTCTACAGCATGTGGCTCAAGACCAATGAACAGGCCTTCGAAAATTTCTTTGCTTCCGCAGAATTCACGAAAGCCTTCAATCAGTTCGCCTCCGATGCATCTCAGTTTAAGATCAAATCCGACAAGCTGATGGAAAAAATGCTGGCCCAGATCCCTGTTCCGACCAACACAGAAATGAAAAGCCTGTACAAAACGGTTTACGATCTTCGTAAGGAAGTCGCCGCTCTGCAGAAACAGGTACAGGAGCTGGAAAAAAAGGCTGCGGCAAAGTAAATTCGATTCACTTAGCGAGGTCTGTACATGACAACAAACAACTTCAACAATATGGAAGAATCCGAAAAATATATGGTGGATTTCTACGGCAAGGTTTTAAAAGGCGTAGAAAACATGATGAACACCAGTCCCGAGGATCTCAAAAGCGATACCCTTGAAAAGGAACTGGTATTTCAGATCGGAAAGTCCCGGCTTTTTCATTATAAGCCGCTTGTAGAACCCGACAAGGTTCTTAAAATCCCGACAATGATCACCTATGCGCTGGTCAACCGGCAGTACATGATGGATATTCAGCCGGACCGTTCGGTAATCCGCAATTTCCTCGAACACGGTCTGGACTGCTATATCGTCGACTGGGGATATCCGACCAGGGAAGATATGTATATGACGATGGAAGACTACATCAACTGGTACATGAATGATTTTGTCGATTATATTATCGAACATTCGGGATGTCCGAAGATCAATCTTCTCGGCGTATGTCAGGGCGGCACATTCTCGTCAATCTACACCGCGCTGCATCCTGCGAAAGTCAACGCACTGGTTACGATGGTCACCCCTGTCGATTTTGAAACAAACGACGGACTGCTCTTCGCATGGAGCAAGTCTATGGATATCGACTCCCTCGTCGATGCCTACGGAACTGTTCCGGGCTCGCTGATGAATATCTCGTATCTGCTGCTCAAGCCCTTCGATCTGATCGTAGACAAATATATCGGCTTCGGTGAAAAGATGGACGATCCGACCTATCTGCAGAACTTTCTGCGGATGGAAGGCTGGATTTTTGACAGCCCTGATCAGGCCGGAGAAACCCTCCGCCAGTTCGTCAAGGATCTGTATCAGGACAACAAGCTGGTAAAAGGCGATTTCAAGCTCGGCGGCGAAACGGTCAATCTGAAGAATATCAAATGTCCGTTCCTCGCAGTCGTAGCGGATTACGATCATCTGGTTCCGAAGGCTGCCAGCGAACCGATTCTCGACGCAGTCGGAAGCCGTTCGAAAAAACTGCTCAACTTCCCGGTGGGCCACATCGGAATGTATGTATCGGGCAAAAGCCAGAAACAGATCGCACCTCAGATTTCTGAATGGCTCGTTAATCACAGCGCCTGACAGAAGAGGAAGATTCAATATCGGAGGAAAATTGTGTCTTATACGTATGATCAGATCAATATTGGCGATACCTCATCCTTCAGCAAAACTCTGTCGGAGAGCGATGTGTATCAGTTCGCCGGCATCACCGGAGATTTAAATCCGATGCACATCAACGAGGTTGCCGCAAGTCAGACACCGTTCGGAGGCCGAATCGTTCACGGCTGTCTCGTAGACAGCCTGATCAGCACAGTGCTCGGGATGCAGTACCCCGGACCGGGAACGATCTTTATGGAAAAAAGCGTGAAGTATCTGGCTCCCGTTAAAATCGGCGATACCGTAACCGCCAGGGTCGAAGTGACGGAAAAGCTTCCGAAAGGAACGGTCGTTCTAAAAGCGGACTACACGAATCAGGACGGAACACCTGTAGCCGAGGGCGAAGTCAGAGTCAAAGCACCTCGAAATTAAGGCTTACCGCCTCTTGAGCCGGTACCTTCGAGGCAGCCGTTAAAGCCTGAATATCTTCCGGCAGTTTCCAGACCGGTCAGTCATTTCATAAAGCTGACCGGTTTTTATCTGCCCTGATATTCGCTGTCAGTTATGATCTGCTGCCGCGATTATCTTGAACAGGACATTGTCCTGAAGAACCAGCGGCCTGTCCGACGCAAAGAAGACTTCACCGTCGCAGGGACTCGTCACGATCTCTTTTACGGATGCGTCCATCGGATCGATGATCTGCCCCAGAGTCTCCCCGGCTTTTACCCGTTTTCCCGGTTCCGTGTGAAGGCTCATAAAACCTCCTCTTCCCGCCCGTACCGGGTAAAGCTCCTCTTCATTGACGATTCGGGTATTCCAGCTGGTGCCGCAGTCCAGTCTGGCCATCCCGTTTATTTTCATAAATCGCAGAACCGCTTCTGCAGCTTCTTCCGCCGCCTTCTCGTCTATCGTATCCGTACAGTCGGTATAGAGCGAAAAGGCGCAGGTATCCCAGAGGCGCCAGTTGTAATTGAGCGTGGGCGTATCGTACGGACGGGGCCTGCGCACGACGGCGCAGCGCAGTCCGAAGTCCCTGATATGGTCGGTACCGAACCCCGCCACATCCATCATCTTGACATGGGTCTGAAAAAGGCCCGACTGATAGAAGCTGGCCATCTGAATACCGAAATCATAGTCTTTGATCTTATCAAAAACGGCCGCTGCGATCCGCTGCGTCGTTTCCCCCTTAT
>CALMRA010000118.1 GCA_937872065.1 uncultured Eubacteriaceae bacterium | reverse complement strand
CGCTTGCTGCGGGCCTGTCTGAGCAGAAACCTCGTGTTATTCTGAATACCCGAAAAGCTGCAATTAACCGGCTGTCGTCAGATACGGGATACGGATATTGGAATGTCTGTTCAGTTAATGATAAATAATGATAAAATGTCCATAATTAAAAAAGCGGCTGCTTTGCGGAGAATATGTAATCGCTGTAGTAAAAAACAGCTGCAGCGGAAGGGATAGATAACTATGAATAAAAAAGCGAGTGAAAAAAAGCAATGCAAGAGCACCGGAACTGCGTTTTATGTACTGTCGAGTCTCGCAGTGGCAGGCGCCGCATTTTTTCTGATGCCGAAAGCCATCGATTTCCTGTCGACGAAGCTGTTTAACAGCAGTCCGGAAATACCGGAGGACTGGGGTCCGGAAATTGTCCGCAGGGAGCATAAAGGCTGAGCCATGCAAGATTATAATCCTGCCAAGGTTGCCGAACAGATAACGGAGCTCATTCAAAAGGAATATAAGGAGCTTAAAAATCTGAATGTAATGATCCTTGGAAAAACGGGTGTCGGCAAAAGCACGCTTGTCAACAACATGTTCAGTGAGAAACTCGCGGAAACCGGCGTCGGGAAACCGGTAACAGATAAAATACATCAGCTCAGCAAACCGGATTATCCGCTTACGATTTTTGATACGCCGGGACTCGAGCTGGACGGGGAAAATGCCGTTGACAGTCTGCTGGATGACGTTGTCGGTGAGATCCAGAAGGGTATCGGAAGCGGCGATAACAACAAGGCTATTCATTGTATCTGGTACTGCATCGCGACACCTTCGCACAGGTTTGAGCAGGCGGAGATCGATTTTCTGAATAAATTCCTTGAAAAGACGTCCGACTGCAAGGTTCCGGTCATTTTTGTGCTGACGCAGTCGTATTCGAAAAAAGACGCTCAGAAGCTCAAACTGGAAATCGAGAAGGAAAATCTGCCTGTGGTCAATATCATCCCTGTTCTGGCGGAGGATTACGATATTTACGAATACTACACGGCGAAGGCTTACGGCCTTGATGTACTCTCGGAGGTTATGAACAGCGTAATTCCGGAAGCGGTCCAGAAGACCTTTATTGCCGTTCAATGCGCAAATTTAGCGTTAAAAAAAAAGAAAGCCCAGGCAGTAGTCGGAGCCTCTTCGGCAGCCGCTGCAGCGACTGGTGCCGTGCCCATTCCGTTTTCGGACGCAGCTCTTCTGGTTCCTGAACAGATAAGCATGCTGGCCGGAATCACGGGTGCTTTCGGCATACCGATGGAACAGGCCACGATGGTAGCGATTCTTTCCGCGACGATCGGTACAGCCGGAACCACCATACTGGGAAA
>CALMRA010000117.1 GCA_937872065.1 uncultured Eubacteriaceae bacterium | reverse complement strand
CGTTCTCTGCCATTACCCTGCACATGATCGGAGCTCCGACAAAACCGCCCTTAAGCTTATAGCAGTCTTTATAGAGCCGCGTCTTCAGTCCTTCTACGACCCGTTCCTTATCCGGATAGATACCGGAATACAGCGCGACAATATAGCCCGTCTGTGAATCGATCGCCAGTCTTCCGGTGCTCGTAAAGTACTCATTGAGAATCGCGCCGCAAATTTTCTGATATAGCTTTTCGTACACAGCGGCGTCTTCATCATATCCGAGGATCCCGGCCGCAGCTGCCGTTTTCTGCACTGACATCGCATAATAGCAGGAACCGATATAATATTCGTCCGTTCCGCCGTTCATGCTCTGTTCGGTTCGCCCGTCAAGAGCGAGCCAGTCTCCCAGCTGATTTCCGAAATTATAGAGATACTGCTGTCCCCGTTTAATATCCTCGCGGGTAATCTTATCCACCCAGTCCTTCATCATCGGATAATAAATCTGAAGAGCAGTCTTATCCGCGAAATGCTCGTACAGAACTGTCGGAAGAAAGGTCGCGATATCTCCCCAGATACTGCTGAAAATCGGTCCGTTCGGATCCAGCACAGGGATAACACCCGGCAGGATCCCGTCATATTTATTCTGCTCCGTTCTGAGATCGTGAAGGAATTTATTGTAAAAAGCTGCGGTATCCATATTATAGCTGGCTGTTCCTGCAAAAACCTGCGCATCACCGGTCCAGCCGAGGCGTTCATCACGCTGAGGGCAATCCGTCGGAAAATCTATAAAATTTGATTTCTGTCCCCACAGCGCGTTCTTGAACAGCCGGTTTACCTTAACGTTTCCCGACTCGAACGAACCTGAGGTTTCCATATCCGAATAAACCGCCCTGCCGATAAAATCATCTTTCGATATCTCTCCCGGCCATCCGGTCACTCTGACATAGCGGAAGCCGAAATATGTAAAGTGCGGCTTTACGGTCTCCTGTCGTCCGTCAGAAATATAGACAAACTGGGATTTCGCTTCGCGATAATTCGCGTTATAGAAATTTCCGCCCTGCAGGATCTCCCCGAAATCCAGAACGATTTTCGTCCCCTTCGGAAGAAACGTTCGAAACGTGACATAACCCGCATAATTCTGTCCAAAGTCAAGCACGGTTTCACCGGCCGGTGTTCTGATCACCTCTTCGACCGCCATGTTTTCTTTTTCGATAACCGGCAGGCTGTACCTGGGAACAGGCCTTCCTTCCGGCTGAGCCAGGACCGGAGCTTTGTACGGATTGTCAATACCTTCATAAAGCAGCTTGTTGATGACTTCGCCGTCATAAATACTGCTGCTTTCAATATCAGAGCCCTTATACAGCCAGTCCGCATCCCATCCGATCACAGCTTCAGACCCGTCACTATAGGTAAGTCTTATTTCTGCCAGAAGCATGAATTCACTTCCGAAATTGTTTTCCGTATGACCCAGGCCGAATTTTCCTTTATACCACCCGTTTCCCAGCGTTATTTCGATCAGATTATCTTTCCTGATCTGATCGGTAATATCATAGGTCTGATACTGAATCTCCGTATGATAGTCGCTGTAATACGGTGTCAGTACCTCGCTGCCGATCTTACTGCCGTTTAACACGGCACTGTACATGCCCAGACCTGAAATATAAAGTCTCGCTTTCACTAATCTTTGCGATTCTGTAGAATCCTGCGATTTAACATCTGCCTCGGAAGTAAATTTTCTGGTAAAGACCGGATGAAAGCTGTCAGCGGGCCGCGGCTTGATCCATTTCCCTGTCCAGGGTTCTTCCATTTTTGCAGTTTCAAAATATGATGTTTCTGATACTGCCGACTCGCCGTTATCCCCTTTCGCGGAAATCCGAATAAAATACCGGGTTCTCGGTTTCTGAGAGACCTCGAGCAGCTCTCCTGTCTGGTCTAAATCTGTGCCTTCTTTGCTCATGAGAATCGATTCAAACGTTTTATCTTCGCTTACTTCAATCTTCGTATTTGTGATCGCCCCGGCCTGAGTATCTTTGATGATCCACGAGGCTCTGAGATCGCTGAAACTATAACCGACCGGATTCTTTATCCCGTTTATTCTGACTCTGCTTATCTTCATATGTTTCTCCCGATCTCACTCTGCAGCCGGTTTCCTGAATATCTTGTTTTTGCTGTAAATGATATTTCCTTCGCCGCCATCTGTCCGTTTCATTGCGTCTCCGACTTTTTTCGCAATGAAGTATCCTCTGCCCATAAAATCAAACGGTACGTCGTCTACATTTCCGCTGATGATATCGTCACAGACCCCAATCATATTC
>CALMRA010000116.1 GCA_937872065.1 uncultured Eubacteriaceae bacterium | reverse complement strand
GACGAGGTCCGGAAGTACGCCCATCTGGCGGAAAAAATCACGCTGCTGCTGGTCCGCGAGCAGGAGCTGAACACTGCAGCGCGCACGCTTACCGAAAAAAAGACGTACATCGTCGAAACGCTTATCAAGGGAAATATCGAAAATCCAGACTATATCTTTGACAGCCTGCGGGATATGAAAATCAGCGAAAAAACGCGCAAACGCGTTCTGATCGTCAGGATCGTCTCGAATTCGGAAACAGCCGGAGTTTCTGCCGCCGAACCGAAGCTGTACAGGCTCTTCGAAGGGCTCGGCATGGAGCTGTTCAGCTTCGAATTTCCGGATACCTTTGTCGGAATTCTCGAAGACGAAGGAATCGAAACGAACAAGGAGACACTTGCAGCCTTCGCAGCGGAAAACAGCACGCTGCTGAAAATGGCAGTCGGCCGGGACCGCAGCATCTATCAGCTCGACGATTCCTGGAGGTCTGCTCAGACCGCGCTGAACAGCCTGACCGGAACGGAGACAAATTTCGCATTCTACGACGATCTGCTGTTCGAGATCGTCATAGGCTCCATCGACAGAGATAACCGCGAGCAGTTCGCCCGGAAGGTCCTTCGACAGCTGTCAGACGAAGAGATCGCTCTGCTTCAGGTCTATTACGACGAGGGACAGTCTCTGGCGCGTACCTGCGAAGCCTGCAGCATCCATAAAAATACCCTGCAGTACAAGCTGGACAGGATCGCTCGTAATACAGGGCTCAATCCGCGTCATTTCAAAGACGCGGTGGTATTCTATCTTGCGCTTCATATGCGCTGAAGATTCCGGCCATAAAAAAGACGGGAGTTTCCTCCCGCCTTAAGCATTCGATATTAAACTGATCTGCCTGTAAAGCAGCTTACATCATCGGCATTCCGCCGCCCATGCCGGCCGGTGCAGCAGATTCTGCTTCCGGAAGCTCTGCGACAGCAACTTCCGTCGTCAGGAACATGCCTGCGATGGACGCCGCATTCTGGATCGCGGAACGGGTGACCTTCGTCGGGTCGATGATTCCTTCTTCGATCATGTCGACAAACTGGTTGGTCGCAGCATCATAGCCTATGCCCTTGTCGGCCTTCGCGACTTCACGTACGATGACGGAGCCTTCGAGACCTGCGTTTTCAGCAATCTGACGGACCGGTTCTTCAATGGCGCGCTTGACGATTTCCGCACCGATCTTTTCGTCGCCTTCGAGGGTATCGATCAGTTCGGCTACCTTCGGAATCGCTTCGATCAGAGCTGTGCCGCCGCCTGCGACCATGCCTTCTTCGACGCCTGCGCGTGTCGCGTTGAGCGCGTCTTCAATTCTGTACTTGAGTTCCTTCAGTTCAGTTTCGGTCGCCGCGCCTACCTGGATAACGGCTACGCCGCCCGACAGCTTCGCGAGACGTTCCTGAAGCTTTTCCTTGTCGTAATCCGAAGTGGTTTCAGGAATCTGAGCCTTGATCTGTCTGATGCGTTCGTCGACGTTTTCCTTCGAACCCGCGCCGTCTACGATAATCGTGCTGTCCTTGTCCACCTTGACCTGACGGGCCTTGCCCAGCATGTCGATTGTCGCGTTCTTCAGTTCAAGTCCGACTTCTTCGGAGATGACCTGTCCGCCGGTCAGAATCGCGATATCCTGCAGCATTTCCTTTCGTCTGTCACCGAATCCCGGCGCCTTGACCGCCACTGCGTTGAATGTTCCGCGCAGCTTGTTCAGAACGAGCGTCGTCAGCGCTTCGCCTTCGAGATCGTCAGCGATAATCAGGAGCTTGCCGCCGGTCTGTACGACCTGTTCGAGAAGCGGAAGGAGTTCCTGGATGTTCGAGATTTTCTTGTCTGTGATCAGAATATAGGGGCTGTCGAGATTTGCGACCATTTTTTCGGTATCTGTGACCATGTAGCCAGACAGATAGCCGCGGTCGAACTGCATCCCTTCGGTAAATTCGAGTTCGGTACCGACCGACTTGCCTTCTTCGACTGTGATGACGCCGTCGTCGCCGACTTTTGTCATCGCTTCGGAGATCAGATCGCCGATCGCCTTGTCGCCTGCGGAGATCGCCGCGATCTGCGCTTTTTCGGAAGCTGTGGAAATCGGCTTCGAAATGGCCTTGAGTTCGTCTACAACGGCGTCCACCGCCTTGTTGATCCCGTTCTTCAGAACCATCGGGTTCGCGCCTGCAACGACGTTCTTGTTGCCTTCGCGTACGATCGCCTGCGCCAGCAGAGTCGCTGTCGTCGTACCGTCGCCGGCTACGTCGTTGGTCTTTGTCGCGACTTCCTTAACAAGCTGTGCGCCCATATTTTCAAAGGGGTCTTCCAGTTCGATTTCTCTCGCGATGGTCACGCCGTCGTTGGTAATGGTCGGAGAGCCGAAGCTTCTCGACAGAATAACGTTTCTGCCCTTCGGTCCCAGCGTTACCTTGACCGCATCCGCGAGCTTGTCCACACCCTTGATCAGCGACTGACGGGCGTCAGTATTGTATTTCAGTTCCTTTGCCATGATTTTCCTCCGTATCCGAGCTGTTATTCAACGATTGCGAGCACGTCATCCTGACGGCAGATCAGATATTCTTCTCCGTCGACCTTGATTTCGTTCCCCGCATATTTCGAGTAGATTACCTTGTCACCGACTTTGACATCCATTGGGACGCGTTTTCCTTCAAACCAGGCGCCTTCGCCGACTGCCGCGACGAGACCTTCCTGCGGTTTTTCCTTCGCTGATCCCGGAATAAGGATTCCGCCGATCATTTTCTCTTCTTCCTTGCTTACCTGGATTACGACTCTGTCTCCTAATGGTTTAAGGTTCATGTATAGCCTCCGTAATAGTTTTTTACCAGTTATGATATACCCTGTGAACCGGGCTCACCATATTGGTTAAGTACTACCTAATTGATTTTCTTACATCATTATAGGTTTGTGTTTTAGGGATGTCAACATAACAATGACAATTAAACGACTTTTTTAGCTCAATTTTTGATTAACAAACGCGAGACGGTATTTCAGGCCTTCGTCTGATGATCCTGACCGATCCGGATTCCCGGTTTCGCGTCGAGGCGCTCGTCGGCCCGTTCGCCGTTCTGGTAATCGTAATATGCCTGAGAACCGATCATCGCGGCGTTGTCCGTGCACAGGACCGGCGCCGGATAGTAGAATTCGATGCCGCGTTGCGAACAGGCGTTCGCGAGCTCCTCGCGAAGCTCGGTGTTTGCGGAAACGCCGCCGGCGATCACAACCTTCTTCATGCCGAGCTCTTCGGCGCAGCGGACCGTCTTTTCCGTCAGGACATCGGTCACCGCCTGCTGGAATGACGCCGCGACATCCTCCGGCACGACCTCTTCGCCCTTCTGTTTCTTCGAGTTCAGATAGTTCAGTACCGCCGACTTGAGCCCCGAGAACGAAAAATCGTAGCTGTCCCTCTCGAGGGTCACCCTCGGGAAGTCGATGGCCGCCGGATTTCCGCGTTTAGCAGCCGCGTCGATTTTCGGTCCGCCCGGATAGCCGAGCCCGAGGACCCTGGCGACCTTGTCGAAGGCTTCTCCAGCCGCATCGTCACGGGTCCGTCCGAGGATCTCAAAATCCGTATAGTCTCTGACATGGACAAGGTGCGAGTGGCCGCCGGATACGACGAGACACAAAAAGGGCGGTTCAAGCTCCGGATACTGCAGATAATTCGCTGCAATATGGCCTTCGATATGATGCACGCCGATCAGCGGCTTCTTCAGTACCGCCGCCATCGCCTTCGCCTGGGAGACGCCGACAAGCAGCGCTCCCACAAGACCCGGTCCGCGGGTCACGGCGATCGCGTCGACGTCTTCAAGCTTCATGTCCGCCTGAGCCAGCGCTTCGTCAATGACGTAGGGCAGATCCATCACGTGGTTGCGCGACGCGATTTCCGGTACGACGCCGCCGTATTTCGTATGTATCGGGATCTGTGTGTTGATCACGCTCGATAAGATCTTCCGTCCGTCTTCGACGACCGCACAGGCCGTCTCGTCGCACGAAGTCTCGATCGCGAGTATTTTCATTATTCCTCCATAATTAACATCAGAAGTTAAACAGCGGACTGCCGTCCCTGCGGATATCAGACCGTATAAACAGACGGGAGCTCTCGTTATCCGGCTGTCCCGCCGGTCCATATCATGACCAGGGCGTCCGTCCCGTCCGGATAGTAGCGTCTTCGCCTGCCTGCCCGGATAAAGCCCGTCTTCTCATACAGCGCGATGGCGGGAGCGTTGTCTTCTCTGACCTCCAGGGCAATCTGCGGGCCGCCGCTCCGAGCAGCAAGTCTTCGCCCGGCCTCTCCGAGCAGCGCTTCCGCTTTTCCGCATCGTTTGTACATGCCGCGGCACGCGATATCGATAAGCTCCGCTTCCCCGTCCGCACCGCTGAGCTCCGCATAGGCGGAAACCGCCCCGTCTGCTTCCTGAAAAACAAGAAGCATCCGGGACGGAGCGCTTACAGAATATTCGAGATCTTCGAGAGCCGCGTCGAGTCCCGCGTCCGCTGCAATTTCAAGAACCGCCGCCAGATCCTCCCGGCGCGCGTTTCTGATCATTTCTTCTTTTCCTCGGCATAGGACGGTCTCAGGTATACGGGCTCCAGCACATGGAAATCCACAGCCTGCTCCGGATGATCCTGGGCGCAGGCCGCGACTGACGCCGCATGTCCCAGCGACTGAAACGGCTTGACCGCAGTCCTGTCCGGTTTATTTTCAGTCAGGAGCTGTCCGTAGACAGGCATCCCGTCCCCGAGAAGATAGACCTTTTCCCCGTCCTGAACCAGCATATCCAGCAGTCTGTCCAGATCTCCCGGATCCATCGTCGCATCGGGCGAGAGCCGCTTGAGCTTTCCTGAACCGTCGGATCTGAACACCGCCGTATACACCTGGGAGCGACGCGCATCCAGCAGCGGACAGATCAGCCCTGTCGTATACAGCAGATTGTAGGCCAGCGCTTCCAGGGTCGAAACCGGAATGACCTTTTTTCCTGAAGCCTGACAGATACCCTTGACGGCCGCGATCCCGATCCGGAGTCCGGTAAAAGAGCCCGGTCCCGCAGTAACGGCGAGCACATCGAGATCCCCGTAGTCGAGCCCCGAACTGTCCATGACAGACGAGATGGCGGGCATCAGCTTTTCTGAATGCTTGAGCTTGTAGTTGACCAGATCCTCCGCGATAAGCTTCTGTTCGGACAGGACGGCGCAGCCGGCCACGTTCGTCGAAGCGTCGACAGCAAGTATCTTCATTTATACCTTCTTCAGTCCTTCTTCATCATCGCGGATGATTTTTTCGCGCAGGCGTCGACAGCCGCGATCACGGCTCTGCGGAAACCTTCGTCTTCCAGCGTTTTGACCGCTTCGATGGTGGTCCCGCCCGGCGTACAGATCCGGTCCTTGAGTACCGCGGGATGTTCGCCGGAATCGAGCACGAGCTTCGCGGCTCCGTAGACTGCCTGAGCAGACAGACGGATCGCCTGGTCTCTCGGGAAGCCGTGGAGACACCCGCCGTCTGCCATCGCTTCGATCAGCATCAGCGCGTATGCCGGAGCCGAGCTTGCGATGGACGGAACGACATCCATAAGCTTTTCAGGCAGGATTTCGGTTTTCCCGAAGCTGTTCATCATCTCCATGACCTCGTCGAGCTCCTGTGCGCTCACACGTTCGTCCGGGCATACTGTCGTGTCGGATTCTCCGACAAGCGCAGGCGTGCTGGGCTGTACCCGCACCACCTTGACGCCTGCTCCGAGGGCCTGATGGACGTCGTCGAAGCTGACACCGACGGCGATAACGATAATGACGGCGCCTTCCCTGACGGAACCCGCGATGGATGCGAGGACCTCCGGATAGACATAGGGCTTGACTGCGAGAACGAGATAATCCGCTTCGGCCGCGACGCCCGCCGCGCTGTCCTTGATCACCGCGCCTGTCTTATCGGACAGATTCTTCGCAGCCTCCGGATATGCATCGAAAATCAGAATATTTTCAGGAGCCGTAAGCTCCGCTCTGTGGATTCCGCCTGCCATTGCGGTAGCCATATTGCCGCAGCCGATAAAGCCTATTTTTTTATTCATTGATATCATCCTTTCCGGATCCGCCGGACCCGCTGAGTCCGGCGGCTGCCGGACATAGATTCGCTTAACAAATTATATCATTATACCACGGGGGCAGACGCGCCGGCTCCCGCTGCTGTTCGGAAAAGCTCACTCCGCCTGCAGTGCTTATGTTAAAATAGTAAGAACGAATATTTTATAGGAGCTGAATAATACAAACATGTTTATCGAAATACTGAAAGCAGCCTTTTACGGAATCGTTCAGGGGATAACCGAATGGCTTCCGATCAGCAGCACGGGTCATATGATCCTGTTTGAACAGCTGATCCCGCTGGATGTCTCCAAGAGCTTCTGGGACATGTTCCTCGTCGTCATCCAGTTCGGTTCGATCCTGGCTGTCGTCCTGCTGTACTGGAACAAGCTGTGGCCATGGTCCAGAACGAAAAACGAGCTGGAACGCAAAAAGACATACAATCTGTGGGGCAAGGTCCTCGTAGGCGTCATTCCGGCTGCGGTGATCGGCCTGCTGTTCGACGATATTATCACCGAATATCTGTACAATTATACGACCGTCGCGATCACCCTCATCATCTACGGGGTTCTGTTCATCGTCGTAGAAAACATGAACAGAGTCAAACACCCGACGATCCGCAACCTGCAGAAGCTCGACTATAAAACGGCGCTGTTCATCGGCGCGTTTCAGGTGCTGGCGCTGATACCGGGAACTTCCCGCTCGGGCGCTACGATTATCGGCGCTCTGCTTCTGGGCTGCTCGCGCTACGTCGCCGCGGAATACTCGTTCTTCCTGGCGGTTCCGGTAATGCTCGGAGCAAGCGGACTCAAAATCGTCAAATACTTTGTCAAAACCGGCGTCGGATTCACCGGAACAGAAACTGCAATTCTGATCACCGGCATGATCGTCGCCTTCGTCGTATCGATCTTCGCGATCAAGTTCCTGATGGGCTACATCAGAAACCACAATTTCAAGGTTTTCGGTTACTACAGAATCATACTCGGGATCATTATCCTGATCTACGCGTTCGTAATCTGATAACCGGATAGTCTGGCAGCAAGAGGGAGGAGTTATGAACTATAAAAAATACAAACGCGGTTATTTTATGCCGCCGGAAAAATCGACCGACTGGGTTAATAAGGAGTACATCACGAAGGCGCCGACCTGGTGTTCGGTAGACCTGCGCGACGGGAATCAGGCGCTGATTATCCCGATGAGCCTTGACGAGAAGGTCGAATATTTCAAGCAGCTCGTCGATGTCGGCTTCAAGGAAATTGAAGTGGGCTTCCCCGCTGCGTCCGAAACGGAATACGAGTTCTTAAGAACGCTTATCGAAAACGACCTGATCCCGGACGACGTGACCATTCAGGTACTGACACAGGCCCGCGAACATATCATCCGCAAAACCTTCGAGGCTCTCGAAGGCTGCCCGTCGGCCATCGTCCATCTGTACAATTCGACCTCCGTCGCCCAGCGCGAACAGGTCTTCCGCAAGACGAAGTCGGAAATCGTCGATATCGCTGTTGAAGGCGCGAAGCTCCTGAACGATCTGGCTGCCGAAGCAAACGGCAACTACCGTTTCGAATATTCGCCCGAATCCTTCACCGGAACCGAAGTCGACTTCGCTCTCGAAATCTGCAACGCGGTCCTCGATGTCTGGAAACCGACAGCCGAAAAGCCGGTCATCATCAACCTGCCGGTCACCGTCTCGATGTCTCTGCCCCATGTCTACGCTTCTCAAATCGAATATATGTGCAAGCATCTGAAATACAGAGACGACGTCATCGTCTCCCTGCATCCCCATAACGACCGCGGCAACGCCGTCGCTGACTCGGAGCTTGGCATGCTCGCAGGCGCGGACCGCATCGAAGGAACGCTGTTCGGAAACGGCGAACGTACAGGCAATGTCGACATTATCACCCTTGCGCTGAACATGTACACTCACGGCGTCGATCCGAAGCTCGACTTCTCTCATCTGCCGAAGCTCACCGAGGTTTACGAACGCGTCACACGGATGCACGTCTACGACCGTCAGCCCTACTCCGGAGCCCTCGTCTTCGCGGCCTTCTCGGGAAGCCATCAGGACGCCATCGCGAAGGGCATGACCTACCGCGAAATGGAAGAATCCGAACAGTGGACCGTACCGTATCTTCCGATCGACCCGAAGGATCTGGGCCGCAAGTACGACAAGGACGTTATCCGCATCAATTCCCAGAGTGGCAAGGGCGGTATCGGCTACGTGCTCGAACAGAAATTCGGCTACGATCTTCCGAAGGGCATGCGCGAAGACCTCGGCTATACGGTCAAGAGCGTTTCCGACCACGAACACAAGGAACTGTCAGCGGACGAAGTACGCGACATCTTCACCGGCACCTACGTAAACATCGAAGCGCCGCTTCAGATTCCGGAATACCATTTCGAACAGATTCCCGGCAGACGTATCCGCGCAAATGTCACCTTCGAACTGACGAAGGACGGTCAGACGAAGAGCGAAACCGTCACTGCCGAAGGCAACGGTCGTATCGACGCCGTATCCAACGCGATGACCAAATGGCTCGACAATCCGTACGTGGACCTGCAGTACTCGGAACACGCGCTTGACGACGGTTCGACTTCACGCGCCGCCGCGTACGTCGGCATCAAGGAAGCGGACGACGGCTTCGTCTGGGGCGCAGGCATCCGCGACGATATTATCGACGCGTCGATCCAGGCTCTCCTGTCCGCGGTAAACCGTATGCTCGAAGGAGCGACGGAAGCTGTGAACAACATCGGCGAAAACGACTGAACAGATTCATTTATATAAAAATCCCCGCCATACGGATTTCATTTCCGTATGACGGGGATTTTTCGTTTCGAACCATAATCTGAAGACTCTGGCACTTACCGTGCCGGTGTCAGAATTCCGAGCATGTCGGCGATGACGCCTCTCGGACAGCTTACCGCACAGAAGCCGCAGGACAGACATTCGTTCTCGTCGATCACCGCATGGAAATCTTCAAGATGGATCGCGTCCGCCGGGCATTTCTTGACACACAGTCCGCAGGCGATGCAGCTGACGTCGCAGGCGGTTTTCGCGCCGGTCTTCGTTTTCGGATCGATGCCCTTCTGGGTATTCGAACACAGCGGAACGATCCGGCAGTCCGGCCTGTGCAGTCCGATAACACCGCGCGGACACTTCTCGATACACAGTCCGCAGCCGACGCACTTCTCAGGATCTACCTGTGCGACGCCGAAATCGTTGATATGGATCGCCTTCAGACGGCACGCTTCAACGCATGTGCCGCAGCCGAGACAGCCTTCGGCGCATTCGAGAGGACCGCCTTCGCAGACAGCCGCAGCTTCGTTGCAGTCCGTGCAGCTGTATTCGATTTTCTTTTTCGCTCTGGTTCCGCCGTTGCAGTGTACGACAGCAACCTGTTTCGGGCGTTTTTTCTTCGCAGCCATTCTTCCCGTCCTTTTACGTAATAATTCTTTTCTGATTCCAGTTTATCGCAGCACGGTTTAAAGTCAATAATAAATTATTGCAATTAAGAATAATTTATTAATACCCGTATTTCCTGCGCATCCTGAACAGGAAAAAGACGGAAACGAGAAGACCGGCCAGCTCCGCCGCAGGTGCCGCCATCCACAGACCGTCGGAACCGAAAAACTGCGGAAGCAGGATAATGCTGCCTGCAAGAAAGATGAACGTCCTCACGAAGGAGATTACGGCGGACACGACTCCGTTTGAAAAAGCCGTAAACATCGCGGATGCGAAAATACTGACGCCCATCAGCAGAAAGCCAGCCGCGTAGACGGGAAAGCCTGCGATCGTGATGTCGTAGACGCTGGTTCCGGCCGGAGTGAACAGCTTGAGCACCTCCGCGATGGACAGATCGGAGACGGCCCAGGACAGGACCGAAAAGATCAGAATCAGGAGCATGCTCAGCCTGAATATCACCTTGAGCTGGCCCTTGTCCCCCGCCCCGTATTTGTAGCTGAAGATCGGGGCGACGCCCGACGAGAAGCCGAAGAAGATCGCCGAGAAGACGAACTGAAAGTACAGGACGATGGTGATGGCTGCGACACCGTCTTCTCCGAAGCTGTTCAGAAATGCCAGATTATACAGAAAGGTCGTGATCGAATTCGCAAGATTCGTCACCATCTCCGATGCGCCGTTGCCGCAGGCACTCGCCAGCATCCTGAAATCATAATGAGGGCGCGTAAAACGCAGCGGGTTCGTCTTTGAAAACGTAAAGAAGATCAGACCTGCCGCCGCGGGGATGCAGGTGCCCAGTCCCGTTCCCAGAGCCGCTCCGGCGATCCCCATTTTCATCACGACGATAAACAGATAATCGAGTGCGACATTCGTCAGGCCTGCAGCAACGGTGACCCCGAGACCGAGACCGGGGCGGCCCGCCGCAACGAAGAAGCTCTGGAAAGCCGTCTGCAGATAAAACGTCGGCGCGAAGGCCATCATCAGTACGCCGTAGGTTCTGCACAGCTCGTACTGAGCGGGGCTTGCGCCGAGAAATGTGACAATCGGGTCGATAAACAGATAACCGCAGACTGCGCAGACGATTCCTAGCACGGCCTCTACGAGGACGAAGAAGCTCAGATCCTGACGGGCTTCCATCGTCTTTCCTTCGCCGAGCTTTTTCGCGACGATCGCGCAGCCCCCGGCCGCGATCATCAGCGCGACAGCCATCCCGACGGTATACGCCGGGAAGATCATATTGACTGCCGACAGCGCCGTCGTCCCGGCATACCGGGAGACAAACATCCCGTCGACAATCGTGTAGAGCGACAGAAAGACCATCATCGTCATGCTGGGAAATGCGAAGCGCAGCAGCGACTGAAAATTAAATTTGATTCCGAGCGTATTCTGCACGGACGCCTCCTTTCGGCAATGCGGGTAAAATCAGCTGGATTTCCGGAAATGAATCAGAAACCTGCGGGACCCGGCAGACCTGGAGCCGCGTAAATTTTTCCGGGAAAGACTCCAAATCCTCTCCAATCGGGGATATCATTAGACACAAAGTATTTTATTCGTTCTGGTCATTGGTGCCCAGAGACTGATTAAACGCGATAAGACTCCCCGAAACGATTCGGAATCCGGTCAGAACTCGCCCAAAAAATAAAAAAACGGGCGCGCCCGTTTTTTTATCGATCTCTGTCACAGACATACTCCGCCAGATCCTCGAGAAACGACGTGTCCCCGTCAATTCTCCCGAGCGCCCCGAGCGCGTTGAGCTTGAGCTCCTGAACCCGTTCCTCGGACGACGCGATTCCGAACAGCGAAACGTAGGTCGCCTTATGGTTCTTCTCGTCGCTTCCGACAGGCTTTCCCAGCGTCTTCTCGTCTCCCTCGACATCGAGGATATCGTCGACAATCTGAAACGCGAGTCCCAGGCTCTGGGCATAGGTATCCAGCGCTTTGATCTCTCTCTCTTCAGCCCCCGCAGCAACCGCCGCACACAGAACCGAAGCTCTGAGCAGCGCTCCCGTCTTGTGTTCGTCGATGTAGTTGAGCTTTTCTTCCGTGATGTCCGCGATGTCCGTGATCGTATCCGCAGTCTGACCGCCGATCATTCCGTCGACGCCGGACGAAGCGAACAGGATCTGCGCGGCTCTGATATAATTCTTCGGATCCTGATCGGGAATCCCCGACAGCGCCGTTTCCATCGCCAGATTGAGCAGAGCGTCTCCGGCCAGAACGGCCGTATCCTCTCCGTACACGATATGATTCGTCGGCTTGCCGCGGCGCGTATCGTCGTCGTCCATCGCCGGCAGATCGTCGTGAATCAGCGAGTAGGTGTGAATCATTTCGATCGCGTCCGCAAGAGAGCGGATCTTTTCCGGATCATCGCCCAGCGCGCGCATGGTTTCTCTCATGAGAACCGGACGCAGACGTTTTCCGCCTGCGAACAGCGAATACCGCATTGCGCTCACAATAATATCCGGTGCGTCAAACTTCCGGTCAAACCGCATTTCCAGCGATTCTTCCGCTTCCTCCGCCTTCTTCGCGAGTGCCTGTTTAAAATCTTCCATTAGCGAATGCTTCCCCCTGATGCATTTTCCAAAGTATATTTACTGATCGAGTCCCGGATCGAAATCGCGTTCTTCACCCTCTTCAGTCAGCTCTCTGACCTTGAGCTCCGCTTTTTCGAGCGTTTCCGTACACTTTTTAGAAAGCTTCATTCCTTCTTCATACAGCTTGAGCGCTTCCTCAAGACCCAGATCCTCATTCTTCAGATCCGCGGCGATTTTTTCAAGCCGCTCCAGCTGCTGATTGATCGTTGCCTTTGCCATTATTTCTCCTCAACCGGCCTGACCAAAACACTGCCGTCTGCAAAACGCAGCGTCATCTGCTTCTCCGTCTGCGCGCGCGAGGCGCTGACGACAGGTCTGCCGTCCTCTCCCGTCACATAGACCCAGCCTTTTTCAAGACGCAGACCCGGATCGAGCAGGGTCACGGCTTCCGAAAGGCGTTCAAGCCTTGCGCGAAGACCCATGAGACGTGTGTTCATTTCTGTTTTAAGAGTAACCGCAAGCGCTTCGCAGCGGCGCTGTTTTTCCAGCAGCCCGTATTCGGGACTTGCTGACGAGATGCGCTCCGCAAGCAGATCGGTCTGCTGAGAGAGCTCTCTGATCCGTCCCTGAATCAGGGATGTCATGGAGAGCCGGAGCATTTCGATCCTGTCGATAAGCTCGCCCAGGTCCGCAGAAACCAGCTCGCCTGCGGCCGTCGGTGTCGGCGCTCTGAGGTCCGCCGTAAAATCCGACAGCAGAACGTCCGTTTCATGACCGACCGCCGAGATGACGGGGATTTTCGAATCGTGGATCGCCTGCAGCACCGGCAGCTCGTTAAACGCGTTCAGGTCCTGAGCCGATCCGCCGCCCCGGCCGACGATAATGACGTCGATTCCGCCGTGTTCGTTGAGCCTTTCGATCTGGCGCGCGATTTCCTGCGCCGCGCCCGTTCCCTGAACGAGAGCGGGTGCGAGCAGCAGTCCCACCGACGGGTTGCGTCGTTCGACCGCCGAGATGATATCGTGGATCGCGGCCCCCGCAGGCGACGTGACAATCCCGACTCGTCGGATCTCTTTAGGCAGCTCTTGCTTTATTTCCCGGGAAAACCAGCCTTTTTTCTCAAGCTCCCGCTTCAGACGCTCGGTCTCAAGAAACATCGCGCCGAGGCCGGCCTGCTCGAGCTTTGTCGCAACGATCTGATAGGTTCCGCCCTTCGCGTAAACCTGTACGGACCCTGTCACCCGAACCGACATGCCGCTTTCCGGCATGAATTTCAGTCCGGCGGCAGCCGACCGCCACATGACGCAGCTGATTTCCGCCGAATCATCTTTAAGTGAAAAATACAGGTGACCCGACGCTGCAAACCGGCAGTTCGCTAGCTCGCCTTCGACGACGACCCGCTTAAGAACGGCGCTGCCCTCGACAAGACGTTTAATAAACTGATTCAGCTGTGAAACATTGAGTGTTCTGTCCGCCATTATACCTCCGTCACGCCCTTCAGACGCCGCAGCGCAAGATATGCGTTGCCGACAGCGTTGTCAGACGAGTATTTCGGATCCGAAAAGCAGAGCCGGATTCCGGAGGGAGCCAGTCTTCTCTCAAGCTGTTCCCGGATAATTCCGTTGGCCATGACTCCGCCGGAGAAGAGCACCGTTTCAAGACCCGTCTGATCCGCAAGTATGCGCAGGGACCGCTCCAGCGTCTTCGCGATCATTCTGAACAGTCCGAGAGCCGTCTGTCCGGGATCGGCGCCTTCTTCCAGAAGCCTGACGATCCGGTTTTCCTGTCCCGAAAAGTGAAAATCCGCACCGCTCATCGCGGCAGGAACGATCACCCTTTCAGAATTTACAGCCTGCGCTTCCAGCGCCAGTCCTTCCAGCGCCCTGCCGGCCGGAAAATCGAGACCCAGCAGCACGCCCGTCCTGTCGACGAGCTGACCCGCTTTCAGATCCAGACTGCCGGCCAGCCTGCCGCATTCATAGCCGTTATCCGTCCTGTGAACATCGAGTATCTCCGACGTACCGCCAGAGAAATGCACCCCGATAAAATCATCCGGCAGCACGCAGCCGCTGGAAACGGCGGCAGCCTCCAGATGATTCTCCTGATGAGACGTTCTGAACAGCTGCGCTCCCGTCAGCGCCGACGCGGTTTCTGAAAAAGAAATGCCGGCGTTGAATACCGGCATAAAAGATTCTTCTGTATTTTCGGGTCTGACCGATACGCCGATTCCCGACACCGTATATTTCGACAGCAGCGGCTCGATTCTGCGGAACAGCACCGGCATATTCTTCATATGCTGATAAACCGCCTCGGACTGACGAAGTCCCCGGCCGCCGCGGGGAACGGACAGAACGATCCGTTCATCTGCGAGCAGCGCTCCGTCCGTACCTGCCGCCGCAACGTATGTCGTATAGGCGCTCGTATCCAGACCCAGACAGATCTCAGGCTTCATCGCTGCTTTCTTCGGAAGCTTCCGGCGCCTGCTCTTCCGTCTGCTGTACTGCTTCCGGCGCCCTGTCAGTATTGTCCTGAGCCTCCGCCGGCTGAGCGGCAGCTTTCTTCGAACCTGACGTCTTTTTCTGACTGCGTTTTTTTCTGTGATCTTTGCCGAGATCGAAAACATGGGTCTGAGGATTTTCCTTAGCCATATTGTTCAGAATCCCGTTGACATACCGGCTTCCGTCTTCTTCGCCGTATTTTTTCGTCAGCTCGACCGCTTCGTTTATCGCGATTTCCTTCGGAACTTCCTCTGGAACGAAAAACATTTCGGCCGCGGCCAGACGCAGGATCGCCTTTTCTGCCTTGGGCAGACGTGAAAGATCCCAGGTTTTTTTCAGATATTTCGAGATCATCTTATCGATCTCGGTTCTGTTTTCCTTAAAGGTCTCGATCACCTGGGAAGCATAGCCGCCCGCTTCTTCAGCGATCTCGCTGTTCATTTCTTCTTCGGGGTAATCTTCGATAAAGCAGTCGATCTTCTCGTTCTTTCCGTCAAGATTGAAATCTTCCTGGAAAATTCCCCAGAGAGCGAGTTCCCGCTCCTTATGGCGCTTCGATTCTTTTTTCATATTCCGACCTGTAAAAAAGGACTGCTGACGCAGTCCTTAATATTTCCCGCTGCCTTCAACGTGAATGTTGACTTTGGCGACCGGCTTGCCCGTCATGATTTCGACAGATTCCTTGACTTTGATCTGCGCGCTTCTGCATACCTTCGGAATGACGACATTCTTTTCGGTGATGACATACAGATCGATCTTGTATTCTCCGTCCTTATCGACGACCTTGACGCCCTTCGATATCGCAGACGGATGAACCGCGTCGATAACGGCATCCTTTAAATCCATATATGTCTTTTCGATCCCGTCTACGCCGAGAACGGCCAGATTGGCGATCGAGCAGATCATTTCCGCCGAGATTTCCGACGGCACGATTTTTTCGCTCGCGTTCATTTACTTGTCCTTATCCGAAGCGTCCACATCGTCGTGGGTCAGCTTTTCAAGAACGGATTCTTCCAGTTTAAACGGCGCGCCGCATGCGGGGCAGGAAACATCGTCTTCTTCGAAGGATTCAAAATCCGTCAGATACGTTTCGCCGCATTCCGGGCAGATCACTTCGTACAGATCATCGTCGTCTTCGTCATAGTCTTCATCGTCGTCTTCAGCGAGAACGTCGAAAAATTCCACGATGTCCGAAAGGATTTCCTGAACCTCTTCCGCTTCTTCTTCAGCTGCGTACTGTGCTTCCGCCAGACCGTCGAGAGCATCCGTAATATCGTCGAGCACATCGATGATATGGAAGAGAACCTTGCCTTCCGCACTGCTTTCCTCGATCTTCAGACCTTCTGCCAGGCCCTGCAGATAAGCGACCTTTTCCTTGATATAGTCCATGTTTACGCCCTTTCCATGTATTCCCCGGTTCTCGTATCGATCCGGATCTTGTCACCTTCATTGACGAAATCAGGTACTGTGACAGTCGCGCCCGTTTCAACGGTCGCAGGCTTTGTTACCGCCGTCGCCGTATTGCCGGCTACCGACGGTTCGCACTTCGTGATTTCGAGCACGACGAAATTGGGAGCGGCGACTGAAAAAGCTTCGCCCTTGTAGAACTTGATGGTCGCGTTGTCGTTTTCCTTCAGATACTGAAGGGCTTCTTCGACCTGAGCCAGTCCCAGCGGGATCTGTTCGTATGTATCAAGATCCATGAAGTAATAGATATCGCCGTCGCCGTAAAGATACTGCATTTCTTTCGTATCGATGTGAGCTTTCGGGAACTTTTCTGTCGGGCTGAAGGTTCTTTCAACGACAGCGCCGGTTACAACATTTTTGATCTTGGTTCTGACAAACGCAGCGCCCTTGCCCGGTTTGACGTGCTGAAAATGAACGACCGTCCAGATTCCTCCGTCCATTTCGAATGTTACGCCGTTCCTGAACTCTCCTGCTGATATCATAATCTATTCCTCCATCGTTTATGTCTGTTCGCATCGGTGCAGACGATAAGCTTACTGCACTCGTCATTCAATCTTATCATAGACCTTTTCTTCAGACAAGGAAGGCGGCCAGTCCGCGGACCGTTCCAGTCAGGTCTCTGATCTCTTCAATCCGCGCATATCCCGCGTTTTCAAGCAGTTCCCTCAGCGTCTGCGCCTGACCGTCTCCGGCTTCGAGCATCAGCACGCCGTCAGAGGCAAGATGAGACTGAGCCTGGCTGACAATCCGTCTGTAAAATTGATACCCGTCGGCCCCGCCGCTTAACGCGAGGCGCGGCTCCCAGACGGAGACCTCCGGTTCAAGTCCCTTTATCTCATCCTCCGCAATATACGGAGGGTTCGAAACGATCAGATCAAAGCGCTCGTCGGGAAGCAGCGTCTCGAACAGATCGCCGTGCCTGACCTCCGCGTTCACCGACAGACTGTCCGCGTTTCTCCTGCCTGTAACGACAGCTGTTTCCGACACGTCGGACAGAACGATTTTCGCGCCGGGCAGCCGTATCCCTGCGGACAGTCCGATCGCTCCGCTGCCCGAGCACAGGTCTAGAATCGCCGGATCTTTTCTTTCACTCTCCGGTCCGAACAGCTCGATTATCTTTTCAACGAGAACTTCGGTATCCGGCCTCGGAATCAGGATCCCGGGACAGACAGCGAAGTCCTCTCCCATAAATTCCTTCGTTCCGGTGATGTAGGCGAGCGGCTCGCGGGCGAGCCTGCGCTCGAGCAGCTTCGTAAAGCTCTGATACTCGTCTTCTGTGACAGGGCATTCCGGATGCGTGTAAAACGAAATTCGTTCACATCCGAGGACCTCGGCAAGAAGAAGCTCCGCATCGAGCCGGGCCGTATCGATGCCGGCCTCCCGCAGCCGGAGCGCCGAATCTCTGAGCAGCTCTCCTGCCGTTATGCTGTTTTTGGCCATCTGGACCTCCGTTTATCATGTATGAATTACCTTAATATAAAGACCACAGCTCAAATCAACAATAATACGGTGGAAAAAACGGCGTAAAAGAAAAAGATCCGCCTCATGGCGGATCTTTTTACTTCTGTTTTTTGCCGTACTTCTTATTGAAGCGTTCTACACGTCCGCCTGTATCGACGAGCTTCTGCTTGCCCGTGAAGAACGGATGGCAGGCCGAACAGATTTCGACTTTGAGCTCAGGCTTAGTCGAACCCGTTTCGAAGGTATTGCCGCAAGCGCACTTGACGACGGCTTTACCGTACTTCGGATGGATTCCATCTTTCATTCGTATTCACCTCACTTTTATTTTCGGAACCTTTCCCGGAACCTGTATAGGCGCCTTTCCCGGAACCTGAAATTACTGTTTTTGTTTGTCAGCAGACTTAACTTTTATATTATATCATGTTTTTGTCGTTCTGCAAGACCGGACACCCGCTCAGGCTTACGGTTTCTGCTTGACGAAACGGTTCAGGAATTCCTGATTGGAGCGCGTCTTGTTCATTGCGGTGATCACCTTGTCGGTCATCTGAACCGCGCTGGAATCGAAGGTCTTGCGGATCGCGAAGGATCCGCGCATTTCCTGTTCGTTCAGCAGCAGATCCTCGCGGCGAGTCCCGCTCTTGAGCAGGTTGATCGCGGGATAGATCCGGCGCTGGGCGAGATCTCGTTCAAGATGGAGCTCCATGTTGCCGGTTCCCTTGAACTCTTCGTAAATGATATCGTCCATGCGGCTGCCCGTCTCGACAAGCGCGGTGGCGATAATGGTCAGGCTGCCGCCGTTTTCGATATTTCGGGCGGAGCCGAAGAATTTTTTCGGAAAATAGAGCGCTTCGGGATCGATCCCGCCCGAGAGCGTGCGTCCCGACGGTTCGACACACAGGTTGTTCGCCCTGGTCAGACGCGTCAGCGAGTCGACGAGGACGACGACGTCCTTTCCCTGCTCGACAAGGCGCTTGGAGCGTTCGAGCACCATCTGCGAGACCGCAAGATGATTCTGCGCCGGCTGATCGAAGGTCGAGCATACGATGTCCGCATCGATGCTGCGCCGCATATCCGTGACTTCCTCCGGCCGTTCGTCGACAAGCAGGATAATCAGCTCGATCTCCGGATGATTGGCCCGGATTCCCAGCGCGATTTCCTTGAGCAGCGTCGTTTTCCCGGCTTTAGGCGGTGCGACGATCATCCCTCTCTGTCCCTTGCCCATCGGGGAGAACAGATCGATCATCCTGGTTGACAGTACGTCGGGCTTCGTTTCCAGCGTGATGCGTTCGTTCGGGAAGACCGGAAGCAGATTTTCGAATTTCGGACGGTGAGTCGTCGTTTCGGGAATATCTCCGTTGACTTCTTCTATATACAGAAGCGCGTCGTTCTTTTCACCCTCGGAAGATTTTCGGATTTTACCTGTGATCTTGTCACCGGTTGACAGTCCGTAGCGGCGTATCTGGTTGGCCGCAACGTAGATATCATCCTCGCCGGGCAGGTAGTTTTCCATGCGGAGAAAGCCGAAGCCGTCCGGATTGACATCCAGGATGCCCGTATGGCTTTCCTTGAAGCGCGAATCCGATTCATGCTGCTCGCTGCGCATAAGCTGAGCCATCTCATTGATGATCTGGCGTGTTTCAGTCCCGTTTACGATTTCGAGGAACAGCATCGCGGCGTACTTTTCGCCCTGCTTCGGCGGTCTTACCTTGCCGCCGAGAATATCGCCCGTTCTGAGTCTGAACTTCTGGATCTGACTGGGCGAGACGTAGATATGATCGTAGGGAGAATCCGCGCCGTCGTTGGCGACGAGGCCGTAGCCCTCCGGTCTGATTTCGAGAGGCCCCGAAACCTGAACGGTGTTTGTTATATCGTCCTTGATTCTCGCGTAGCGGTCGTTCTTCTTTTTCTGTCCCTGCTTGTGACTGTTCTCTTTAGAAGACGCTCCGTTTCGGCTCGCCGTGTTCTGCGTCCGGCTCTGTCCGCGCCCGTCGCTGCGGTGCAGCTGGCCGGTATGGATGCTGTTTTTCTGGGCGAGTCCGTGCTCGCGTCCGGTGGAAACGCTCAGGCGGCGTTTTTCGTCCCCATGATCCGCTTTTTCAGCAGCAGGCTCTTCTTTTTCTGCTTTTTTATCCTGAACGCTGTCCCGGAGCTGCGCAGCCTCCGGCAGCGGCGTTTCCTGCTTTTTCTCTTCCTTCGCCGAAGCGGCAGAATCCGCACTGTCCGCTTTTCCAAGAAGCCTGTCCACGATCTCGCCTTTTCGAAGCTTGGACGGAATCGTGACGCCCTGTTCCTCCGCCATTTTTTTGAGAGCCGAGACAGTCAGTTTTTCCAATTCAGTTCTGTTCATCTCATCTCCTAGGAATCCAGCTTCAGGACGGCCATAAAGGCTTCCTGCGGAACCTCGACCGAACCGACCTTGCGCATGCGCTTCTTGCCCTCTTTCTGCTTTTCGAGGAGCTTGCGCTTACGGCTGATATCGCCGCCGTAGCATTTCGCAAGTACGTCCTTGCGCAGCGCGGACTGAGTCTGGCGCGCGATGATCTTCGAGCCGATGGCTGCCTGGATCGGAATTTCGAACTGCTGTCTCGGAATGACTTCCTTGAGCTTCTTCGTGATCGCCCGTCCTCTCTTGACCGCATTGTCCTCGTGCAGGATGAAGGACAGCGCGTCGACAATTTCTCCGTTGAGGAGAATATCAAGCTTGACAAGCTTTGACGGCCTGTATTCCTTGATTTCATAGTCGAGGGACGCGTAGCCCTTTGTCCGGGATTTGAGGGCGTCGAAGAAATCGTAGATGATCTCGTTGAGCGGCAGCTCGTAGTGGAGCTCCACGCGCGTCTCTTCGATGTAATCCATATTCAGATAGATGCCGCGCCGTTCCTGGCACAGCTCCATAACTGCTCCGATATATTCGGAGGGCGTGATGACGGTGGCGCTGACTATGGGCTCTTCCATCATCTCGATTTCCGCAGGATCCGGCATGTTGGTCGGATTATCCACCATAATGACCTGTCCGTCGGTCTTCGTGATCCGGTAGATAACGGAAGGCGCCGTCGTGACAAGATCCAGGTTAAACTCGCGCTCGAGACGTTCCTGAATAATATCCATATGGAGAAGTCCGAGGAAGCCGCAGCGGAAACCGAATCCCAGCGCGATGGACGTTTCCGGCTCGTACAGCAGACTCGCGTCGTTGAGCTGCAGCTTCGCCAGCGCGTCGCGCAGATCCTCATAGCGGGCGCCGTCCGCAGGATAGATTCCGCAGTAAACCATCGGCGTGACTTCCTTATAGCCCGGAAGCGGTGTTGCCGCGGGCTCGGCAGCAGAGGTGATCGTATCCCCGACCTTCGTGTCTGTAACGTTCTTGACGCCGGAGATGATATAGCCGACTTCGCCGGCTTCCAGCTGCTTCTGAGGCAGCAGACCGTCGCCGAATACGCCTACCTCTTCGACATCGAATTCCTTGCCCTGAGCCATCAGCCGGATCCGTTCGCCGGCCGTAATGGTCCCTTCGACAATCCTTACCGATGCGATGACTCCGCGGTACTGATCGTAATAAGAGTCGAAAATCAGCGCTCTGAGCGGCGCGTCGGGATCTCCCTGCGGCGGCGGAACCTCTTTGACAATCATCTCGAGAACGTCTTCGATGTTAAGTCCCGTCTTCGCGGAGATCCGGGGCGCGTGTTCCGCGTCGAGTCCGATCACGTTTTCGATCTCTTCCTTGACCATTTCCGGGCGTGCCGAAAGCAGGTCCACTTTATTGATGACCGGAAGGACCTCGAGATCGTTGTCCAGCGCGAGGTAGACGTTCGCGATGGTCTGGGCTTCGATTCCCTGAGACGCGTCGACGACAAGAACGGCGCCTTCGCAGGCGGCCAGCGATCTTGAGACCTCGTACGTAAAGTCGACGTGACCGGGCGTATCGATCAGATTGAGGATGTACTCTTCGCCGTCCTTCGCCTGATAGATCAGACGAATCGCCTGAAGCTTGATCGTAATGCCGCGTTCGCGTTCAATATCCATGTTGTCCAGCACCTGTTCGACCAGATCGCGTTCGGAAATAAGCCCGGTTTCCTGTATGAGCCTGTCCGCAAGCGTCGATTTACCGTGATCGATATGTGCGATGATGCAAAAATTGCGTGTATGTTGTTGTTTTTCTGACATAATTTCCCTGAAAGAATTTGGAGGACCGCCGGAGCGGCCGGAGACTTAAATAAGCGATAAAAAATGCAAAGCTGTCTGCAAATTATTCTTAATTATACACTGTGCGGGTCAGAATTAACAGAAAAGGAAGTAACGAATTATAAAATGTATTTCCTGCTTGCCCGCAGCCGCGCTTCGTGATATACTCCGAATGTTATAAAAGAACCAGGAGGAACAGATGGCAAACATCAAATCAGCTATTAAAAGAGCAAAAACAAACGAAAAGGCGCGTCTCAGAAACAAGGCCGTCAAAACTAATCTGAAGACAGAAATGAAGAAGTTCCAGGCTGCCGCTGCAGAAGGCGACATGACGAAAGCTCAGGAAGCTTACAATCAGGCTGCGAAGAAGCTTGACCAGGCTGCCGCTAAGAACGTCATTCATAAGAACAGCGCTTCCCGCAAGAAAAGCTCTTTAGCAAAAACCTTAAAGGATATGGCTGAGTAATTCTCCGTTCCCCAATATAACACCGTCTCATAAAGAAAGCGCTCGTAATAGGCGCTTCTTTGCTTTTTTGGAGCCGCAGCATCCGCTGCGGCTCTATTTTCGTTTGAGCATCTTCAGAACGTACAGCTCCACTGCCAGGCTCTGCTCGATGGCGCCGGTCTTCATCCACAGATCGGTGTCCGCGGCTTCGACAATGAGCTCCTCGAGCCGTCCCGGGGCGTAACGGCGCACGGCGGGCAGCGTCTTTCTGACGACGAAGGGCGGGATTCCCGCGTAATCCGCCATCTGCTGCTGATTCGCCTTCTCGGCGATCATCGCGGAGAGCATCGCCATGATACGCACCTGCCTGACGATAAGCCCGAAAATCCGGATCGGAGATTCGCCCTCCAGCTGAAATTTTCTGAGCATGTCCATCGCTTCCTGAGCTTTTCCCTGAGCGATCAGATCGGTCATCCTGAAGATATTGTCCTCCATGCCGGGAGGCAGGATTTCGAGAACGTCCTCTTCCGTGATCTGTCCGCCCTCTCCCGCAAAGTCGATGAGCTTCTGGAGCTCGGAATCCACCGAGATCGTACTGACCGACGCGTTGTCAAGGTAATGGATTCTACCGATAAAGGCTTCCACCGCCGGCCGGCCGATCCGGACCCCAGCACGCTTCATCCGCGCCGCGATCCAGTTTTCCAGCCCCCGCTGATCGAGCTTCGAGAATTCGACGAGCTCCCCGGCCCTGACCGCTTCCTTATACAGCTTTCTCCGCTTGTCGGGCTTTTCGGCGCTGATGATCAGGATCGTCGACGGACACGGATTTTTAAAGTAGCCGCTCAGCGCCTCCTGGGCGTTCTTGTCGGATACCGAAAGCAGCGCCGTCTCTTCGGACGCGAGAACGATCCTGCGCTCCGACATAACCGGCAGCGTCTCACAGGCCGCCATGATTTCGGAAATATCGGGGTTTTTCGACTCGAAACGGTTGATATTCAGCATCTCAAGTCCCGGAGTGACCAGCTTCTCGCTCATCCGCTGGATCATCATCGACGCGATATGATCTTCGCTTCCCGTGAAGAGGTATACCGGAGACAGAGTTCCGTTCTTGATGTCTTTTGTCAGATCTTTGTAGTTTTTCATGCTGTCTCCGTTCCATCCGTTCGGTCTGTATGCCGCGTTATGCCGCCTGCAGTTCGTTAACCGTCATATTGTACCACAAAGCGCTTCAGGCTCATCGTTTTTCCGTCAGTCTTAAATTCGACCGCTCCGCATTTGTCCGTTCTGAGCACAGCGGCTTCACTTTCTTCGATCCTGGACAGAGCTTCGGCAGACGGATGACCGTAGCGGTTGTTCTCACCCACCGAGATCACGACGTAGTCCGGATCCGCAGCCTGAAGAAACTGTGTTCCGGAAGCGGAGGCGGAACCATGATGACCCGCCTTGAGCACGGTCGATTGAATTCCCGTCAGATCAAGCTTCTCCTCGGCTTCAATCCCGGCGTCCCCTGTCATCAGAAAGCTGTGGTCCCCGAAGCTGATTCTGATCACAAGGGAATCCTCATTCTGATCGTCCTGCTCCCTGATGCCGCTGTCATACGGACTGAGGATCTCGAAACGAACGCCGCCGGACTCGAAGCGCTCTCCCCGAACCAGCCGTCTGAAGATCGTGCCGGAGGACTCCAGCCGTTCTGCAAGCTCCGTATCGTCCCAGCCGGGATTCACGTAAACGGCCTTCGCCGGCATCAGACTCAAGAGCTCGACGGCGCCCTGGGCGTGATCCGCATGATTGTGGGTGATAAACACGCCGTCGAGCCTGCTGATCCCCTTTGATGCGAGTGCCGGCAGCAGGACGCGTTCCGATATCGGCGTGCTTCCCGTGACGGACTGCCCGTAGCGTTCGTATCCGCCCCCGTCGATCAGAAAAACGCGTCCCTCCGGCGTCTCGATCAGAGCCGCGTCCCCCTGGCCGACATCGAGAAAGGTGACCGTAAGCCTCGTCTCGGTTCTGAACGCGGACAGACAGAGGACCAGAACGAAGACTCCGGCAAGCATCGCGGTCACCTGTCTCCGTTTTCTGACAGGCGACCGGAAATATCCCGCTGTACCGGCAAGAACAGCGGGTACAGCCGCCGCGATTATGAAGCCTGTCGTTCCGGCTGCAACTGCCGGAAACGGCAGCTCTGCAAAAAAGGCCGCAGCCCCCGTGAAAATATCCGCAGCGGGAATAAATACGGCGGAAAGCGTCGGAAGCAGCTGCGGCAGGAAGGAAGCGCTGATCAGACAGGCCGCCGACAGTCCTACAAGCAGACCGGACAGCGGAACGAGCAGCAGATTCGACAGCAGCGATACGAGGGGCTGGCTGTAATACTGAGCGAGCACCACCGGCAGCGTCCCCGCGGTGGCCGAGGCTGTCAGTACCAGGGACGAGAGCATCATGCTCTTCCCGAATATCGCTTCCGAGCGTACGTTGAGCGGCGCGTACAGCAGCGCGATTCCGAGAACCGCGCTGAAGGAGAGCTGGAATCCGGCGTTCCACAAAAGCGCCGGCGAATCCAGCAGGATCAGTACGGCGCACAGAGACAGCGCCGACAGCGGATCGTAGGTCCTCCTGAACGCGGCTGCGCCGGACAGCGCCTCGAACATCAGCACCGCGCGGACCGCGGATGCGTTCAGACCTGTCAGACACAGGTAGCCCAGCATGACAGCCGAAGAAACTGCAAACCGCGCGCGTCTTCGCAGCTTTTTCGTCAGCATCAGGACAAAGGCGGATACGAAGCCGACATGAAGTCCCGATACGGCAAGAATATGAGAAATGCCCGCTTCGCTGAAGCTGTCCCTGATCTCCTCTCCGACCGAGGTTCCGATCGTAAGCCCCGCCGCCAGATTCGCGTATTCCGCCGTCATCGAAGAGGAGAGCCCTGCGTATAGTCTAAGCCGCAGTCTGCGCAGGGCGTAGAACGGACTACCCGACCGTCCCGTCACGCAGATCTGATCTTCATCCAGATACGCTGTGAAACGTATCTTCTTTCCGAGCAGATAGCGCCGGTAATCGAAACCGCCCGGATTTCTCAGTCCGTCCGGCCGTTCGAGTTCCACACTAAAAGCGATCCTGTCGCCGGGCAGAAACTGCATCGCGCTGTCGAGAGAAGCATCGGAAGATTTGGAAGACTCCTTCGAGACATTTTTCACTGTGAGGAGAATCCGTTCTCCGTCCAGTTTCTCTCCGTCGGCCCTTTCGATCCGGA
>CALMRA010000115.1 GCA_937872065.1 uncultured Eubacteriaceae bacterium | reverse complement strand
GCGGTGGCGGATATCGTCTATAACCCGAGACAGACACGGCTGCTGCGGGAGGCTGCGGAAGCCGGCCGCAGGACCTGCGGAGGTCTCGGGATGCTGGTCCAGCAGGGAGCGGAAGCTTTCGAGATCTGGACCGGGCAGAAATTTCCGATTCACAACGTCGCGGAGGCAGTTCTTAACGAGCCTTTGTATTGACATGCTAAAGTGCAGACGGATATAATTAAATGTATACATGAAAACGCCCGCAGAAAGCGGGTTTTTTTCAAGATATTTGCAGGAGAAAAAGATGACCAAGTACTGGAACGAAAGCTACGAAACGCTCCCCAGGGAGCAGCTTGACGCGCTCAAGCTAAAGCGACTCAAGGACACCGTTCAGCGTGTATACGAACGCGTTCCTTTTTACAGGACGAAGTTCCAGGAAATGGGACTCGACGGAGACTCGGTTGAAAGTCTCGACGACCTGAAACGTCTGCCCTTTACGACGAAAACCGACCTTCGCGATAATTACCCATACGATCTGTTCGCGGAACCCCTCAGAAACATCGTCCGACTCCACGCGAGCTCCGGCACCACCGGCAAGCCCGTCGTCGACGGCTACACGAAGAAGGATCTGAACATGTGGGCGGAAATCGTCGCCCGCGCTCTCGTCAGCGCAGACGCAGACCGACACTCGGTCATTCAGAACGCCTACGGATACGGGCTCTTCACAGGAGGCCTCGGCATCCACGGCGGAGCGGAACGCCTCGGCGCGTCCATTATCCCGATCTCCGGCGGGAACACCCAGAAGCAGCTCATGCTGATGCAGGACTTCGGAACCACTCATCTGACCTGCACCCCGTCCTACGCCCAGTTCCTCGGCGAAGCCATGAATGACTACGGCATCGACAAGAGCAAGCTCAAGCTGCGCGCCGGCATCCACGGTGCTGAGGCCTGGTCCGAAAACATGCGCCAGGACATCCAGAACAAGCTGGGCATCAAGTGCTTCGATATTTACGGACTCTCCGAAGTATGCGGACCCGGCGTCGCCGTCGAATGTGAAGAACAGAACGGCCTGCACATGTGGGAAGACTACTTCATTCCGGAAATCATCGACCCGCAGACAGGCGAAGTCCTGCCCGACGGCGAATACGGCGAGCTCGTCATCACCACCATCGGCAAGGAGGGCATGCCTCTGATCCGCTACCGCACGAGAGACATCACCTGCATCATCCCCGAACCCTGCAAATGCGGACGCACCCATAGAAGAATCGCGAGACTGCGCGGACGTACCGACGATATGCTCATCATCAGAGGCGTCAACGTATTCCCGAGCCAGATCGAACACGCGCTCCTGTCCACAGGCCTCGTAGAACCGAACTACCTGATCACCGTCACGAGAGAAGGAACCCTCGACAAGATCATGATCCAGGTGGAACTCCCGGAATCACTGGCCCTGAACACAGTCGCGGAACTCGAAGACATCGAAAAGAAGATCAAGGAAAAGATCCACTCGGTTATCGGCATCAACGCGCATATCGTTCTCGTAGAACCGAAATCGCTGCCGAGAAGCGAAGGCAAGGCTGTCCGCGTTATCGACAAGCGCCATATCTGATCCGGACGAAGCATAACAAGGAGAAAAAGCATGATTCGACAGATTTCTGTTTTTATCCAGAACGGCGAAGGCCGTCTGGCTCACGTCCTGCGCGCCCTCGCGGCGAAGGACATCAACATTCGTTCGCTGACGATCTCGGAAACCGCGGACTACGGCATTATGCGCCTGATCCTGCAGCAGCCGGACGAAGGCCTCAAGGCACTGAAGGAAGCCCACGTCATGTGCAATGAAACCGACGTGTTCGCAGCCGAGCTTCCCGACAAGCCCGGCTCGATGTACCAGCTTACCGATATGCTCACCCGCGCCGATGTAGGGATCAAATACGCCTACTCGTTCCTTCCGCAGAACACGAGCAATGCGATTATCATCTTCTCGACCAGCGAGGACGACCGTCCCAAGGTTATCGAAGCGATCAAGGAGAATCCCGCGATCCGACTGCTGGACAACGACAAGCTGCTGATGCGGTAAAACCGAATAATACGATCACAAAAATCCCGGACTTTAAAATAAGTTCGGGATTTTTTTATGCTTTTGATATAAATGTGTGCATATGGGAATTAAGAAGTATAATATAAGTTATAAATAACTGCAAAACACGACAAAAACACCCGTCTGATTCGAAAAATATACAGACGGTTTATATCAGGAGACAGATATGACTGTAAAAATGCGAACAACAGGGCTCAGAGTACTGATCTTGATGATCCCGCTGCTGCTCCTCCTGTGCTGGACACAGCCGGCGAAGGCGGAGGCATCGACAGTATTCAATGTCGATGCCAGTACGACGATCAATGAAATTCAGAGCAGGATCTCGGACGATACGACCACGACGTTTGTCTTTCCGGCCGACGGTACAGCCCGTTCCTGGAACGGGACGGCGTTTAAGCTCACCAGGGACAACAAGACCATTCAATTTGTCTTCCCGGAAGGTTCTAAAGTTTATTTCAACGCGGTTC
>CALMRA010000114.1 GCA_937872065.1 uncultured Eubacteriaceae bacterium | reverse complement strand
ACAGGGCAGTCTGAAACGGGAAACGTCATCGGGGAAGCTCAGGATAACCGGAGACATGAACGGAAAACCGGTCATCATTAAGGGAGATAAGTCAGGAAGCAGATTTAAAATCCAAACAGCTGATAAAGATAAAGGAAACATTGAAATCACCAGCCGTGACGGCAGCGATTATTATCTGATAGAAGTTTTTTCCAGGGATGATTATCCCGTATTTTCGGCGTTCACGGCGATTATCGACGATGTCATGAGCGCAGGTAAAAAGAAGGCGAACCGAAAGAACAGTCACGTCTGAGACCGTTCTCAATACTGTTTTTTCCATCAATTCACTACCGTCAGGGTGTTGTTTTTTATAAAAAACCCTCATTCTTTACCCTCTGCTAACTGTATACTGTTAACTGCATACAGGAGGTATGAACATGAGTATGAATGACAGTATGAGCGGTTACAAAAAATATAAGAATAAAGAAGGTTTTACAAATCAGACCCTGCTGGATCAGCTTGCTAAAGCCGAATATTCGTTCGGGACGCCAAAAATGGGGAAGAACGCCGGCAAGGAAGCGGTCGTGTTCGAACCGCTGATCGGCGATTTCCAGGTTTATGCGAAAGCGGCTCCGAAGAAAATCGAAATCGGCGCGGTCTGTGTCCAGAATCTTGGCGGAACACTGCTTAAGTCGGTGTTCAATTCAATGGTATCGGAAGGCGGCGTCGGCACCGAAAAAGCAGAGGCGGACCGGGATGTGGAAGAGCTCGCGGATGTCATGCAGCGTCTTCTCGAAACGGGCGAAATAAGCAACAGCGCGTCCGATACCGAGCTGATCGGCAAAATGTACATGCAGCAGAATTTCACATGGATCGGCGATGCGCTGTCGGTACAGAACGAAGATGATGAAGTCGAATATAAGATCAAGGCGGACGTGACGGGGCACAAATGGAGCTTTCTGCCGGGAAAAGATAATCCGGAAATGGAAGTCCGCAGAAAAGTCGCCGCGCTTACCCCGACCTACGCGATTTACGTGGATGGTGAGAATCGCGGATCTATCAAGAAAAAGATCAAGCTGGTCAAACCGGAAATCAACGGTGAGTTCGATGGAAAGCCTCTGGAAATCAAAGGCGATATGACAGGCAAAAGCTTTACCGTGAAGATTGACGGAAAGCTGATCGCCGCGGTCGACACGGTGAACCGCCTGGGATTTGACTGCTACGAAATGAACGTTTATTCAAAAGACGATTATTATGTTGTTCCCGCTTTCGCGGCAATTATCGACAATGTGCTGGATCTGGAAGATAATTAAAGCAGAATAAATAAGAAGACCGGCGTCTGTATAACCGGAGGGGGGAGTATCTAATGTCACAGATGAGCGATTTCATGAGACAGCAGTTCAAAGCGGGAGACGATGTTCGGGATGCCGGACTGACCACACCGCCCGATATTTGCAGATATGACGATATCGTCTACGGGCCGGACAGCCAGATCCAGAAGCTTGATGTGTATCGTCCGGTCGAAGCAGAAGAGAACAAACTGCCTGTAATCGTCAGCGTGCACGGAGGCGGATGGGTCTACGGAGACAAGGAACGCTATCAGTATTACTGCATGCATCTCGCACAGATGGGCTTTTCCGTCGTCAACTTCACCTATCGGCTGGCTCCGGAATTTAAATTCCCGGCGCCGCTTGAAGATACCAATCTGGTTATGGAATGGATTCTAAAAAACGGCAGCCAGTATAATCTTGATACCGAGCATATTTTCGGTGTCGCCGATTCTGCCGGAGCGAATACGCTGGGCGTATACGCAAATATCTGTACGAATCCGGAATATGCCAGGTGTTTTTCATTCAAAGTTCCCGACGGTCTGGACCTGAAAGCGGTCGCGCTTAACTGCGGTCAGTACAGGCTTACGATAGAAGAAGCGAAGAATGAACAGGCAGGACAGCTTATGGCGGATTATCTGCCGGACGGGGGATCGGAACAGGAACTGGATCTGATTGATGTGATCAAGCATCTGACAGGCAGCTTTCCGTCTGTTTACGTCATGACCTGCCCGCAGGATATTCTCAAGGGACAGGCGCCGCTGCTGGTTTCCAGACTGATGTATCTGAATGTGAATTTCCGGTTCGCTTTTTATTCAGATAAGGACAAGACTCTGGGACACGTATTTCATCTGAATATGAAGAGCGTTTACGGACAGCAGTGCAACCGCGACGAATGTGCCTTTTTTAAGGATTTCTGCTGATCGACGTCGCCCTCACCGAGACATGAAGAGTCGCCGGATCGACTATAATTCAAATCAGTGAACTGAATAATCAGAAAATAAAAACGGGGACTGCTGACACAGTCTCCGTTTTTATTCATTTATCCGACAAAATCCAGATTATAGGAATCAGCATCCAGAAAAGTCTTTTTCCGTTTTCAAAGCCGGCATCCAGCTCAGATATGACTTGCGACTTCAAAGGCGTCCCAGATCGCGTACATGATATTCGACACGTTTTTCGCATCGCCCAGTACGTAAATCTCATCCGTTTCGTCCTTCACTTCGTTGTACAGCGAGTTTTCGCTGCGGTAACCGACGCACAGAACAACGCTGTCTGCCCGGATGGCTTCTTCGGTTCCGTCGATTTCCGCGGTCAGGATCCCGTCGCGGTAGCCGGTAACCTTCGCGCCGCATCTGACGTCGATCCCGTTAAACGGAATGAGCCTTTCGAGCATGTCACGGTTAGCGCTGCACAGCGGACCGTTCACGGCCATGATCTTCGGAAGAGCTTCGACAATCGTGACATTCCTGCCCTTCATTGCGAGATCGAGGGCAAGCTCGCATCCCACAAGACCCGCTCCGACAACGACCACCGTATCGCCGGGATCCTTTTCTCCCAGCAGGACCTGTTCCGCGGCATAGACACGATCGTCGTCACCGAGGGGGAACAGCCTCGGACGGGAACCGGTTGCGACGATCACGCTGTCGAAGCCGCCGTCGCGGATCAGCTGCGCGTCGGCAGGTGAATTCAGGTGAACATCGAC
>CALMRA010000113.1 GCA_937872065.1 uncultured Eubacteriaceae bacterium | reverse complement strand
CGTTGCGGCGTCACCGATTACATTAAGCGTGATGACCGCCATGCCCGGTATATAGTTCATTGCAAGAACGAGCGCATATCCTATCATTACGAGATCCGACGAAAACCCAAGACCTGTGAGTACGACATATACCATCGTCGTTCCCGCCACTGGAATCGCGGGTGTCCCGATCGCTGTGCAGATGGACAGAAACGCAGCCAGTACCAGATTGGCCGGGGTAACATGAATTCCTGCGGAGGCCGCTATGAAGGTCACCGCCATCAGATGCATGCATGTCGTACCGTTCATGTTTATTGTCATGCCGGTCGGCAGAACGAAGCTGCTTATCTCTTCACTGCAGCCGAGTTCCGTCTCGCACGTTTCCATATTGATCGGAAGAGTCGCTGCCGATGAATTCGTGGCGGCTGCAAAGAGCCCGATCTTAAAAACCTTCTTCATGAAGATAAACGGATTGAGCCTCGTCGTCAGATAGACGCCAAGTGGATAAATAGTAGAAACAATTACAAGAGATACGATAATAGTCGACACAATATAAACAAAGGTCGGCTTTATATATTCGATCCCGTAGATTGCGAAGGTCCGGGTAATCATACAGAATATCGCGTAAGGACCGATTTTGTTAATCAGAAAATTCAGAAAGTATTGAATAATTTCATTCAGACTTTCGAGAACCTTTTTAAACGGTTCAGTTTTTTCCGGAAGTCTGGACATGCACAGTCCGATAATCAGCGCAACGACAACGACCGCCAGGATGCTGTTGTTGCTTGAGAAAGCGCTGCCGATATTGGAGGGAATCGCGCTGATGAGTGTTGTCAGCGGATTGTAGGCTTCGATCGTCGTGGTTTCCTGAGCAACCGATGCGGGAAGCGCAACATCGAACCATCCCTGTCCCTGGATGAAATAAGCTGCACAGCCGGCGATCGTCGCCCCAATCACATAAAAGGAGAGAAAACAGATAATCGTTTTCAAAGCGATCTTGCCGAGCTTCTCAGGATCAGACAGACTGCTGATTGCGAGACTCAGCGAAACAAGGACCAGAGGCACGATCGCGAGCTGCAGTCCGTGCATAAACATTTCACTGACGATATACAACAGGCCGATGGCATTTACGCCTTCTGGCTTCGTAATATCCTGAAACAGAATATTGTTGATCCATGTCCAGACAGTTGTCTGACCGTGCCCCGTCATGTATTCGCGCAGCAGCAGAAACGCGCTGCCGACGATGACTCCGCCGACTACCGCGATAA
>CALMRA010000112.1 GCA_937872065.1 uncultured Eubacteriaceae bacterium | reverse complement strand
CGAGCGAGCTGTGGCGGGGTTCCCTGACGGACATGTTTACGGTCTACGGACAGCCTGTTCTTTCGTGGATTCAGATATTCCGGCCGTTCCAGATCGGATATCTGTTCATGCCGGCGGATTACGGTCTGTCCTTTTACTGGTGTTCGCGTTTCGCCGTACTGATGCTGGTCTCGTTCGAATTCGGGATGCTGCTGACACGCGGCAATAAACCGCTGTCGTCGGCTTACATGCTGATGATCACATTCGCGCCGGTCATTCAGTGGTGGTATTCGATTAACGCACTGGTCGAAACCCTTATATTCGGTCAGATTATCGTACTGTGCGTCAACGCGTTTCTCGAGACCCGCAGCTATAAAAAGCGATGGCTGTGGGCCGTGGTATTCGCATGGGCTGCCTGCGGATTTATTCTGGTAATTTATCCCTCCTGGCAGGTCCCGTTTTTCTACGCCTTTGCCGCGATCTGCCTGTGGCTTATCGTGACAAAGTGGAAAGAAGCCCGCTTTACCAGACGAGATCTGCTGCCGGCAGCTGCTGCGATCCTGATTATTGCCGGAGTGATGCTGTATTTTCTTCTCAAATCCTACGATGCGATCTACGCGATGCTGAACACCGCGTATCCCGGTAAAAGAATCGTAACGGATGAAGCGCGGCCCGCTTCTCTGCTCAGATATCCGGGGGATCTGTTTATCAGCTTCTCCGAATATATGATGCCGGGCAATCAGCCGGAAAACGCATCGTTCTTCAGTCTGTTCCCGATCGGCGCGATACTGGCAGGCTGGCTGCTTATCAGAAAAAAGAAAAAAGATCCTCTGATGACTGTCATGCTCGTGCTTGCTCTGCTTCTCGGCCTGTACGTCGCCTTCGGCTGTCCGGAGTGGCTTGGAAAGATTACGCTGCTCAATTATTCGCAGCCGGCAAGAACGGAGATCGTATTCGACTTCGTCAACCTGCTGCTGCTCTTCAGAGCGCTGTCGTATAAAGACAGCTTCAGGCCGGTACCTGGACTTATTACCGCGGCTGCCGCGGGAATCGGAGTCGTCTGGGTATCAAAAGCAGTCCTGTACGCCGATTATCTGCCGACAAAGATGATGCTTATCGATATGGCCGTCGTCGTCGTTTTCGCCGCCGCTTCGCTTCTGTACTGGAACCGCGAATGGATCAGAAAGCTTTTCTTTGTGATGATTCTCATCGTATGTATTATGTGCGGTGCATTCGTCAATCCGATCAGAACGGGAACGGGGCCGATTACAGACAGTCCGCTCACCGTGAAAGTGAGCGAGCTTTCGGCAGATACAGACGGACGCTGGATTGTGGAAGGCGTAGACTGGGCTTCGGCCGGAAATCTGTTTGCTGCCTCCGGAGCTAAAGTAGTCAATACGACCAATGTCTATCCGAATGTGGATCTGTGGAAAACCGTCGATCCCGACGGAAGTCAGGAAGAGTATTATAACCGGTATGCGCATATCCGGGTAAATCTGAGCACTACGGAACCCACCGGTTTCCAGCTTGCTTTTGTCGACAGTCTGATTCTGACTCTTAATGTGGATGATCTGCAGAAGCTGGGTGTCGAATATATTTATTCGACAAACGAACTTGAAAAATTTGACTCCGGCAAGATCAGCTTCGACAAGGTCTGGTCTGACGAAGGCGGAGCGATTTACAGGGTGGATTATCTTTGACACAGACAGAGAAGCCGGTCTATGATACAATGAAATATACGAATGCGTTGAAGGGACTGGAATTCAGCTAGAAAACAATATGGATAAAAAGAAACTAATCAGCCAGTTCGAAGAGCTGTTCAGGTTCGGAGTCAACGGAGTCGTCTGTTTCGTCATAGACTGGGGAACGATGATGCTCCTGATGACGTATACTGATCTGCCGGACTGGTTTTCAATCGGAGCAGGTTTTACCGTTTCGGTTATCGTCAATTATCTGATCTGCGTCGTATGGGTCTTCAAGGGCGCCGGCAAACAGAGCGCCGCGCAGCAGATCATATTTGTTGGTTCAAGTGTCGTCGGTCTTTTTCTGACGGAAGTTCTTATGGCTTTCTTTATGAGATATATGACTGCGACACCTGCCAAGGTCATCGTTACGCTTATCGTTATGGTATGGAACTATGTGTTCAAGCGTTTTGCGGTGTACGGAATGAATAAAGAAGGAAAAGATAAATGAAAACGGCTGTTCTGATTCCGTGTTATAACGAGGCAAAGACGATCTACAAGGTCGTAACCGACTATAAAGAGGCGATGCCCGATGCGGATATTTATGTATATGATAATAATTCCAGCGACGGGACCGACAAGGAAGCGGAACGGGCAGGAGCTATCGTCCGTTATGAATATAAACAGGGCAAGGGCAACGTTGTCCGCTCGATGTTTCGCGATATCGATGCCGACTGCTACATCATGGCAGACGGAGACGATACCTATCCGGCGGAAGACGCGATCAAGCTTCAGGAAATGGTGCTTGAAAAGGGAGCCGATATGGCGATCGGCGATCGTCTGTCCTCGACCTATTTTACGGAAAACAAGCGTCCCTTTCATAACACAGGGAATATGCTTGTCCGCAAGCTGATCAATTCGCTGTTCAAGGCGGACCTTCACGATATTATGACCGGTTCGCGCGGCTTTTCAAGGGATTTCGTCAAATCGTTTCCGGTGACCTCGAAGGGCTTTGAAATCGAAACGGAAATGTCAATTTTCGCGCTCGACAATAATATGAACATCGTTGAAGTTCCGATCGGATACCGCGACAGACCTGAAGGCAGCGAATCGAAGCTTAACACCTATTCGGACGGATTCAAGGTTCTCAAGACGATAGGCCGTCTGTTCAGAGATGCAAAGCCGTTCGCGTTTTTCTCGACGATCTCTCTGATTCTTGCCGTGATACTGCTGTGCTTTTTCATTCCGATCGTTGTTGAATTTGTCAATACCGGTCTGGTTACGAAAATACCTACGCTGATCGTCCTGTGCGGGCTCGGAGTCGTAATCATCGCGAATTTCTTCTGCGGGATCATACTGACAGTCCTGAAAAAGCAGTACAAGGACAATTTCGAAAGAAGTCTGACTATTCTGAGAAATCAGTATAAGAATTCGGATGATAAGAATTCCGACAATCGGTAAAGTAGAATAATAACGCTCCGACGCTTCGGCTTGCGGAGCAGCAGGCGCCCGGCTTGGTCCGGGCGCTTTTTATTTATCTGAAACGGACCTTTGTGTAGAATAAACGGCGGCCGCCTGAATTCACTGCCCTGTGCTCTGCGGCACGTTATCCTTTATGTTAAAATAGGCACAGAATATCGTTTAAATCTGCCGGTTATATCCGGCGTTACGGAGTATAAATTGGGAAATAAATTTGCAGAAACCTGCAGAACAGCGACCTACGACTGCACGTTTCAGTCTAAGCTTTCGCCGGTTACAGCATTGAACTGGTTTCAGGAGATTGCACAGCTGCACAGTGAGGAGCTCGGTCTCGGTTTTTCATTTATGGAGGAGAAAGGCCTCGCCTGGTTCCTCGTTAAATACGATGTGCGTTTCATCCGTTATCCTGTATACGACCAGAGACTTATCATTGAGACCGAAGCGGTCGCCTTCGATAGATTCGCGGCCCACAGAACTTTCAGGCTCCTGTCACAGACCGGGGAGCTTATGGTTGAAGCAGATTCGGAATGGATGATGCTGGATCGTGATACGGGCCGAGTTCTCAGACTCAATACGATACCGGAACTGGCGGCTTACGAAACGGCCGAAAAATCTGAATTTAAAATGCGAAGGCTTGAAAAAATAGACGGACCGGCGGATCAGAATAAAGAATTCCAGGTACGCTATCTGGACATTGACTATAACGGACATGTCAATAATGTCAAATATCTGGTATGGGCGATCGAAACACTTCCCCCTGAAATTATCAACAGGGAAGAGATCGAACGTGTCAGAATCATCTACAAGGATCAGGCATTTTACGGAGGCACTGTTACTGTAAAAGCTGTACAGACAGGTGAATTTATCTGGCGGACAGACATTACCGACGGAGACAGGCGCCTGTGTGAAGTCGAGCTTACGATGAGAGAGCGTTCCGAACCGGTGGAATGCACAGCGGCATGCTGAGCCGCGATTACAGGCAGGCTCCGGATACTGCCCTCGTCCTCGAGGGCGGAGGGCTCAGAGGGATCTGGTCCGCCGGTGTGACTGACCGGTTTATGGATCTCGGGATCACGTTTCCGTATATTATCGGCGTATCGATGGGGTCCGTCATCGGAGCCAGCTATGTGTCGAGACAGCGGGGGCGCTTTATAAGCTTTCTGCAGGAGAACCTGAGGGATCCCCGCTATATGAGCTGGCGTAATTTCCTGCTCGAAGGCAATTACTTCGGTCGAAGGTTTGCTTACGATCTGGCTCCGCGGCGATGCTGCCCCTTTGATTTTAAGGCGTATTACGCCACTCCGGAACGGCTTATCAGTACGGCGACGGATCTTGAGACCGGGAAGCCGGCCTATTTTGAAAAGAATGAAGGACAGCTCAGCGCGATTATCGGAGCGAGCAGTGCGATTCCGTATGTAACGAAGCCCATCGAAGTAAACGGCAGATATTACCTTGACGGAGGCATGTCGGATTCGGTTCCGATCGAAAAGGCGCTGCGCGACGGAAACCATAAAGCGGTGCTGGTTCTGACTCGTCCCCGCGGCTATAGAAAAGAGCCGTACGGTCATCCGAATCTGGCGAGGCTGTGGTATAGAAAGTATCCGAGGCTTGCAGAGTCCATCGTGAACAGGCATAAGGGCTACAACCGGACGATGGATCTGATTGACGTGATGGAAGACCGCGGTGAAATCTTCGTGATCAGACCTGAACGTCCGATACGTTCGAACATGCTCAATAAGGATCTTGCGGATGTCGAGGATCATTACAATGACGGCTATGCCTTTATGAAAAAGACAGAAGACGATTTAAAACACTATATCGATAGATAAACGGAGATAGTTATGGATCTGCATGAGTTTTATACGGGAAAATCGTTTGATGCGTGGAATTATTTCGGAGCCCATCCTGCGGTTGAGAAGTGTTATAAGGGATGGATGTTTCGGACCTACGCGCCTTCCGCGCTGCTCATCTCGCTGCTGCTGACGGAAGAAACGAAGGCGGAGCCGATGGTACAGGACGACCAGAGCGGGATATGGAGCGTTTTTGTTCCTGATCTCGAAGAAGGAACATCCTATCTGTACAGGATTACCGGACCCGATGGAAGAACGGTCGATCATACCGACCCGTACGGGTTCTCCTCACAGGTCAGGCCTGCATACGATTCCGTTACTGCGACTATTGATTTTGAATTTACCGATTCTGAATGGATCAAAAAGAGAGAAATCGGCTATAACAGTCCGGTTAATATCTACGAAATGCATCTCGGATCATGGCGGCAGAAGGAAGACAACAGCTTTTACAGCTACAGTGAGATAGCGGATGCGCTTATCGGCTATCTGGTAGAAGGAGGCTATACCCACGTCGAATTTATGCCGCTGGCAGAACATCCTGTCGACGAATCATGGGGCTATCAGGTGAGCGGC
>CALMRA010000111.1 GCA_937872065.1 uncultured Eubacteriaceae bacterium | reverse complement strand
GGCAGCCCCCGTCGAAATCGGATTTCTCGACCGTTTCTCCGGTTCCCTGGTCATCACAGGCAGAGTGAGCGACGTCAGGGCGGCGATCCAGGAGATCATCAGCATGCTCCATAATACCCTCGGCTTCACGATCTGCGAGATCACATCCTCCTGATGGCTTCCAATAAGAACAGAGTCGCGCTCGTCGGCAAGATCGGCTGCGGCAAGACCACGCTGCGCCAGAAGCTCTCGGACGAAGAGCTCCACTACCGGAAGACACAGACCATCAGCTACACCGAGGATTTTATCGACACGCCCGGTGAATTTATCGATATGCCTTTTTTCTGCCGCAATGCGATAAACGTCGCCTGCGACGCGGGTCTACTGGGCATCTGTGTCGCCGCGGACGACAATCAGAACAAGCTGCCGCCCAATTTTGCTCTCACTTTCAACGGTCCCGTCATCGGAATCGTCACGAAAATCGACAAGGAAGGCGCAAATCCTGAAAAAGCCGCCAAGTTTCTCGTCTACGCTGGAGTCAGTAAAAAGAAGATCCTTCGCGTCAGCTCCTTTACCGGAGAAGGCATACCGGAGCTTGAAGAACATATCCTGAAAATAGTCGGAGAAAAAAATAAAAAACGCTGAACGCAGACACCCCCTGACGCCGGACAAGGTCCGTATTCAGGGGGTGTTTATTATTCTTTATCACCGGATCGATCCGATTCGATATCGCTATGCCGATCAGACCGGTATGCCGCTGTAGGGCCATCCCATCGCGTCGTAAATCTTCTTGAGCTGATTGGTGGTCGTAAAGAGCAGTGTCTGCTTTCCGCGCGTCAGCTCTCTGAACATGCTGATCATCGCCGCCTTGTCGTCCGCCTTGAGACCTGTGAACGGATCTTCGAGCAGATACGGCACATCTCCGCCGGCCTCGATAATATTCTGCATTCCGACGCCGAGCTTCTGAAGCAGGACGTCTTCGGTGATCTCGATCCTGCTGTCCTGTTCCCTGCGTTCTTCGATGCGGGTATTGAGCGCTTCGATCTTCTGCTCCGCCGCCAGGATTCTGCGGCACAGCTCGCCGTATTCATCGGAAAGCTTTTCCCGGCTTCCGTTCGCTTCCGCAAACGCAAGCTCCTTGTTTTCGTTTCTTAACCTGCGGATCCGGTCCTGAAGCATCAGCTCGGATTTCTGAGCCCGCAGACGACTGCCGTCCTGGGCCGTAAACACCACGGGGTTGGACGAATCCTCCGATTCCTCAAGCAGGCTGATGCGCTTTTCGTTGTTGTCGCGCATTTTCTCGAGCTTTTCGATCCGTTCCCGGCGGTCCAGATATTCTTCAGAGAGCTCGACGCTCCCCATTTCATCCTTCAGATCCTCGCGGTAGGTGTTGCGGTCGCTGGTGTAGCGGTCGAGCTCGCTCCTCGCCTCGCTGATTTCTGCATTGATATCCTGAAGGTCCGCTTCGAGGTCGTCGATCTGACTGAAGACCTTCATGGCCTTGTCGTAAAAATCTTCAAATTCCTGAACAGAATTCTTCCGGTATTTCTGAAGGACCGCTTCCACCGCGGTGATCGGTTCGAAATCCGGCTGCATCGGCGCCTTGAGCAGACCCCTGCCGGATGCGACGAGCAGCGCGATACTGCCGAGAATGACAAAGGATCCGATGAAGCACAGGATAAAAATCGCGATCCTGTTCAGTGCGGAGCCCGGATTCATAAACGCTGCGATATCGACGCCTGCGCCCAGGATTATCATCAGGCAGTACATCCACGGCTTGACGTTCGCGAATTTCGCCGCAACCGTGCTGGGTTCGACGCCCGATCCGTTCTCTTCACCCGCCGCATATCTGAGCTTTTCGTTATCGTTGATGAGCTCCTCGCGGTTCAGGTGGAAGCGGCTCGTGAGCATTTCAAGACGTTCGCTGTAGACATCCTGCTCTTCGTACAGATCGTTGAGCTGACGGGTGATGGCTGTGATGCGTTCCGCCGCTCCCCGTTCGTTTCGTTCTAGAAGCTTCGAACGGCTGGTTGCATCCGGAATCTCTTCGGACTGTTCGTACAGCTTTTCGAGCTCGGATTCGATTTCTTCATTGTTCGTTTTGAGAGTGTCGACTTCGTAGCGGACAGTTTCCTCCGCCATCTGGACCTGATCACGTATTTTTGACAGCTTGTCCTCAAGCACCGTGATCTTTTCCTTGTTTTCTCCGATTCGCGCATCTTCCTTCGAGCTGCTCGTAAGCTCGCTCTGTATCTGGTCTCTGCGTGTATAGAGCTCTGCAAGCTCCGGACTGCCGCGGAAATCTTCGAGCTGCTTTTCCAGCTCTTCTGCTCCCGTCAGACTGTCGTCCCGTTCGAGTGGTTCGTAAAGCGTCGTATCATCCTGACCGAACAGCATAAAGCGTCCGTTGGCGTCGCGGTACTGCCAGGTAATATCGTCGCCAAGCTCGTTCAGTACATCGGCCCGGTTCGTATCGAAATTGCGCACGAGGCGGATGCTCCGCCCGTCCTCCGTTTCAAGCAGCATCTCGCCTTCATAGCTGCCGCTTTCCGGTCTGTAGACATCGCGCTTCTCCGGCGTCATACCGAAGAACATCGCTTCAATGAAGTCGCGGACAGTCTGTTCCGCGCGTGGGGAGCTCCCCAGGACGATGTTCAGATTGTCTGAGACTTCGATGATCTTATTTTTCTGCTGACCGTAACCGGTCATTTTGAGACGGTTGATTTTCATTTCTGTCTTCTCGCTGTTTGGAATGTTTCCGCGTCAATACCCTTAATATATTCTTAAATTCTACGATAAATTATACCAAAAAAAAAACGCGCAAACAAAAAACACGCAGAAAAATGCGTGTTTTTTGGCTGAATTCCCTTAAATATTCCTTAATTCTTAATTATTTCTTATTCGCAAGGTTCTGTTCGATGAGTTTTACGCGCTGGGCGCGTTCCAGAATCATCGCCATTGCGATCGCGTTTACCTTCGCTTCCATCTTGTCCGCACGGGATGTGAGTACCGCGGGCTTGGCCGCTCCCATGATGACCGCGCCGCTGTGCGCGTCCGCGAGGAAGGTCATGCTCTTCCAGAAAATGTTTCCCGCCTGGATATTAGGCATGATCAGAATATCCGCCTTGCCGGCTACCGGAGACTTTACTCCCTTATGCCTGACCGATTCCATTGACAGCGACAGGTCAAGAGACAGCGGTCCGTCTACGATGCAGCCGTTGATCTGTCCGCGCTGATTCATCTTTGAAAGAATCGCGGCGTCGATACCGTCGGGCATATTTTCATTGACCGTTTCGACGGCCGACAGGCACGAGACGAGGGGCATGTCGCACTGGAGAGCGTGGGCTAACTCCGTCGCGTCGTTGATTTCCGTAACCTTTTCATCGAGAGTCGGCGCGACGATCATCCCGCAGTCACTTGCGAGGATCATCCTGCCAAGCTTCGGAATATTGAATCCCGTGACCGCCGTGAGCGTCTTTCCGGTACGGAGTCCGTAATCCCGGTTCAGGATCGCCTTTAAATACGTCTTCGTCTGAAGAAGCCCCTTCATAATGATATCGGCTTCCCCGTCTCTGACGCACTGTACGGCCAGCGCAGCAGCCCGTTCCTTGGTCGGAGCGTTCAGGATCATATTCTCGTCAAGGTCCAGTCCGATCTCCGCGCCGATGCGGCGGATCTCCGTTTCGTTTCCGACGAGGATCGCTCGGCCGAAGCCGTGCGCGTTCATTTCCTTGATCGCTTCAAGTACTACCTTATCGTCCGCGGCTGCGACAGCCACGACAGGCTTGGTGAACTGTGAATTTTTAATCAGAAAATCTTTCATTTCCTGAAAATTAAGCATATGAGCGTCCATCCCTTTCTGTTGTCTGCAGTTGCTGACTGCAGTTCTGAATCTTCGACCATGCTATATTATAATAATACTAAATAACTATGCTGGTTATATACCTAAATTCAGACGTTTGACGAGGAAAATGATGAGAAAACGAAAATTCCGTGATATCGAGCTGTCTCAGCTCGGTTTCGGACTGATGCGCCTGCCTGTCCTGGACGGCGACGAATCGAAAATAGACGTTCATGAAGCGGACCGCATGCTCCACGAAGCCTTCGATGCCGGCGTTAACTACTTCGATACCGCCTGGCCGTATCACAGCGGCCGCAGTGAAAATTTCGCAGGCGAATTTCTGAAGAAAAGCGGCCTGCGAGACAGGCTCTATCTGGCGACAAAGCTTCCGTGCTGGCTGTGCGAAAGCTACGAGGATTTCGACCGCTATCTGAGCATGCAGCTGGAACGGCTCGGGACCGACCATATCGACTTTTATCTGCTTCACGCAATGGACGGACAGCGGCTCACAAAGATGATCGAGCTCGGATTCGGCCGTTTCCTCGACGAAGCGAAGCGAGACGGCCGGATTCGATACGCAGGCTTCTCGTTCCACGATGACTACTCTGCGTTCGAAGACGTCCTGCATTCCTACGACTTCGATTTCTGCCAGATACAGTTCAATTATATGGACGAGGAATTTCAGGCCGGCCTAAGGGGACTGAAAAAAGCCGCGAAAATGGGACTGGGCGTGATGATCATGGAACCGCTTAAGGGCGGCCAGCTCGCTAAGAAGCCCGAAGGGGATCTGAAAGAGCTGTGGGACAGCTTTGACACCGACGAAACGCCGGCAGAACTGGGGCTTCGCTGGGTTCTTGATCATCCGGAGGTCACGGTCACGCTGTCCGGCATGAGCTCGCCGGAACAGATCTCCGAGAATCTCAGGACAGCGCAGAGTGCCGGTCCCGGAGAACTCACCGACAGGGAGCGCGGGATGATCGAAGAGCTCCGGAAGTTCTACAGCGAACGCACAGCCGTCCCATGTACCGGCTGCAAATACTGCATCGACTGTCCCCGGGGCATCCCGATCGCGAGTATCTTCAAATACTGGAACGAAGCCCGCCGGTACGGAACCGTCGATTCCGCCAGGAAACGTTACCGCGCGAACATCAAACCGGAAAACCGAGCCGATCAGTGCATCGAGTGCGGAAACTGCGAAGCACACTGTCCCCAGAAGATCCCTGTGATCGAAATGCTCAAACAGGCCCACGAATTTCTGAACGCCGATTCCTGACGATTCCTGAACTGCTCTGATGCCGGAATAGTGTATAATACCTTCTGAGGAGAATCTAGAAACATCGGAAGGGCTTCACTATGAGACAATGCATGGATTCGGAGAACCTGCACCGCCGGATAAGCCGGATACAGGGACAGCTCCGGGCGATAGACAGGATGATCGACGAAGATATTCCCTGCGAGGATATTCTCGTCCAGGTCAACGCCGTTAAAAAGGCGGTACACGGCGTGGGCGTCGTGATTCTCGACGGCCATCTCAAGCACTGCGTGCGCGACGGACTCGAGCACGGCGATGCGGACAAAACCATCGAAAGCTTTGCGAAAGCGGTCGAACAGTTTTCTAAAATTTAAAAAGACCCGGTCTTCGGCGGACCGGGTCTTTTCTATTGCTTTTCAGTCTGATCAGGTACATTCAGCGGTTATGCGCTTTGTTCAACACCTGTGTCAGTGGTTTTCTCCGACAGAGCGGTCAGTTCCTTCGTCATACGCACGAAAGCTTCGACAGATCTCGGATTATCGGAAGACTCCGGAATAAGTCCTGCGGATTTCAGATGATCGGTCACCGTCATCAGCGTAGGCTCGTGGAGATTTGCCGCTTCGAGGACCTCCCGGTTTCTGAAGATCTCGTCGGGCGTTCCCTGTGCGATGATCTTTCCGTCCTTAAAGACGATAATTCGGTCCGCCCAGCGGTAGGCGAAATTGACGTCGTGAGTCGAAACGACGATGGTCCGTCCTTCGTCCGACAGCCTGTCCAGAACCCCTTCGAGCATCTGAGAGGATGCCGGATCCAGCGCGGCGGTCGGCTCGTCGAAAATAAAGATTTCCGGATGCATCGCGATGATGTCTGCGATCGCTACCCGTTTCTTCTCGCCGCTGGACAGATAGTGCGGCGCTCTGTCCGCGAACTGTTCGATATCCATGCGCTTCATCGCCGCTTCTGTGCGGATTCTGACCTCTTCGACAGGAATCTCCTGATTCATCGGGCCGAAGGAGACCTCTCCCCGTACTGTCGACGCAATGATCTGATTGTCGGGATCCTGAAAGACGATCCCGATGCTGCTTCTGAGCCTGTTCAGATCCTTCTTGTTCTGAGACATTTTCACGCCGTCAAGCTCGATGCTCCCGGCATCCGCTTTGAGCACGCCGTTCAGATTCAGGAAAAACGTCGACTTTCCGGCGCCGTTGGCGCCGAGGATCGCAAGCTTCTCGCCGTTCCAGATATCGAGATCGATTCCGTTGAGCGCATGTTTGTCGTTCGAGTATGCGTATTTCAGGCCCCGGATTCTGAGCAGCGGCGTCTCGTCATGTTTTTTATTCATTGTATTTTTATTCTTCAAATCACTCATTGCCGCTTCCTGCTACCGCAATACGAAGAAAACTGCAAACAGGTAGACGACAGATAAAACTGCCAGCACCCGTTCCCTGCCCGGCGCCTTCTTCTCTTCCTGAAGAAAGTGCATCCGTCCGTCGTAGCCCCGGGATTCCAGCGCGTCGTAATAGGCGTTCGCTTTTTTAAACGAGACCACCAGCAGGTTGCTCGCGGTGCTGCCGAAGCTCTTGATCGACGTACGGTAATCCTTGTAGCCGAGACGGGATTCGGCGGCGTTTTTCATCCGTGACTGCGTATCCATCATCGTGAAGATAAACCGGTACATCATGTTCATCAGCTCGATAATCAGAGACGGTACGTGCATGCGCTCAAGCACAGTAAACAGTTCTCCCGACGGTGTGGTCAGACTCATCATATACATCGCCGAGATTGCTCCGAGACATTTCCCCCACAGCAGAACGGTGGTCGTGAGCCCCGTTTTCGTCACGTTGATATAGAAATTGAACAGATGAACAGAACCCAGCGCCCCTGCGGCAGGCTCCCATGAAAAATCCAGCAGGATCACGATGGTCCCGACAATCAGAAAGACGAAGGGAATGGTCATCAGATTCAGAAAACGGGAGAACGGAAGCTTTCCCAGGACGACGATAATAAACGTAGACAGCAGCAGGATCAGCACCGATACATACAGATTGTTCATACATACGGAAAGCATCAGCAGGGTTATCGCATAGATCGTCTTGAACATCGGGTTCAGACTGTACAATGCGGACTGAAAGGCGTACATATCGATTGATACGGTCGCTTCACCGTGCTTATGGCCGAACATACCGTGATGATGGGAATGATGTCCGGCTTTAAGGGTACCTATTAAAATTCCCGCAGCGAGCGCCGCTGCGGGAATTAGAAAAATCAGCATTTTCGGATCCATAATATCTCCGTAATCCGGCTACAGCACCTCTGAGTTGTCTTCACGTCCGAGCTTCTTGCGTTCGACAAAACGGCCGAGGAAATAAAAGATGATCGAGCAGCCGATGCCTGTCTGAACGCAGAACAGCAGCGATTCGAGCTCTCCGGGCATTTCTCCGCCGATAAGCTGTTCGAGAACCGGCGTATACCAGGGCTGATAATTCGGATCGATTTCGGAGATCATTTCGCTTCCGGCGTCATCCGAGCCGCCGAATTCTGCTCCCTGCAGCATAACGACAGGAATAATAGCAAGCAGAATACAGACGATTATACAGATCCATACGGTTTTTTTATTCTTCTTACTCATTGACGCTTTCTCCCTTCACCGGCGTATCGCTTAAAAATCCGATCGATTTGAGTTCAGGCGTCGCATAGGATTCCAGAGCGATGACGATAACGACTGACAGCAGACCTTCGATTACGGCAAGCGGTAGCTGGGTCGGTGCAAATACGCCGAGGAATTTGACCATCGATGCCGCCACACCGCCGGTTTCAGACGGATACGCCAGAGCAAGCTGGAACGCCGTCACGCAGTATGTGAACAGATCGCCCACAGAGCAGGCGACAAAAACGTTGACCTTCTGATTCCACTTGAGTTTCTTTCCGAGGACGTACAGCCCGTAGGATACGAAGGGACCGGCGATCGCCATCGAAAAGGTGTTCGCCCCCAGCGTCGTAAGACCGCCGTGAGCAAGCAGGATCGCCTGGAACAGCAGAACGATAATGCCCAGGATACTCACCGGGAATGCGCCGAACAGGATCGCGCCGAGACCGGTACCGGTCATATGCGAGCAGCTTCCCGTCACAGACGGAATTTTTAATGATGAAATAACGAAAATGAATGCGCCCGCCATAGCGAGAAGCGTAATGGACCGTCTGTTTTCACTGACGATACGACGGATTTTTATAAATCCGTAAACGAGAAACGGAATACACAGCGCCCCCCAGAAAATGCAGTAACCTGCCGGAAGATAACCTTCCATAATGTGCATGGCCAGAGCGTTCTGTCCGAACATAAAATAGACTGCCGCTGCGATCGAGACAGACATCCATCTGCCTTCTTTTTTTGTCATCGTAAGCCTCCTTCTTTCAATGCGATGATTCCGGCGTCGGCCGGAAACGATTCAGCAGAAATCAGACATAAAAAAACTCCCTATCGGAATAAGGAGACGCTGCGGCTGCGCAGAAAGACTGAATCGGTCCGTGCGCATAACAGGTCTTCTGGCTCGGCGATATCATCCGTCCCCCTTCTCATCCCTTCGGACAATGGTTACGAGACGGCTTTTCGCCTTACAGCTGCGATTACAGCAGAGGATTTTCACCTCTTTCCCCTTTGTGTTCAGTTGTTTTATGTCATCGTACTGAATTGACTTTTTTACTTTATCATAAATCAAATAGAATTCCACGCTTTAACATAAATCTGTCAGTCCCGAGTAATATATTTTCCTCTTATACCATAGGGGGTATCCTATCGAAAGGTTCTGCGGGATTCCCGAACAGGAAAGCTCAAACATTTAATATAAACTATCGAATGATTTATGACGGCACGGAGACGGAAACAGGCACAAAAAAGACCGCCCGCGCGGTCCTGCTGAAATAATATTGCTGTCTGAAGTTTTTCAAGCCGCTGATCATTCTGTCATAAATCTGCTATTTAATATGTACGCCGTCCTTGTCGGTAAGACCTACATAGCGGTTATCTTTAAGTATATAGACAAAGCGGATAAGACGTTCGTACAGCGGTTCCGCCTCTTCTCCGTATTTCCGTTTCAGATACGTGCCGAGATCTCCGATGTCCCGCTTTCCGTTTATTCCGAGCCAGACATAGCTCGAGTAATCGTCAAGATGGATATGGCTTACCTCGGGACGCTGGAAGCATTTCTGCGCAACCCTGTTGAAAAATCCGATATTCGGTACCAGAAGAGTCACGATACCCTTATCGTCTTCTAAATACTTTATTTCTGGATTCCTGATCGGGATCAGCTCCAGGTAGTTTTCATCCTTTGCAAGTTTTCTGGCCAACTCCGCTCCTTTCCGTTATCCGTACAATTCGTTTTTTACATTCGCCAACCGTGTATTCACTGGCTGCGGACGAATTATACAGGATGAACTTTTTATAAAACAAAAGAGACCGGATCGCTCCGGTCTCCGACGCCGATTAGTCGGCGATTTCTTCCTTCAGTTCTCCAGAATCGAGATTGTCGTTCTTGCCCTTCTTCGCATAGTAGAAGATGCTCCAGGTAAGAAGCGCACATGCGATAACCGAACCGATCCAGCCCAGGTCGAAGGATCCCGAAAGATCGATCGCATCTCCGAGCGTTCCGGCTCCGAACGGTATAATCGCAAATACCGCGAGCAGGATACCGAGTATCCCTTCGCCGGCGATGAGTCCCGACGTGTAGAGCAGTGCGGAATTGACCATGCCCGCTCTCTGCTTTTCGGTGACGCCTTTCATCTTGTCGACGATCAGACGGACACATCCGCCGATCATGATCGCGGATGAGGTCTGTACCGGCAGGTACATGCCGACTGCGAACGGCATGACGGGAATTCCGAGAAGCTCGACAACAATCGCGATGAATACGCCGATAAAGACGAGCGTCCAGGGCAGATTGCCTTCCATAACGCCTTCGACAACCAGCTTCATCAGGTTGGCCTGCGGAGCAGGAAGCTCTGCGGAGCCGTATCCCCACGCCGCGTTGAGCAGGTAGAGGACGCCGCCGATAACGACAGCCGAGGCGACGACACCGATCAGTTCGCCGATCTGCTGCTTCTTAGGCGTAGCGCCGACAATATAACCGGTTTTCAGGTCCTGTGAAGTATCGCCCGAAATTGCGGCGATAACCGCGATGATCGAACCGACTGCGATCGCGGCCGTCATTCCGTCGTGTCCGGTAAGACCGGTGGACTTGAAGATGATGGTCGTGAACAGCAGGGTCGCGATGGTCATCCCGGAGACCGGGTTGTTGGAGCTGCCGATGATCCCGACGATTCTTGCGGATACCGTCGAGAAGAAGAAGCCGAATACCGCGATCAGGATCGCGCCGAGGAAGCTGACCGGAATGGCCGGTGTGAGCCAGATAACCAGAATGACGATAAGAACCAGAATTCCGACTACCTTCATGTTCATATCTTCTTCGGTACGAAGCTTGACGCCGTCGCTCTTGACGGAGTATTCCTTCATCGCGTCGCGGAAGGTCGTAACGATAAGCGGCAGCGACTTGATCAGCGACATGATACCGCCGGCAGCAACCGCGCCTGCGCCGATATAGCGGACGTAGCTTGACCAGATCGTGCTC
>CALMRA010000110.1 GCA_937872065.1 uncultured Eubacteriaceae bacterium | reverse complement strand
GACAGTCTGGGCATGCAGGTGATCTGCGGACGCGGAGACTTCGCATCAGCCTGACCGAACCTGCTGAAAAAGACCGATCCTTGATCAGCGTCGATTTGATATGATTCTGATCACCATATTAATTAAGTAATCAGCTAATATAAATAAATTAACCGCACCGAATGCGGTACTGACGGGAAAGCACCGCTTACCCGAAAGACGAAAGGACAACGATGTACAATTCAGCCTCACTGAATGCGAATGAGTTTATCTCAGACGAAGAAGTCATGGAATCTCTCGCTTACGCAGACGCCAATAAGGACAACTACCCGCTCATCAGGCAGATCCTCGACAAGGCCGCGCTGCGCAAGGGACTGAGCCATCGGGAAGCCTCGGTGCTCCTGGCCTGCGACGACCCGGAACTCCTCGAGGAAATGTATGATCTGGCGGAACAGATCAAGAAGGATTTCTACGGCAACCGTATCGTTATGTTCGCGCCGCTGTACCTGTCCAACTACTGTGTCAACGGCTGCGTCTACTGTCCGTATCACAGACAGAACACCCATATTCCGAGAAAGAAGCTCACCCAGGAAGAAGTCGCCCAGGAAGTTATCGCCCTTCAGGACATGGGCCACAAGCGCCTCGCGATCGAAGCCGGCGAAGATCCGGTGAACAATCCCATTGACTATATCCTCGAATGTGTCAAGACCATCTACTCGGTCAAGCATAAGAACGGCGCGATCCGCCGCGTCAACGTAAATATCGCCGCGACCAGCGTCGAAAACTACCGCAAGCTCAAGGAAGCGGAAATCGGAACCTATATCCTGTTCCAGGAAACCTATCATAAGAAATCCTACGAACAGCTTCACCCGGCGGGACCGAAGCACAACTACGACTACCATACCGAAGCGATGGACCGCGCGATGGAAGGCGGAATCGACGACGTCGGCATCGGCGTTCTGTTCGGACTCGACAAGTACCGCTACGAATTCGCGGCCCTGCTGATGCACGCGGAACACCTGGAAGCCGTTCACGGCGTAGGCCCGCACACCATCAGCGTACCCCGAATCAAACGCGCGGATGGTATCGACCCTTCCACCTTCGACAACGGGATCGACGACGAAACCTTCGCGAAGATCTGCGCACTGATCCGTCTTGCCGTACCGTACACCGGGATGATCATTTCGACGAGAGAAAGCCAGGCTGTCCGTGAAAAGGTGATCCGCCTGGGTGTCTCACAGATCTCCGGCGCTTCGAGAACGACAGTCGGCGGCTACACCGAAGATATCCGCCCGACCGAAACCGAACAGTTCGACGTCTCCGATCAGCGAACCCTCGACGAAGTCGTTCAGTGGCTGATGAGCAAGGGCTACATCCCGTCGTTCTGCACAGCCTGCTACCGCGAAGGACGCACCGGCGACCGTTTCATGAGCCTGTGCAAGAGCGGCCAGATCCAGAACTGCTGCCATCCCAACGCGCTGATGACCCTCAAGGAATTCCTCGAAGACTACGCCAGCGAAGATACGAAACGAGTCGGCGAAGAGCTGATCCAGCAGGAGCTGCTGAATATCCCGAAGGAAAAGGTCCGCGGCATCGCTCGCAGCTACATTGACAATATCGAATCCGGACAGCGCGATTTCCGTTTCTAAACGGGATCTGCGAGATCTGCCAGCGGATTTAGAAAGGAACAACATGGCTGAAAACCTGAACCAGACCCCGGATGCCAACCGGGTACACATCGGATTTTTCGGAAAGCGCAATGCCGGAAAATCCAGCATCGTCAACGCGGTTACGAATCAGGATCTGTCCATCGTCTCTGAAATGAAAGGGACGACGACGGACCCGGTCCTGAAGACGATGGAGCTTCTTCCGGTCGGACCGGTCATGATTATCGACACGCCCGGGATCGATGACGAAGGACTCGTCGGGGAGCTTCGCGTCCGCAAGGCCCGTCAGGTCCTGAACAAGACCGACGTGGCCGTACTCGTCGCAGACAGCACCAGCGGCCTGGGAGATACCGAAATGCGGCTTATCGAGCTGTTCCGGGAAAAGTCCATTCCGTTTATCATCGCCTGGAACAAAAGCGACCTGCTGGAGAAGACGGAGCTTAAAGCTCACGAAATCTCCGTAAGCGCCACCGAATACAGCAACATCTGGGAGCTCAAGGAGCTTATCGCAAAATTCGCGAAGAAAGCCGAAAGCCAGAAACGGATCATCGGCCATCTGCTCAATAAGAGCGACGTCGTGATCCTGAACTGCCCGATAGACGAATCGGCTCCGAAGGCCCGGATGATCCTGCCCCAGATGCAGGCGATCCGCGACGTGCTGGATTCCCACGCGATGTGCATCGTCACTCAGACGGAAGAGCTCGCCGATGCGATAAACTGTCTGAAGGAGCCGCCTGCGATGGTGGTCACCGACAGCCAGGACTTCGAGCGGGTCAAGGAGATCGTCCCGGAGGACATCCTGCTTACGTCCTTCTCGATCCTGTTCGCCCAGTTCAAGGGAATTCTCGAAACCGCCGTACGCGGTGCGATGCGGGTGGACGAGCTCAAGGACGGAGACACCGTTCTGATGTCCGAAGGCTGTACCCATCACCGTCAGTGCGAGGATCTCGGGACCGTGAAGATTCCGCGGTGGATCTCGAACTACACGGGCAAGGACCTGAAGTTCGCCTTCACCTCGGGCGGGACTTTCCCCGAAGACCTGAGCCAGTACGCGCTGATCGTTCACTGCGGCGGCTGTATGCTCAACGAACGGGAAATGGTGTACCGCAGGAAATGCGCCGAGGACCAGGGCGCCTACTTCACGAACTACGGAACCCTGATCGCCCATCTGAACGGAATCCTCGAACGCAGCCTGCAGGTGTATCC
>CALMRA010000109.1 GCA_937872065.1 uncultured Eubacteriaceae bacterium | reverse complement strand
GTGTTTAACAGGGGTCAAACTATATCGATTATTCTCCGGCTGTCGTGTCCAGACCTAGCTTGCGCTGATTTTCTGCGATCTTCTTCTTGTTAAGGGGATACCAGAAGAAGAGAATCAGTGCGATAACTCCGTAGGCGACAGCAGGAACGAGTGTTGCAAAGCTGTAAATATTGTTTAATACATTTGTTGTCTGCGTGACGGCTTCTCCGTCTGTGCTGACAACGTATCCGACGATTGCCAGCGCGTAGCCGCTGATGCCGCCGGCCAGCGCCTGTCCGAGCTTTCTTGAGAAGCTGTAGACGCCGTATACTGTACCGTCGTCGCGTTCGCCGGAAATAACTTCCTGATAGTCGATGACGTCTGTAATGAAGGCCCAGATCATCAGGTTAAACATACCCGAGCCGAGGTTTCCGAAGAAGATCATCCCGCAGAAGATCCATGGATTCGAGATATGCATCATGAACATCAGCGCGTACATCGCGCAGGCAAAGATCAGAGAAACGACGCAGGCTTCCTTCTTGCCCCAGCGTTTGATGATCTTCGTCGCGAAGGGCGCCAGGAGCAGTGTCGCGGCTGTCTGGAGCATTGCGGCTACGGACATGGCGGCTGAATTGTGAAAATAGTCGTTATACAGGTACATGTTCAGGCTTGATGCAAGCAGTGTTGCGACGAGCAGAACGATAGCCGAGACGATTAATGAAAGCAGGGCCTGATTGGTGAAGAGTTCCTTGACCAGCTTGCCTGCAGGAATCTTTTCTTCCGCCGCTTTATCCTTCTGTTCGATCGTGACGCGTTCGGTACACCATTTGTAGCAGAGGACGTAGCAGAAATATGCGCAGACCGCGAAGATACAGGCGATCATGAAGAAGCGGGTTCCGCTTAAGTGTCCGTTAATGTAGATAACCTGCGGCACGAGGGCGCCGACAAGAAGTCCGCCGAGAGCTGCTCCGACGCTTCTGAAGGTCGAGAGCTCGCCGCGCTGTACAGGATCGGCTGTGATTGCGCCGGCCATGGAGCCGTAAGGAATGTTGATTGCCGTGTAGCAGATGCTTCCCCAGAGAAGATAGGTGAAGTATATGTAGATAATCTTACCCATATCGCCAAGACTTGACGCAAAGGGAAGGAAAAGCAGAGCGCCTGCGATAACGACAGGCAGCCTCATGCGTTTTATCCAGACGCGGTACCTGCCGTGCTTATTGGGCTTCGCGGTATCGACGATTCGACCCATGCCGATGTCGGTGAAGGCGTCGACGCATCGTGATACGAGGAACAGCGTGCCGACTGTCGCTGCGGATACGCCGAGAACGTTCGTATAGTAGAGCATCAAGAAGCTGCTGGTGAATACGAAGAAGAAGTCGTTTCCGAAATCTCCGAACATATAGCCGAGTTTGTCTTTGAGTCCGAAGGGCTTTACCTTGTGGGTGACGAC
>CALMRA010000108.1 GCA_937872065.1 uncultured Eubacteriaceae bacterium | reverse complement strand
CCGCGATCATTTCGTCGGCGCTGCCGTAGGCCTTCGTCACGCCGAATTCCTTCGCATATTTTTCCGCGCCTTCAAGGCTCGTGTCGCATACGGCGTAGATTTCGCCGTTTACCTTGTTCAGCGCTTCACCCATTTCGTGAGCGATCCATCCGGTTCCGAGGATTCCCCAGTTAAGCTTTGCCATTTATCTGTTCCTTTCGATAATTTCAATTCCGTTTTCGCCGGAGATGACGGCTTTTGTCGCCACCTGATAAAACAGCGAGTTTTCAACGACTCCCGGTAGATCCTGCAGATCACGATAGACGCTCTGTACGTCGGCGTCCGCCGGCACCGTCAGGTCCATCAGCAGATGTCCGTCATCTGTCACCACCGGACCGGTCTTTCCGCTTCCGCATCTTAACTGCGCCGTATATCCGGCTTTCTCAAGCTTATGTCTGACCGATGCGAGGGCAGGCTCCAGCACCTCCAGTACCACGGGTACATCGAAGCTGAGACTGTCCGCAAGCTTTGACGAATCCGCAAGAAGGACGTAATCTTCCGCCATCGCGGCTGTGATCTTTTCCCTGGTATGGATCCCGCCGCAGCTCTTCAGTGCGTTGAGCTGCATATCGAGCTCGTCGCAGCCGTCGAACGCGATGTCCACCGATTCCGTATCCTGCAGAGACGCCGTGTTAAGCCCCTGCTCTCTGCAGAGTCTTAAGGTATCCCAGGACGGAGACACGACGGTGATGTCTGTCCCGGCCGCCAGACCGATCAGGAGGGCGACGGTCGAGCCGCCCCCCATCCCGACAGTCATGCCGGGTCTGATCAGACCGAGCGCAGCCTGTGCGCACTGTTCCCTGCTCATTCCGCTTCTACTTCCACTTCCAGTTCCTGTTCCGGTTCTTTTTCCAGCTGCGCTTCCGATTCAGGCAGCGGCTTTTTTAAGAATCCGAGGATAAAGCATCCGACGAGGGCGCCGATGGCGATCGCCGCGAGATACATGAACGGATTGCCGATGGTCGGAAGAACGAAGATGCCTCCGTGGGGAGCTCTGAGCGTGCATCCGAATGCCATGGACAGCCCTCCTGCAATAGCCGAGCCGACGCTGCAGGACGGGATT
>CALMRA010000107.1 GCA_937872065.1 uncultured Eubacteriaceae bacterium | reverse complement strand
TACGTATATTAATATACCTTTTTTTGATTTTACACCAGAATTTTCCCATTATATATTCAGAATAAGATTCGGCGTATTCCGTCCGGCAGTCACAACGGAATGTTTATAGAAGATTGATCAGATATAAAGGAGCAGAAAATGACAAAGGGACCTCTCGGATTCGGATGGATGAGACTTCCGGTCCTGTCGGACGATCCGACAGATATTGATTTTGAAGAGGTTAACCAGATGGTTGACGAATTCCTCGATGCGGGATTCACGTACTTTGATACGAGTTTCGTCTACCATAACGGAAAGAGCGAAAATGCGATCAGAAAATGTCTCGTGTCAAGACACGACAGAGACAGCTATACCATCGCCTCGAAGCTTCCGATCTTTACGATTACGGAAGAACAGCAGGTCGTGGATATCTTTGAAAAGCAACTGGAAAACTGCGGGGTCGACTACTTCGATTATTTCCTCCTGCACAATATGAACTGGATCCGCTACAACGACGAAGTGAAGAGATGTCATATGTTCGAGCATCTGAAGCAGTGGAAGGATGAAGGAAAGATCCGTCACATCGGCTTCTCCTATCATGACGATGCGGAAAGCCTGGACAAGATTCTCGCGGAACATCCGGAAATCGAATTCGTTCAGATTGCGCTCAACTACATCGACTGGGACAGTTATTTCATTCAGGCGAAGGCCTGCTACGACGTAATACGAAAGCACGGACGCCAGGTGATCGTTATGGAACCGGTAAAGGGCGGAATGCTGGCGAAGGCGCCGGCGGAAGTCGAAGCGATGATGAAGGAAGCGGAACCGGATATGTCCGTCGCTTCATGGGCGATCCGTTTTGCCGCGAGTCTTCCGGGTGTTCTGACCGTTCTGTCCGGCATGTCCGATCTTGCTCAGGTCGAAGATAATATTTCCTATATGCAGGATTTCAGGCCGCTGAGCGAAGAAGACCTCGAACTTCTGGAAAAGGCGAACAGGCTCTACCGTGAAAGCGGACCGGTCGAAACAGCGGATTTTTCGAAGTACGAATGCATCGATCCCAAGGGCGTCTCCGCAGCTGCGATTCTCGACGCATATAACAACTGTATGCTCCAGCCAGTCGTTACCTTCGGCGCGGAAGGCAATTATTTTTCGCTGCAGAAAGCCGAACAGGGCGTAGCTGTTGAGGACAGATGCATTCCGGGACAGGCGATTGCTTCCGACGGAACAGACGTGACAGAACAGGTTCACGAAGCGGAAGATTTCCTGACGAAGTGTGCGTTCGCTCAGTACGAGCCGATGGCGCAGGAATAAGACTCAGCTAATTAAGTTCACTGCCGGACTGACGGTATAGCAAGCAGACCGTTCACGGGCTTCTGACATATTGTTTTATGTCGGTAAATCTTCGTATTCAATATTCCGATGCCATTGACGTACTTTAAAACGTACGTTATACTGAGGGTAAAGAAGGAGGGATTATCATGACTTCTATAAATGTGACGACAGCCAGAAAAAATCTGTATCAGCTGATTACAGATGTGAATGAAAATAGTACTCCGATTACGATTACCAACAGCCGGGGAAGAAATGCCGTCCTGATATCTGAAGAAGACTGGAATGCTCTGCAGGAAACACTGTATCTGAATTCTGTTCCCGGATTGTCTGAAAGCATTCTTGCTGCAGATCAGGAAGCGATTTCGACACGTGCAGTATATGATCCGGATGAGGAATGGTAAATGTTTCTGGTTACATTCAGTAAACAGGCAGTTAAAGATAAAAGGCTTTTGAAAAGTGCAGGGCTTGAGAAAAAAACCAGAATTCTGCTCGATATACTGTGCTCAGATCCGTTCGGAAATCCTCCTCCTTACGAAAAACTGATCGGTAATCTCGAAGGCAATTATTCAAGACGTATTAATATCAAACACAGACTTGTCTATTCAGTAATGGAGAATACAGATTTACTGACTGATTCAAATGGAGAGCTATTCGAGGGAATTGTTTTTGTCAAACGAATGTGGACTCATTACGAATAAGAGCTGATTGAAGTTTTTAAAAGTTAAACAATCAGAAATAAAAGAATCCCGAAACGAATGCTTTTCGTCTCGGGATTTTTGAAATTCCGGATCCTTCTTATCTACGAAGACTATCGCTCCTGCTTCCTCAATGCAATTTTATTTAATACAATAAAGCTTAACATTACTTTGCTGTTAGATACTAATATATTGACAGTATATTGATTATACGAAATCGGTCGTTAAGCGGCCGGCAGCTTTGACGACATTCAATGACAGTCAATAGAAAAAATACTGAGACAGCAGTCTGTCTCACAGAAAACAGGGAAAGATATCCTGTATGAATGAAAATATAATTTATAAACGCTTTGCCGATGTCGTAAGTAAAAAGCCCGGCAGACCCGCCGTTTATCAGGAAGACAGAACGTTCACGTTCTCGCAGCTCAATGAGCTGACAAAATCGGTTGCGGCGGCGTTTCCTGTCAAATCAGAGCGCATCGGCATCATCACGGATCACGGCGCGGGGATGATCGCCTCGATGCTGGCGGTTCTGAAAGCCGGATCGGCTTATGTTCCGGCTGAACCGGATTTTCCGACTGAACGCATCCGTTTCATGATGAAGGAAAGCGGCGTCGGCTTTATCATCTCACAGCTAAAATATGCGGATAAGCTTGCCGGTTTCCCGCTGCTGTTTCTCGAGAATATTGAGGATCATATAGAAGAGACAGTGTCAGCTGACGCTTCCTGTGAAGCCCGGCCTGAATCGCCGGCCTACATCCTGTATACCTCCGGATCCACAGGTGTCCCCAAGGGCGTCGTCGTGACGAATCGGAATGTCACAGGCTATGCGCGGGCCTTCGATAACGAGTATCATCTGAAGGCAGATGATATCATGCTGCAGTATTCAGTCTGTTCCTTCGATATTTTTGTCGAGGAGGTTTTCGCGTCGCTCCTGTCGGGCGCGGCTGTCGCCGTTCCGCCGGAGTCTGCAAAAACGGATGTGAATCTGCTCATGGACTTTGTGCGGGAGAAGGGCGTGACCATCATCAGCGGATTTCCGTATCTGCTGATGGACCTGAATGCTCTGGATGCGATTCCGGAGAGCCTGCGGCTTCTGATCAGCGGCGGAGACGTACTGCGAGCAGGCTACGTGGACAGGCTGCTTCCGCAGGTCGAGGTATACAATACCTACGGTCCGTCGGAGACGACGGTCTGCGCGACCTATTTTCACTGCAACGGACAGCAGGCGCTTACGGACGGAACGTATCCGGTCGGGAAGCCGATCCTCGACGTCGATGTTCAGATCCTTGATGAGAATCTCAATCCTGTCCTGCAGGGGCAGATCGGAGAGCTCTGCATTTCGGGCGGAGGCGTTTCCGACGGTTATCTGGATAAGAGTAAAAACGAAATGTTCGTGACCCGAAGCGACGGCACGATAATGTACAGAAGCGGCGATCTGGGGCGGATGCTGCCCGACGGGAATCTTGCGTTTCTTCACAGAAAGGACTCGCAGGTTATGATTCTCGGAAAGCGGGTCGAGCCCGAAGAGGTCGAAAACGTGCTGTGCAGATGTCCCGGGGTCAAAACGGGTCTGGTGTATCCGTCACCTGACAGCAGCGGTCTTTCCCATCTGACTGCCTATATCGTTCCGGAGGAAGGCGCCTTCAGTCTGGAATCCGTCAGAAAACGGATGGAAGCTTATCTGACCCCCTATATGATGCCGGAACGCTTTGTTCTGCTGGACAGCATCCCGCTCACAGATAACGGCAAGCCTGATATAAAGGAGCTGCTGGAGAACGGGGGATCGGCGGACGCCGGAGGAACGGAGAATACGGGTGAAGTTTGAAATCAAAGATGCCGGCCTCGACGATCTTGAAAGTCTGATGGAGTGGAGAGAGACAGTTCTCAGAGATGTGTTTTCGGTGGATAACGAAACAGATATGAGTACGCTGATGGAAGAAAACAGGCGTTATTATAAAAAAGCGCTGACGGACGGTTCCCACTCCGCCGCTTTCGTCTATGCGGACGGTCAGATCGTCGGATGCGGCGGGCTGTGCTGTTACAGTGAAATGCCGTCACCGGACAATCTGAACGGGAAGTGCGCCTATCTGATGAATATCTATACCGTTCCTGAATACCGCAGAAACGGCATCGCTCAGGAACTGGTTACCAGGTTTATCAAACAGGCTCAGGATAACGGCGTGTCGAAGATCTATCTCGAAGCGTCGGACGGCGCGGTAAATATGTACAGGAAGCTGGGATTTGAAGATATGAACGGCTACATGAAATATGCAGGCAGGGCAGAGGCAGAACAGTGAGCGAAGATAAGTATCGGGAATTAGAGGCGGCGGGAAAGCGGATTCAGCTGTATATGGCAGAAAAAGCTTCGGCGCCGCTGGTGGTTTACCACGCGGTCCACGGAGAAGGAGACTCGCTGCACGAGGCGTGCAGGAAGGCCGGCAGTCCGGACTTTTCGCTCGCCGTCGTCAACGATATCCGGTGGGACGACGAGATGTCTCCGTGGGCGATCCCGCCTGTCTCGAAGGACGACAGGCCCTGTTCCGGGGAGGCGGACGAATATCTGAGAAAGCTCAACGACGCGATTATGCCTGCGATCCGGGATGCGCTTCCGGAAGCTCCCGATTATTCCGTTCTTGCAGGCTATTCGCTGGCCGGACTGTTCGCGCTGTACGCGGCTTATCAGAAAACAGATTTCCAGCGGATCGTCTCGGCCTCAGGTTCCCTGTGGTTTCCGAAGCTCGTTGATTATGTCAAGTCGCATCAGGTTCAGGGACAGATTCAGACCATGTATTTTTCACTGGGAAATAAAGAAAGCCGCACGAGAAACCAGGTTCTCAAAAGAGTTGAAGAGAACACGGTGACTATCGAGCGGTATCTTCACGACCGGGGAATTCACACGATTTACGAGTCCAATCCGGGCAACCATTTCAGGGACGCCGCGCTTAGGACAGCGAAGGGCATCAAATGGACACTCGAACAGTAAGAGCCAGAATTTCAATATGATCTGCAAGATGCCGGGCCTGGGATCCGTCTTAATCGACGGTCACTCTGAACCGGCATTTTTCTGCCCCGGTGAGCACTGTTTCGATGAGCTGCACATCGACCTTTTTATCCGGAATCAGATTTTCATACACATAGATAATGCTCTGTCGAGAGCATTCGCACTGGGCGGGATCCTTCGTTTTGCCTTCAAGCACATCCGGACAGAAGCACTGAGGATATCCGATCTCATAAATATGCCCGGGTTCGATTATTTCCGCAAAAAAGAATTCCGTATTCCCGTATTTTTCATACTGCTTGTCAAGGTCGCAGCCGCATTCCTCGAACTGCTGCCTGAGGACCGGCAGCGCCGTGTTTGTAACGCAGTTGATCGCTTTGGTTCTGATGCTCTGTTCTGACTCCTTCATTTTCTCCTCCCGATTCATGTTATGATAAATACGTTTAAATTCATTATAAACAATTGTAACGCATCGTCTGTATGATGAATTAAACGGCGGTGAATTCGTTATGAATAGAAAGGCTTTTAATGTACGTTGTACTTATTTATCTGCTGCTGGTCAATCTCTGCAGCTATTTCATGATGGGGGCCGATAAGCGCAAGGCCCAGGAGGGCACCTGGCGGACGCCGGAAGCGACGTTTATGACGCTGGCCGTTATCGGCGGAGCGCCCGGAATCATGCTCGGGATGAAGCATTACCATCACAAGACGAAGCACGCGAAGTTCACGATAGGCGTGCCGGTCATCCTGTGCGTCCAGATCGGGGTCGTTATTTATTATTTTTATATGATGAACCTGCGATAGAAAAAGACGGTCTTATTAAACGAGGAATCACGATTTACAGGGGAGAACACATTGACTGACAACAGACTCAGCAGCAAAACGGTAATCTGGCTCATCGCATTATACATTGTCGTCATGAGCATCTACGACAGTGTCTGGGGAGACAGTCTTGCCCTGGGATTCAGGCTTATACCGACTGCCTGTATTCTGGCGTTCCTTATCTACATGATGAAGAAAGACGACTGCTTCAGGCTTATCGGCTTTATGCCGATGAACGGACTCCCGTATCGCAAGCTGCTGTACCTGCTTCCGATGATCGCCGTCGCGACTGCGAATCTGTGGGGCGGTGCGGTCATGCGCTTTCCGGTCGTTCAGACGATTTTTTATGTACTGTCGATGTTCTGTATCGGCTTTTCCGAAGAAATCCTGTTCCGGGGCTATCTGTTAAGACTGCTGATCAGAAGATCGGTTAAAACGGCGATTCTTGTCTCGTCGCTTACCTTCGGCCTCGGCCATCTGATAAACCTCATCTCGGGCTCCGATCTCTTTTCGACGGGGCTGCAGGTGATTTACGCGCTGTCAATCGGACTCATGCTGTCCGTCTTTGTCGTTAAAACCGGAAATATCGTTCCCTGCTGCCTGTTCCACGGCCTGTTCAACGCCCTCGCGGCTTTCTGCAACGAAAGGGCGATTACCGATACGTCCCAGATCGTGACCTGTGCGGGAATCAGCGTGATTTCACTGGGATACGCCTGGTATATCTGGAAGAAGCTGCCGGAGGTTCAGCCGCGGCAGGAGGATCCTGCCTGAACAGCGGGAATATGGTAAGATGCATTCAGATAATATCTGCATTTCAATATCGGTTTCAGGTACCGGAATTGAGTATCAGGTTTGATCAGTAAAATGAACGGAGAGCATAGATGAACATCGAGCACATCGCGATGTACGTGAACGACCTTGAAAAGACGAAGGATTTCTTTACGGATTATTTCGGGGCGTCGGCAAACGATATGTACCACAACAAAACGACGGGCTTCCGCTCGTATTTCCTGAGCTTCGACGACGCCTCCCGTCTCGAAATTATGAACAAGCCGGATATCCAGGATCCTGAAAAAACGCCGGCCAGAACCGGACTGATCCATCTGGCTTTCAGTGTCGGAAGTCCTGAAAAAGTGGACGAGCTGACCCGGCGCCTGAAGGACGACGGATACGAAGTGATAAGCGGACCGAGAACGACGGGGGACGGCTACTACGAAAGCTGCGTTGTCGGAATCGAAGGCAATCAGGTCGAAATCACAGTCTGACACGGTGACTGACTTCAGTCTGCGAAGAAACAAATAGAAACGAGCATTCTCCATAAGCGATAAAAAGACGCCTGATCCGCGACTGTAACGGACAGACGTCTTTTGTTTTTTTGCCGGATTATCTAGAAGGATATTCAGTCGTGCAGTATCACGCTGCACCGCCTGCTGCGTTTGCGCGTCTGACCAGCTCCGAGATCAGCAGATCTCCGCCGAGGATCGCCACGCACCACAGGATCGACTGCCATACCGGCTGTTCCCGGACCATCAGGAACGGGTAGGGACCGGTGATCGTGCCGGAGATGTTCAGGACGATGACAATCGCCGCGTAGATAAGCGTCGGAATGACCGCATACCAGATATCTTTCCTGTCAAGCCGGGGCTTCTTTTCGAAGAAGACGAACGAGATGAAAACAAGGATCGGACAGAGCAGATGGAAGTACAGGAACTGACCTTCTATCAGCATATGCTGGTATCCGTCAGCGCCGTTCATCGGGGCGAGCACACAGACGACGACGAGAAACGTCAGTGTCAGACAGCAGGCAGCCATATATTTAAGAATCTGCGCCCAGCGGGGCATTTCCGAAAGTCTGCCGCTCAGAATGAGAATCGTGCAGACGGAAAAGCATGCGCACGCCGCCAGCGAGAGAATATTGCTGTCTTCGGTATAGAACAGGAACATCGACTGTCCGGGTCTGCCCAGTCCCTGAACGATGCCGATAGTATCGAGCACGACGACAATCAGGTTCAGTGCGAGAGAGATTTTCAGTACCGTTTTGCTGGAAGTATTCATAAGTTCTCCTTTACTATTTACTACTGTACCGCGAAACTTCAAAACTAAACTGCGGCCGTTATGATTTAATTTCATGAGTTTCACTCCGATTAATCGATTTATCCGATTAAACAGGTCTTATTCCAGTTCTATCTGTTCGATTTTCAGTGACTGTCTCTGTAAAATAAAGATATCCCATAGATTAATTCGATAAGCAGGAAAGAATCAAATGACCCAGATTTATCTTGACAACGCTTCCACATCCTTTCCGAAGGCGCCCGGAACAGGCGCCGCAGTGGCGGACATGCTGGAAAATCACGCTTACAATGTGAGCCGTACAGGCTTTGACGGCGCATACGATCTTCTTGAAGAGGTGGCTGATACGAGAAGGCTCCTTTCGGAGCTCTTTTGCGCGCCTTCAGACAGCAGAGTCTGCTTTACCGCCGGCGCGACTCAGGCGCTCAATCAGTTTCTCAAAGGACTGCTGCGCCCGGGGGATCATATCGTGGTCTCTTCAGTCGAGCACAACGCGGTGATGCGCCCGCTGACCTCTCTTGCCGGGCAGGGAGTGGAATTCGACTGCGCCCAGTGCGCGTCGGACGGTACTCTCGATCCCGAGCGCATTCGAGAGCTCATCAGAGACAATACGAAAGCGGTGCTCGTCACCCACGCGTCGAACGTATGCGGGACTATCCTGCCGGCTGCGGAAATCGGGAAGATCTGCGGGGAGAAGGGAATCTGGTTCGCGCTCGATGCGGCGCAGACAGCCGGGTGTGTGCCCATCGATATGAAAACGATGCAGATCGATTTTCTCGCCTTCCCCGGACATAAGGGGCTCCTCGGTCCTCAGGGAGTCGGCGGCTTTGTCGTCAGAGACGCCCTTGCCAGGGAGATGACACCGCTCATCGAAGGGGGAACAGGCTCGCGTTCGGACTCTGAAAATCAGCCTGATTTTCTCCCGGATAAATTCGAAAGCGGTACGCTTCCGCTGCCCGCGATTGTCGGGCTCAGGCACGCGCTCCGCGAAAACGAACGCGCAGGAAGCGAACGGGGAAAGACCGAGCGGGAGCTGGCCGCCCGTTTCCTTGCTGAAATCGGAGATATTCCCGGGATCAGGATCGCAGGGATTGCGGAACCGGATGACAGACGACGTATCGGCGTCGTCAGCGTCGATTTTACCCAGACGGACAACGGAACCGCTGCGTTCGAGCTCGAAAACAGAGGGATCATCACGAGAGTCGGCCTTCACTGCGCGCCCCGGGCTCACATGACACTGGGCACGTATCCTCAGGGGACCGTCCGTTTTTCCTTCGGTCCGTACAATACGGAAGAGGAAGTCGACGAAGCGGCCCGGGCAGTTCGGGAGACCGCGCTGCAGAGTCTCGAATATACGAATTCGGACACGAAACAGAACGCTGCTGAATAAGGCTGGAAATATCAGCCGGTTCAGACAAATAAAAAACAGAACTGGAGAAGACAATGGATAAAAATCATCAGATGTGGCAGGATCTCGGAATGGACCTCGAAACCCACGATCAGCTGTGCGAGGCGCTGCCGGCAGCTTTCGGAGACGTCTTTTTGACGTCAAACGATTCGCCGGACACGATGGACTATTTTTACGCGGTAGCGGCGGACATACACGGACTGCGCCCCGCGGAGCTCGTGGAAGAACAGAAAAAGGGCAGAAAGATATTCGGGACTTTCTGTGTGTTCGTTCCTGACGAAGTGATCCTCGCATCGGACGGGATCGTGACCGGCCTGTGCGGCGGCTCCCAGTTCTGGGTTCCGGAAGGGGAAACCGTTCTTCCGGCCAACACATGTCCTCTGATCAAGGCGTCAGTCGGCGCGAGACTCGGCCGCACATGTCCTTTCTTCCGTATCGCCGATATGTTCGTCGGTGAAACGACCTGCGACGGCAAGAAAAAAGCCTACGAAATCCTCGGTGAAGACGTACCAATGCACATCATGCATCTGCCTCACGGCAAGCGTCCCCAGGATATGCAGGCCTGGAGCGACGAGATCCGTCTGTTTATGGACCAGGCTGGAGAGCTGACCGGAAAGCCCGCGACACTTGAAACACTGAACGATTCGATCCGCATCATGAACGAAAAGCGCAGAGCGCTGGCCCGTCTGTACGAGTGCAGAAAGAACGAAAATGTTCCGATCAGCGGCCGTGACGCCCTGCTTATCATGCAGATCGCGTTCTTCGACGATCCGGAGCGTCTGACCGCTCAGGTGAACAGAGTCTGCGACGAGCTCGAACAGCGCATTGCCGACGGTAAATCCGTCGCGGCGAAGGATGCTCCGAGAATTCTGATCACAGGCACGCCTCTGGCCGTTCCGAACTGGAAGATCCACAATATTATCGAATCCTCCGGCGCGGTCGTCGTCTGCGAAGAAAACTGCACGGGTACCCGCTATTTCACCCACGAAGTCGCCGAAGATAACAAGAGCGTTGAAGAAGCCATCGACGCGCTGACGGACCGCTACCTCGGCAACATCAACTGCGCCTGCTTCACGCCCAATCCGGGACGCGCCGACGATATTGTCCGTCTTGCGAAGGAATATGATGTGGACGGCGTGATCGACCTGAACCTGAAGTTCTGCAATCTGTATGATACTGAAGGCTACCTGGTAGAACGCAGACTCAGCGACGAAGGCATCCCGGTTCTCGGTCTGGAAACTGACTATACTGACAGTGATGCAGAACAGCTCAGAACGCGTGTCGAAGCGTTCCTTGAAATGATCGCGGACTGATGCTCGTCAACTATCTGCTGTTTGATTCTCATGAACAGGCGCTCAATCTGCGTTCTCTTCTCAAAGACGAAGGGATCAGAACGCGGATTGCGCCTGCCCCCAGAAGCCTGACACGCTGCTGCGGCGTCTCGCTTATCGTGGCCGAAGACGATGCGGACAGCGTTCGGGATTATATCGAATCCCATCCCGGTCTGTGCCGCGAGTTTGAAGCGGCGGAGCAGGATTTCAATCCGAACAGGGACAGGTACTGCTGATGGACTACGCGGGAATTGATATCGGCTCGACAGCAGCTAAGGTTTACGTCCGCAGGGAAGGA
>CALMRA010000106.1 GCA_937872065.1 uncultured Eubacteriaceae bacterium | reverse complement strand
CTTAAATGTAAACAATATTTTATTTATTAATAAGCGTGTAATCAAGGGGAAAAGAAAAGGAGACTCGTGTTTCAACCACACTATTATTTAAGTCTTAGAAAATAAAAACGCGATTCTGTATACTACAGAACCGCGTTATTTTTCAAAGTGGTGGACCCTCAGGGACTTGAACCCGGGACCTGCCGGTTATGAGCCGGATGCTCTGACCAACTGAGCTAAGGGTCCATATGAAAATAATTTTATCGTGTTATCAAAAATGGTCGAGGTGAAAGGATTCGAACCTTCGGCCCCATGGTCCCAAACCATGTGCGCTACCAGACTGCGCTACACCTCGACAGCATATTCGATTATACAAGCTGGAAGGATTTCTGTCAAACAAAATCTGTTCTCCGTATTTCTCCGGGTATACTCAATCTATTATATAATGAATGGAACAATCGGAGGAAATTATGGCGGATCAGACCAGCATATTAATAGACGGAAACTCGCTGCTGTACAGGCTCTTCTACGGAATGCGGCCGATGAACAGCGCGAAGGGGGTGCCGACGAACGCGTTATACGGGTTCATGAACATCCTGCTCAAAATAAAGAAGGATTACGACCCGACGTATCTTGGCGTAGCCTTCGACCTGCCGACGCCTACGTTCCGGCATGAAAAGTATGAGGACTACAAGGCGGGGCGTGAAAAGATGCCCGAGGATCTCCAGGTCCAGCAGAAGATTCTGTACGAGCTGCTGGATGCGATGAACATCCCGCGTATTACGAAGGAAGGCTTCGAGGCGGACGATATCCTCGGGACCCTCGCAAAACGGGGAACGGCGGAAGGAATCGAGACGGACATTATCACGGGAGACCGGGATTCGTTCCAGCTCGTAAGCCCGGACGTGACGATTCTGTACACGGCGACGAGGAGCGGCAACCAGTTCGCGGATGTCAACGAGGCCTATATCGAGGAAAAGTACGGCGTTACGCCGGACGAGCTCAGGACGGTCAAGGCGCTGATGGGCGACAAGTCCGACAATATTCCGGGGATCGCCGGCGTCGGGGAGAAGACGGCTCTCAAGCTCGTCAAGGAATACAAGACCCTTGACAATCTGTACGCTCATATCGACGAGCAGAAGGGCAAGCTCAAGGAACGGCTCATTACGGGAAAGGAAGATGCGTACGCCTCTCTCGAGCTCGGGACCATCGACTGCAATGTCCCGCTGGACGTGACCTTTGACGATCTGAAGCTTGAGCCGATGCTCAATGAGAAGAGCGAAGAGATCATGAAGGATCTCGGGTTCAAGTCGGTATTGTCCCGTATGGAAAAGGCGGAGGAAGAAGGTGGAGAACCGGGATCTTCCGCGTCGGAACGGCCGAAGACCCGCTACATTACTGTGGACAGCTCGGGCGGCGTGATCGCGCTGCTGTCGAAGGTCAATCAGGCGCGTGAATACATTGTCTGCGACTGGACGGAGGATCCGGAAACGGACCTGACCCACGAGGATTTTACGGGCGCATGGCTCGGACTCGAGGTTGACAGCTTCTATTACTATATCGGCGAACACGCTCTCGTACGTCAGTTTATTAAGGGTCTGACGGAGATTCCGGCTGCAGACAACGTAAAGACCTGCGGGCACAACCTGAAGCATCTCGCGAAGCTCTACGATCATTTTAATGTGAATATCGCGAACTTCAGTTACGACAGCTACCTGGCGTCGTATCTGATTGACCCGTCAAACCAGCAGTACGATCTGGCGGCGATCTCTCAGAGATGGCTTGACGAAAGCTACCCGTCCGAAGAGGATATCTTCGGGAAGGGTAAGAAGCGTATCGGGGTCGCGGATCTGGATGAAGGCGTTCTCGCGGACTGGCTCGTGGCCGGGTGTGAGGTGATCAAAAAGACCCGCCCGATGATCACGGAAAAGATTGAGGAGGACGGGATGGGGATCCTGTACCGGGATATCGAGCTTGCGCTTGTGCCGGTTCTCGCGGATATGGAGGAAACCGGATTTTCGGTGGATCTGAAGGTACTTAAGCACCTGTCGAAGCACTTCGGAGAACAGCTGGAACGGCTGTCGGCGGAGATCTTCGAGCTGGGGGACTGCGAACCCTTCAACCTCGGCAGCACGAAGCAGCTGGGCGAGCTCCTGTTCGAAAAGATGGGGCTCCCGGTGATCAAGAAGACAAAGACGGGACCGTCCACCAGCGCAGATGTCCTGCAGCAGCTGGAGCCCTTCAGCCCGATAATCGGGAAGATCCTCGAATACCGTATGCTGTCTAAGCTCGACTCGACGTACGGCAAGGGGCTGATCACCTTCGTGGACAAAAAGACGAGCCGGATCTATTCGACGTTCCAGCAGACGGTCACGACGACAGGACGGCTGTCTTCTGCCGATCCGAACCTGCAGAACATTCCGGTGAAGACCGAAGAGGGGCGTGAGATCCGGAAGGCGTTTATCGCGTCGGGACCGGACAGAGTCCTGGTCGACGCGGACTATTCTCAGATCGAGCTGCGTATCCTCGCGGCGCTGTCGGGAGATCCGAACCTGGTCGCGGCGTTCAGCAACGGAGAGGATGTCCACGCGAGTACCGCGGCGAAGGTCTTCAAGGAAGATATCGAAGATGTCACGCCCACCCAGAGACGGTTCGCGAAGATGATCAACTTCGGGCTCATCTACGGGAAGCAGGCGTTTTCGCTGGCCAACGACCTGGGGGTCTCGAGAGCTGAAGCGCAGGGATTTATCGACCGTTATTTCGCGGAATTCCCGAAGGTCAAGGAATACCTCGACAACAGTATCGAGGAAGCGAAGAAGAACGGATACGCCCAGACTATCTGGGGACGCAGACGTTATCTGCCTGAAATCAATTCGAGAAACAAGATGATCATGCAGTCGGGGGAACGGCAGGCGCTGAATATGCCTATCCAGGGTGCCGCCGCGGACATCATGAAGATCGCGATGATCGGCGTCTGGCAGAAGCTCGACGAAGAGAACCTCGATGCGAAGATCGTCCTGCAGGTGCACGATGAGCTCATTATCGACTGCGACAAGGCGATCGCGAAGCAGGTCAAGGAGATCCTTGTGAACGGCATGGAACACGCCGTCAAGCTGGACGTTCCGCTCAAGGTCGAAGCCGATATCGCGGAATCCTGGTATGAAGCCAAATAAGGCGGATAATAAGCCGGATGAAAGATAATAAACATTACCCCAGACCGAAGGTGATCGGACTGACCGGAACCATCGCGTCGGGGAAGTCCACAGTCTCCGATTTATTCAGGAAGATCGGGGTGCCGGTGGTCGATGCAGACGCGATCGCAGCCGAGCTCCTGAGTCCGGGGACGGCTGTCCTCGACAAGATCGCGGAGACTTTCGGCAGCCAGATGATCCTCCCGGACGGAAGGTACGACAGAAAACGCATGGGAGCGCTCGTATCGGCCGATTCCGGGGCGAGAGAGAAGCTTAACGGAATCGTGCACCCTGCAATCCGAAAAGCCGTCAGACAGAAGATTTCGGCGATTAAGGATGCGCCGGCAGTGATCTACGACTGCCCGCTGCTGATCGAGATCGGGGATGACAGGACGGTGGATACCGTCCTGCTCGTCACCGTCCCTCACGAGGTCCGGATGCAGAGGCTGATGGACAGGGACGGATTCACCGAAGAGGAAGCGCTGGGACGTATCGGTATGCAGATGACTGACAGCGAGAAGCTGGCCCACGCGGACTACGTGATACAGAACGACGGGACGTTCAAAGAGCTCGAAGAAAAGGTAAAGAACTGGGCGGACGAACACATCGGAACAGACCGGAAACCGGGTAGATAAAAAAGTTTCAAAAAAGACTTGCGTATTTTTCCAATCTTGCTATAATTAAATAGTCGCCGGTACACATGAGCGGCAAACAAGCGAGGATGGCGGAATTGGCAGACGCGCAGGTTTGAGGGGCCTGTTGAATACTAAGTTCAGTGAGAGTTCAAGTCTCTTTCCTCGCACCATTTTTAATTAAAACCTCAAAAGTATTAAAGCCCGAAACCACGCGGTTTCAGGGCTTTTTTCTTTTTTTGAAAAGAATTTTACCACTTACAATACCACTTATTTGACCACTATTTAACCGCTTATAATTTGGGTTACTCTTGTTGATACACTTACGGAAATCCAAACGATAGTGTCAAATGACGTTCGCAATTTCAGCTCCCGGCAACGATCCGGTTCGT
>CALMRA010000105.1 GCA_937872065.1 uncultured Eubacteriaceae bacterium | reverse complement strand
TAAAAGACAAACAAAAAGTCAGCCTGATTTCTCAGACTGACTTTCCTGAATACTATTTGATGCTCCCCGTTTTTCGTTCAGAGTCTGAAGCTCTGACTACGGCTTCCTCGTCCCGTTTCATGCCCTGTCTGATCTGGTAGATCCTGCTCTTCTGCCGCGTCTTGTTCTCGTGACGACAGACGATATCTTCCAGATGGCTGCGCTGAACGGTCTTGATAGAAATTCCTCTCCGACTCATCCTGCTTCCCCTGCGCCTGCAAACTTATGAAAAATAATAAGTTTTGTGTAATTTACTAAACCTTTATTTATTATACATGATTGAAGCACAGAATTGAAAATTTTTCCGGATAAGTCAAAAAATTATCATACAGCCGTCATCACAGAGGTCCTCAGGCGCGCTTCGCAGCCGCTTCCTTCAGAGCTTCCACCTTGTTGAGTTCTTCCCACGGGAGGTTCAGATCCGGACGGCCGAAGTGACCGTAGGAAGCCGTCTGCTTGTAGATCGGACGGCGCAGGTCCAGATCGCGGATAATTGCAGCCGGTCTGAGATCGAAGGTTTCTTCGACGATTTCCGCCAGCGTATCTTCCGGAAGCTTTCCTGTTCCGAAAGTGCTGACGTTGATGGAAACCGGTTCCGCCACACCGATGGCATAGGCCAGCTGTACTTCCGCCTTATCTGCCAGTCCCGCAGCGACAAGGTTCTTCGCGACGTGACGCGCCGCGTACGCTGCGGAACGGTCTACTTTAGACGGGTCCTTGCCGGAGAAAGCGCCGCCGCCGTGACGGCCCATTCCGCCGTAGGTATCGACGATAATCTTGCGGCCTGTAAGACCCGCGTCACCCTGAGGTCCGCCGATAACGAAACGGCCCGTCGGATTGACGAAGATCTTGATGTCGTCGCTGTACAGACCTTCCGCTTCGAGAACCGGACGGATCACGTACTTTTTGATGTCATTTTCGATCTGATCGTGTTCGATGTGAGCGTCGTGCTGGCTTGAGATGACGACCGTTTCAACGCGCGTCGGTTTTCCGTCGTCGTATTCGATCGTAACCTGAGATTTTCCATCCGGGCGCAGATAGGAAAGCGTATCGTCCTTGCGGACTTCCGCAAGCTTCTTCGTCAGCTTGTGAGCCAGCGAGATCGGAAGCGGCATCAGTTCAGGCGTTTCGCTGCATGCGTAGCCGAACATCATCCCCTGGTCTCCGGCGCCCTGGGCGAGCTCCGCGTCCGACGCGCCCTGACGGTGTTCATAGGCGTTGTCGACGCCCTGAGCGATATCCGGCGACTGTTCGTTAATCGCGGTCAGTACCGCGCAGGTGTCGCAGTCGAAGCCGTATTTCGCGCGGTCATATCCGATTTCACGGACCGTTTCTCTGACGATCTTCGGAATATCCACATAGCAGTCCGTCGTGATTTCTCCGGCTACGAGAACGAGACCGGTCGAAACGCTGGTTTCGCAGGCGACACGGCCGTTCGGATCCTTTTCATAGATCGCGTCGAGTACGGCGTCGGAAATCTGATCGCAGATTTTATCCGGATGCCCTTCAGTAACGGACTCTGAGGTAAATAGTGTTTTCATCTGATTCCTTTCAGCGGAAAGTTCCGCGGAATAAATCCCTTATCCGAAAAAAATGCCCCGTAACGTGACGGGGCTATGATTTTCCCATCATTCAGTCATGCTGCAGGTATTGGCACCATTGCTTTACGCCGGTTGCCGGGTTTCATCGGGCCTGTCCCTCCGCCTCTCTGGATAGGGTTTATTCAGTTGTGATTTGTGTTGCTGTCCCATATGTTAACGCCGTATCTGCGGTTTGTCAAGGGCGCTTTTATTTCATCAGCAGTTCGATGCGCGCCGGATCCTTGACGATCTTTTCAGTCAGGTTCACGGGTCCCTTTTCGGTGATCAGGATGTCGTCCTCGATCCGGATTCCGACGTTTTCCTCCGCGATGTAAATGCCCGGCTCGCAGGTGATGACCATCCTGGGTTCGAGCACGAGATCCCTGCTCGTACCGTCATGGGTATCCAGCCCGAGGGAATGACCTACGCTGTGATAATACCAGGCGCCGATCCCTGCTTCAGGCAGCTTAAAGCCCGCAAGGGGCAGGCGGCATTTAAACAGCTCGACAGTCGTCTCCTGCAGCTGTACGAGGCTCACCCCCGTCCGATAGGCGCTGATCAGATCCTTCTGGACACCGAGAACCACATCGTACAGCTTTCGCTGCCGCGTCGAATAGGTTCCGGAAACGGGATAGGTCCTGCTTACGTCCGCCGCGTAGCCGCAATATCTTGCGCCGAGATCGAACATGACGAGATCCCCGCGTTTCATTTTGTTGCGGTTGGTTTCGTAATGCAGAATCGGACCGTTCTTTCCGGAGGCCGCGATGGTCGGAAAGCTGAGCTCCGCTCCGGCTCGTCTGACGGCATATTCGAAGACCGCCGCCGCCTCGTATTCCCGCATTCCCGGATGCAGCTCGCCCAGCAGGTCGTTGAGTCCCCGGGCCGTAATGTTTACGGCCTGCTTCATCAGATCGATCTCCCACGGCTTCTTGATCAGTCTCAGGCGCGCCAGAACGGGGCCGACGTCCGCTAGCTGGCAGCGGGAGAGCGCTTCCGAAAAGTCCGCGCTGCCGGGAGCAAAACGCTGATGTACTGCCTGTCCGGCATCGCCCGCATATATCTTCGCCTCATCCGCAAGGTCTGCCAGGAAATCGGCAGCTCCGCTCCTGGGAAGAATATTTTCGATTCCAGAGAGGGCTGCGGCTTCATCGGCCCGCATCCGTATTCCGGTCCATTTTTCACGTTCCGGCTCCGGTTCCGGCAGGAACAGATATTCGACAGTCTCGCCGGCTCCGTTTTTAAAGACCGCATACAGCGTATCCGGCTCTGTCAGGCCTGTCAGATAATAAAAATTATTGTCCGGATAGAACGGATAGTCTGCATCCAGCGAGCACTGTACCGGCCGGCCGGAGCTTATGACCGCAAGCGTTCCCGGTTCGAGCTTCTCCGAAAATTCTTTTCTGCTGCAGATATAGTCGTCTGCTCCGTGAGTCATGCTGTCCACCGTTTTCTCCTTTCAATTCCTGTCCTTCAGTTCCGTTTATTCAGTTTTATTCATCAGAAATGTTCGACTGCGCCCGGTCCTTCCGGCTTCGTTTCAGTCTGTTCAGAAACGGGAGGGCGCATTTTCGAACAGCTCGTATACGATCCCGGCAACGCCGCTTTCGTCGCTGGTATACTCTCCGATCAGATCGGCCGCTTCGGCTGCCTCAGGCAGCGCGTTTTTCATCGCGGCTCCGATGCCGGCTCCCCGCAGCATGTCCGCGTCGTTTCCGCTGTCTCCGACCGCCAGGACATTTTCCGGATCGATCGCCTCGCTGCGCATCAGCGATTCGAGAGCGTTCCATTTTCCGAGCCTGCTGTTCGTGATCTCCGCCATGTATTCCGACGAACGGAATACGAGAATATCGGGGGTCTCAAGCGCTTTGAGCTTCGCAAAATCTTCCTCATTCCAGATACGGTAGATGAGCTTTAAGACATCTTCACATTCTTCGAGTCTGTCCACCTTCTGTACGAGTCCCGGAGAACGCTCGTTGAGCGTTCCGTAAATCTCATCCAGCGGTCCTTCGCTGTCGAAATAAACCCGGTCTCCGGCAGCAGCATACGGCGCGAATCCCAGCGCCTTACTGGCGGCTGTCGTGGTCGAATAAACCTCCCGGTCCATCGGATTGATCTTCCTGAGCGCTTTGCCGGCCCTGCAGATCGTCCCGCCTCCGTCGGCAATATACAGATCATCCTCGAGGCCGAGGCCGAGCTGAGCTGTCATTTCCGCCGCGGTCAGCGGAAATCGTCCGCTGGCTGTAACGACCTTGACGCCGCCGTCCGTCAGAAAGCGTACCGCGGCCCGGTCGGCATCGGAAATCCGCTTATCTGTCGTAAGCAGCGTGCCGTCCAGATCGAACACGGCCATACGGATCTCTCTTCCCTGCTTCGTCTTCATGTCCGTTCCGATCCTTTCATATTGAACCCCTGTTACAGCCCGGTCTTCGTCAGATCAGAGCGCCATCATACCCATCGAACACAGCGTCGTAACGATCACGCCTGCGATGCATGAACCCAGCGCGACGCAGAGCATTGCGCGCGGAAATTTCATTTCGAGAACCGAGGCGGCCAGGCATCCCGTCCATACGCCCGTTCCGGGCAGCGGGATCGCAACGAAAATCATCAGCCCCCAGAACTTGTATTCCGAGATCTTTTTACTTCCCTTTGCGGCTTTCGCATCCAGCCAGGCGGCCATTTTCGAAAAATGCTTCGAGCGGCGCATCCACCCGAGAACCGTCTGTACGAACAGCAGAATAATCGGAGCCGGCAGGATCGATCCGATTATCGAAATAAGCATGACGTGGATCGGTTCCATATGAAGCGCAAAGATCCCCCACGGGATCGCTCCTCGCAGTTCGACAATCGGAATTGCCGACACCAGCAGAATCTGAGCCCATCCCGGAAGGAAGCTCAGTGAATTGATAATAGATTGTGCCATATAATCTCCTGTGTTTTCATTCAAAATTCACTCCCCGTCTGCCGGGGATTCGTATTATTATAACAAAGAAAAGCATGATACGTATAAAGCGCTCCAGCCTGTGCGCCAGGGTGCGATACAATTAATGTATAAAACGGCGCTCAATTTAGCAAAAGGCTTGACAATTTCGCCCCGCACTCTTAATTTCATCTTTAGGAGGGTAAGTAATATCAGGAATAAGGTTTCCCCAGTTATCATGAATTAAACAGACAGACAGGTGAATGATGAAACTATTAACTCTGAATACATCGTCGATGATCGGATTCGATCCTGAAAAGCAGCTCAGGATTCTGACGCAGGCGCTTTCCGGGGGCGAATACGATGTCGTGGCCCTTCAGGAGGTCAATCAGCTCAACAACGGAGACGCAATTCCGCTTCAGGAGCTTGACAGCTATGTTCCGTGTCAGGACAGGGTCCCGGTCAAAAAAGGGAACTTCGCGTTCCAGATCACGGAGGCATTGAAAAACTCCGGACAGATCTGGTACTGGAGCTGGCTGCCCGTTCATCTCGGCTACGGGCACTACGACGAAGGCATCGCGATTATGACACCGCACCCGATTCGCAAAACGGACGCGTTCTATCTGTCCGCGACGACAGATTACCAGAATTTCAAGACGCGGATGGCGCTCGGAATCCAGACCGTCTTTACGGGAAATCCGGAATGGTTCTATTCGGTCCAGTTCGGCTGGTGGAACGATCCGGAGGAACCTTTCTCCGCGCAGTGGGACCGTTTCGAAGATCATACGGGAAAGCTCGAGGTTCCGCTGTACGTCATGGGCGACTTCAGCGCGCCGGATGATGCTCCGGGCGAAGCCTATGACTATATCTTCAGCCACTCGAATCTGACGGATACCTTTAAGATCGCGGAAGTCAAGGACAGCAACCTGACGCTCACAGGGGCGGAGGAAGAATGGAAGGATCCGAAAGACCGCAGGGCGATGCGCGCGGATCTGATCCTGACCGATTCGGGAGAACCGGTTCTCAACAGCGAGGTTCTGTTCCAGGGAAAACGCTATCCGCGCATCAGCGATCATCTCGGACTTGAAGTGACCTTCGGCGAAAAGACGACGACGCTGAAGAACGACCCGGGAACCAGAATCCCGCAGTTCGTCTCTGCTATTTCACCGCCGGCGCCGCCGGCAGTCATCACATCCTCCGGACCGATGGTCGTACGGACCAGACGGATTCGTCTGATGAACAGCAGCGATCCGTTCCAGCTGCTTCGAGAATCGATCCGTGAAGCGGAACGCAGCCGTGACATTCTTGAAACGATTATTTTCGGGGACGACGAGTCCTGACGGCAGAACAGATTTCAGGCGGGGGCTATCCCCGCTTTTTTATTTAAAGAATATTCCGGAAACTCGGCGGGAGGAAATCATGAATTACAAATATTCAGGCGACTATCAGAGCTGGCATATGACGGACAATAAAAAGCCTGAAAGCGGCGGAGCACGGCATAACATTATGCTGTTTATCGACATCTGCGTATGCTGCGCCGTTTTCATCGTCTCCCTGCTTCTGCTGTTCAACGATTCCGTCCGGATAGAAGATTATGCACTTGCAGGAGTCGCGGGCTGCGCTCTTGTCGCAGTCGTCTATTTCTTTTTTATCATTTCCAGAACGGCAGCCAGAGTAAAACGGGCTGTCGAGCTGTGTGTCTTTTCTCTGACCGGCGCCGCCGCGATGTATCTGTTTCCCGTATTCTTCGATATCGGCTTCGCGCTCGTCTGCGGACTTCTCGGACTGACCCTCGGGCTCCTTGAGCTCCTTAACGTGTTTCGCAGAAAACATGACGGGACGCCCTGCGGCTGGACTCTCGCGATGTCGTTGATCTACATCGGTCTCAGTCTCGGACTCATCTTTTCGCCGGAGCGCACGCGTCTGGCGGCCGCCCTGACCGGAGTCTACCTGCTGTTCTTCTCGCTGGACATGCTGTTTGACTGCCTGCTCAGTCTGTTCCGGCTGCATCCCCGTCTGAAACGCCGCTTCACCTTCTCGCTGCCGACGATTATCGCGGCCTTTCTGCCCATCGGCTTCTTTCGCGAAGTGAACATGCTGGTCAGTGAAGACCCGGCCGAGCTGTGCATGATGGAACAGCCGGATCCCGGGACGCCGCCGGATCTGATCGTCTATATCCATACGCGTGCGGGCATCCAGCAGGGCTTCGGCCACTGTGACCTGTGTTTTGACGGAAAGGTTTATTCCTTCGGCAATTACGACGAAAGCAGCTGGCGTCTCGGGGGCTTTTTCGCCGACGGAGTCCTGGCGCTGATTCCTCCGCAGAAGCATATCGATTTTGCGATCAAATATAATAAAAAGATCCTCGCTGCCTACGGGCTTCATCTGACGGATAAGCACAAGGAGGAAGTCGCGCAGCGGCTTCGAGAGATCGAAGCGATGACGTATCCGTGGGAAAGCTGCGCACAGCGCGCTGAAGAAGGAAAGCTTCCGGGGAGCCCCGACTCGTACAACGATGTCGGAAGCCAGATGTATCGGCTTGAAAATGCGGTCATGTATAAATTCAGACACGGCTGCGATTACGAAACCTATAACGGAATCGGCATGAACTGTGTCGAGCTCGTCAACGACGTCGTCGGAAAAAGCGGGATCGACCTGATCAAGTTCAACGGCATCGTAACGCCGGGTACCTATCTCGAATATCTCGATTCTCTGTACCGGATCGGAGATACCATCGTCACGGACAGACGTCTGTACCGGACACAGAATGGAACGGTTCGGGAGGTTCCGCTGGCAGGGGATCAGGCTGTGGTTCCGGCTGACTATGCGTAACGGAAGCCCGCCGGCAGTCAGAATTCCGGCGGCCGCCGCCCGATCAGCGGAATGTTTAATTATCAGCAATAAAAAACTGGCGGCTCATCACCGTCAGTTTTTTATTTGCCGTTATTTCGTTTCGTCAGGTTTTTCTTCCGCTTTTCCCGTTATCGCGATCTGCTTCTTCTGCGGCAGTTCACGTTTTTCTTCCTTCGGGAATGTGATCTGAAGAACACCGTTGTCAAAGCTCGCCTTGATGTCATTTTCGTTCAGATCTTCACCGACGTAGAAGCTTCTCGAACAGTCGCTGGTAAAACGTTCCTGAGAGACGACCCTGTCGCCTTCCTTCTGTTCTTTATCTTCGGACTTCTTCGCGGTTACTGTAAGATAACCCTTATCCAGGTCGATTGTAATATTGCCCTGATCGTATCCCGGAAGTTCCATGTCGAGCTGCATCGCATCGCCTTTTTCGGAAACATCGGTCTTCATCATGGCCGGTACTTTCGCATCGTTTCCAAAGAAGGAATTGTTAAAGAAATCATCCAAAACACTGATTCCAAAACGATCTCTAGGTACCATATACATTTTACTGCCTCCCATAAAATATCCAAATCTACTGTCCGGTTTTTCCGAACACTATTTATATACACCAGAAACCATTTTTAAAACACTTATCGAACACTTTTATGATATTTTTCGTAAAAAAAACACCCCGTCGCGCAGGGTGCTTTGTATGGTCAGTTTATTTCAGTCCGGTACGTTTGATCAGATTATTTTAAGCCGCGGCGCATATCGCGATCAGCGGTCAAGCTCGAAGGCTTCGTGAACCTTGACCATCGCGTCCCGCGCGGCTTCCTTGTCGATGAGCGTCGACATCTTGATTTCTGACGTCGAGATGGTCCGGATATTGACGCCGTTCTTGTACAGCGTTTCGAAGAAACGGCTGGCGATATCGGGGTTTCCGACAATGCCCGTTCCGATGATAGACAGCTTCGCGACACCCTTGTCGAATTCAACCTTCTGCGCTTCGACTTCGAAGGCGAACTGCTGCGCCACCGTGACCGCATCCTGGAGATCGTCCGCGTTGACGGTGAAGGAGATGTCGTTGACGTTCGCGCGGTTCGTGTTCTGTACGATCATGTCGATATGGATGTTCGCCTTCGCGAGCATCGAGAACAGCCTGAAGGCGATCCCCGGTTTATCCGGCACTTCCATGATCGAAATCTTGGCGATATTTTCATCCAGCGCGATCCCCTTGACGATCGCCTGTTCCATTTTATTCTTTCTCACGATTAACGTCCCTTCGTTGTCATTGTAGCTGGACCTGACGACGAGCGGCAGATCGAATTTTTCCGCGAGCTCGACACTTCGTGGGTGGAGTACGCCCGCGCCGAGACTTGCCATTTCGAGGACTTCCTCGTAGCTTATCATATTGAGCTTCTTCGCGTGCGGTACCATTCTCGGGTCCGCGTTGAAGACGCCGTCCACATCCGTATAGATCTCGCAGGCGTCCGCTTTGAGCGCCGCTGCAACCGCGACCGCGCTGGTATCCGAGCCGCCTCGTCCCAGCGTCGTGATATCGCGCTGGTCGTTGATGCCCTGGAAACCCGCGACAATGACGATCTGTCCCGCCGCCAGCTCCTTCTCGATGCGCGTCGTATCGATCGCGTCGATGCGTGCCCGCTTGTGGACGTCGCTCGTACGGATTCCGCACTGGGCGCCTGTCAGGCTGATAACCGGTACGCCGATCGTTTCGATGGCCATCGCCAGCAGCGAGATGCTCACCTGTTCGCCTGTCGCGAGCAGCACGTCCATTTCACGGCTGGGCGGGTTCGGGTTGATACGGTTCGCCAGATCCACAAGATCGTCCGTCGTCTTGCCCATGGCAGATACGACGACGACAACCCGGTTTCCGGCCTTCTGCCGTTCGACGATACGTCTGGCGACTCTTTTGATCTTTTCGACGGAGCCCACCGAGGTTCCGCCGTACTTCTGTACGATTATTTTCTGATGTCTGTCTTCGGACTTCTTATCGATATTTTTGATGATTTCCGGCATTCTCTCCGCCTTAGTCGCAGATTCTGGCGTAGAACAGCTCGCCCGGACCCGCGTGAAAACTTTCCGCCAGCTTGTCGAAATCGGTGCTTTTGACATTTTCGGTAAAGATGAAGACCTTGCCGTCCGCCGTGTTGACATGCTTGAGCCCGCAGACATCTTCGACGCGTTCAAGGACGTCGGACAGACTGTTCTTGTCATGTCCGAGATCGATTCGGATGTAATACTCGCCGGAAAATTCTTCATTCCCGTTAAGCTCGAGTTTTTTATCAAAAACCGGCTGCGGGATCGTCACGCCGTTATCGACTGCGTCGAGGATATCCAGTACATCCTGAACGATGGCGTTCGCCGTCGCCGCTCTGCCGGCTCCCTTTCCGTAAAACTGAAGCTCGTCGATGACGTCGCCGTGAATCGAGACGAGATTGTATTCGTTGACTACGCCGGACATCGGATTGCTCTTTTTAAAGAGAACCGGTTCGACGACGGCGGAAACGACACCGTCACGGTCGACGCTCTGGCCGAGATGCTTGATCTGATAGCCCATGCGGCCTGTTTCGAAGATATCGCAGGCTCTGACGTCTTCAAGTCCGCGCTTTTTGATCTTTTCGTCTTCGATCATTCCGCCGTAGGCGAGCGAGGACAGGATCGCGATCTTGCGCGATACGTCGCCGCCGCCGATATCGGCGCTGGGATCCGCTTCCGCAAAGCCGATGGCCTGTGCGTCCTTAAGCGCTTCGCCGAAGTCCTGTCCGTTCTGTGTCATCTTGGTCAGGATATAATTGGTCGTTCCGTTCAGGATCCCTCTGATCTCGTCGATCTCGTTGAGTCTGAGCTGCTGTTCAAGTCCCTTGATAATCGGGATACCGCCGCCTACCGAAGCTTCATAGCGCAGCATGACGCCGTTCTTTTCCGCCAGATCGCACAGCTCTTCAAAATGTGCGCCGATGACGGCCTTGTTGGCCGTTACGACATGCTTGCCCTTTTCGAGAGCTTTTTTGATCATTCCGTATTCGAAATCATGTCCGCCGCACAGCGCGACCACCATGCCGATGGAATCGTCGTCGAGGATCGCGCCCGGATCTGTGACGATCTCCGCGTTTTCCGCCTTTTTAGTCGGATCTTTATCGAGAATCTTCGTAATAACGGCTCGTTCCGAAGGGAAACGGCAGCAGCCTGTATTGATAAGTTCATATGCGCCCGTACCGATCGTACCGAGCCCGAGTAATCCTATGTTCACGTCTTCTCCTGTAATCTTTGGCTTTTGTTATAATTGTAATGGAAGACAGTGGATTGTACTGCGGTAAAAAACACTTGTATTCCATGGGAAAACATTCTATCATATGAAACAGAGCAATTCAAATACACACGGAGAAAAAACCAGGAATTTATGAAAGATAAAATTTACGTCAGCACCCGAAACAGCAGCGAAACGGCGTCGGCTTCCGAGGCCGTCACCCGGGGACTCGCCCCGGACGGCGGACTTTACGTACCGACGTTTATTGATGATGTCCGCTTCGATCTGAATGCATTGAAGGATCTGTCCTATCCGGAGCTGGCGAAAGCCGTACTGTCGGAATTCCTCGATTTTACGCCCGAACAGATCGACGCGTGCATCGAAGGCGCCTATCAGTCCGGCCGCTTCGATATTGATTCTCTTGTACGCACGGTGCCGACATCCTTCGGGGGAATCCTTGAGCTCCATCACGGTCCCACCGCCGCGTTCAAGGACATGGCGCTGACAATCCTGCCGTTCCTGATGACGACCGCTGCGAAAAACTGCGGCGAAGACAGAAACATCGCGATCCTCACAGCCACCTCGGGAGATACCGGCAAGGCCGCTCTGGAAGGCTTTAAGGACGTTCCCGGAACGAAGATCCTCGTCTACTACCCGAAGGACGGCGTAAGCCCCGTTCAGGAAGCCCAGATGAACACGACGGGCGGCGCGAACACCCGCGTTATCGGCGTAGACGGCAATTTCGACGATACCCAGACCGGCGTCAAGCAGATCTTCGGAGACACTGCTCTTGCGGACAGCATCTCGCAGGCAGGATGGACCTTCTCCTCCGCCAATTCGATCAATATCGGACGGCTTCTCCCGCAGATCGTCTATTACTTCTACTCCTATTTCGATCTGGTCCGCCAAGGACGCATCGAACTCGGGGATCTTGTTAATTTCTCCGTTCCGACCGGTAATTTCGGCGACATCCTCGCAGGCTACTATGCGAAGCTGACGGGTCTTCCGGTAAACAGGCTGATCTGCGCGTCGAACTCGAACAACGTGCTGACGGACTTCTTCGAAAGCGGTCAGTACGACCGCAACCGGGATTTTTACAGAACGATCAGCCCGTCGATGGATATCCTGATTTCATCGAATCTTGAGCGCCTGCTTTTCGACAAGCTCGGACGCGACTCGGAATCTGTCGTCCAGCTTATGGACAGACTATCTGAAGAAGGCGTCTACAGCGCGGACCGCGGACTGTTCCCGGAATTTTACGCCGGCTTTGCGGATGAAGCCGAAACGAAGGCCGTCATCCGCCGTGTTTACGATACTGAAGCGGAGCTCATCGACCCGCACACCGCGGTTGCCGAAAAGGTCCGCGAGGATTATGCGGCACAGACTGAAGACGCGACCCCGACCATCGTTCTGAGTACCGCGAGTCCGTACAAGTTTGCCCGTCCGGTCTACGAAGCGGTCTTCGGAGACGCGCCGTTCGGCACGGACGACTTCGAGATTCAGGATTCGCTGTACGACGGCACCCACCGCGTGATTCCCGAACCGCTGACAGGCCTGCGGGACAAGGAAATCCGTCACAGCGGCGTCTGCGCGCCGGACGGAATGGCGGATGCCGCAGCAGCTTTCTTAACGGAGGAATAACATGCTCAGCGTACGAGTCCCCGCAACCAGCGCGAATATCGGCGCAGGGTTCGATACCTTCGGCGCCGCCTTCAGCTTTTACAACACATTCGAATTCGACGAAACGGAAAACGGAAAGCTCACGATCCGCGGCGTCGGCAAGAAATATCAGGATAAAAACAACCTGGTGTACCAGGCCATGCAGAAGGTCTTCCGGGAGGTCGGCTACAAGCCCAGAGGGATCTATATCCATGAGCATACGGATATTCCCGTGGGACGCGGTCTCGGCAGCTCCGCGACCTGCATTGTCGCGGGTCTCGTCGGCGCGAACATCCTCGCCGGCTCCCCGCTTTCGATGGACCGCCTCTTCGAGCTGGCAGTCAAAATGGAAGGGCATCCGGACAACGTCGCGCCCGCCTTCTTCGGAGGGCTTGTCGCATCGGTCATGACGCCTCATAAGACGTTCTACATTAAAGAGGACATCAGCCCGCAGTTCAGCTTTTTCGCCTGTATTCCGGACTTCAAGCTGCCGACTGTCAAGGCGCGGGCGGCGCTTCCGAAATCCGTCCCGTATCAGGACGCGGTCTACAATATCGGCCGGGCGAACATGACCTTCCTCGCGCTGAGCCGGGGACTTCCCGAGCTCATCGGCGTCGCGGTCAACGACAAGCTCCACGAGCCCTACCGCAAGGGCCTGATCCCCCATTACAAGGAGGTCACCCATACGGCAAGACGGATGGGCGCGCTCAACTCGTATCTGTCGGGCGCCGGACCGACTATCATGCTCATCGCTGAAGCCAAAAACACGGCTTTCCCGGATAAAATGGGCCGCTGGATGGCCAAGAATCTCCCTGAATGGGATTTCCGCCGGCTTAAGCAGACGGATTACGGCGTCGCGGTCAAGGAGGTCGGGCGATGAGCTCGGAATACCTGATCGTTAGTCAGAAGATCCTTCCCGCCTTCTACGACAAGGTCGTTCAGGCGAGAACGCTGCTGGAAACGAAAAAATGCCGCTCCGTCCAGGACGCTGTCAAGCAGGTCGGAATTAGCCGGAGCACCTACTACAAATATAAAGACTTTATCTTCCGTCCGAGCGAGGAGTTCGGACGGCGCTTCACGTTCTCTATGATGCTCGAAGACAATCCGGGCATTCTGTCGAAGATCCTGCGGCTCGTTTCCGAGATCGGAGCGAGCATCGTGACCATCCATCAGGATATCCCGATCAATCACTCGGCTGTGGTGGTCATGACCCTCGACGGCTCTCACATGAACGGAACTATCGACGAACTGACAAAATCGCTGTCTGATATAGAGGGCGTCAATTCCGTCGAGCTGATGGCGATGGAGTAGCAGGCTCCATACTGTTAACCTGCAGCCATATGCAGGCCGGTTATGAAAAATCCGTCTCCGGCGCAATAAGCCGCGGATTACGCGTATAAAAAAAGAGGCCTCCGCCTCTTTTTTTGTGCCGCAAATCTTCCTCGTCCCGCTGTCACTACTTCGAACTGTCGTCATACTTTTTTCTGGCTTTCTCGCGAAGCTTTTCTTCTTCCGCACCGAAACGGGCGCCGAGAATCTTGTCAGCGATTCCGCTCTTCGCTTCATCGGCGGTTTCATGTCCGTAATCCTCCGAACAGTTTTCCGCTTCTTCCTTTCTGACCTCCAGCTCTTCCGCTTTGAGCTTCTGATCCCGGGCCTTTACCGCATCTCTTTTCTGTCGTTCTTCGTAGTCAATTTCCCAGTGGATCAGATAGGTCAGCGCGGCCCGGAGCAGAATGATACCGGCGACAAATACGAGCTCGCTGAGCTGCCTGACAATAACGGTTCTGAGGATTTCGCTCCCGAGCTTGAATTCAAGCGAGAGCGCCATCCCTTCGGCAAGGGTCAGCCGGATCTGGGGACTGCGTTTGACGTAATTGACGATCCCCTTAAGCCCGCTGATGATCAGGACGACGACTCCGACAAATTCGAAGCCCACGATCGCATAGTTGACCAGTTCGGTCAGGGCGTTGTCGAAAATTTCATACATAATTTATCCGCTCCTTTCGATCGTCTCTAAATCTATCATACCCGTCAGAACGGTCTAACGATAACAAAAAACCGGACCGCAGCGCGATCCGGTTTTTTGTTATAATCCGGTCATTATTCGATGACTGTGTCGAGGGGAACCTTTTCGATCCGGTCGATGACGGCGCCTCCGAGGCAGCAGCTTCCGTCGTACAGCACGACCTGCTGGCCGGGTGTAACGGCGCGCTGGGGCTTCGCGAAGTCCACGTGAAGCTTCCTGCCGTCGAGGACGGTAACCCTGACATCCTGATCCGGCTGACGGTACCTGAACTTGGCTGTGCAGGAGAAGCTCTCGCCCGCCTGAACAGGCGCCGAGCCTGAAACCCAGTTCATTTCCGAAGCATCGAGACTCTTCGAATACAGAGCCGGATGCTTGTCTCCCTGAACCACGTACAGCGTGTTTGTTTCAAGATCCTTATCGGCGACGAACCACGGTTCTCCCGTGCCCTGTCCCCCGATTCCCAGACCTCTGCGCTGTCCCAGCGTGTAGTAGATAAGGCCTTCGTGCTCGCCCTTCTTTTCTCCGCCGAGCTCGACGATATCGCCGGGTGTTCCCGACAGATACTCCGACAGGAACTTCGGAAAATTGCGTTCTCCGATAAAGCAGATCCCCGTGCTGTCCTTCTTGTCGGCGGTGATCAGTCCGTTTTCAGCCGCGATCTTTCTGACCTCGTGCTTGTCGAGATGGCCGATCGGAAATATCGCGTGTTCCAGCTCGTGCTGACCGAGGCCGGACAGGAAGTAGGTCTGATCCTTCCCCTGATCGAAGGCCCTCTTGAGCTGATATTTTCCGTTCTTGACGCCTTTCTGGACGTAGTGGCCTGTAGCCAGATAGTCGGCGCCGACCGCTCCGAGAGCGTAATTGAGGAAATCCTTGAATTTGATTTCGACGTTGCACAGGATATCCGGATTAGGCGTACGGCCTTTTTCGTATTCCTCGAGGAAGTTCGAAAAGACACGGTCTTTGTACTGTTTTGAAAAGTTGACCGTATAATACGGGATATCGAGCTTTTCACAGACCCGCTGGACGTCCTCGTAGTCTGCCGTCGCCGTACAGACGCCGTCCTCGTCCTGTTCTTCCCAGTTTTTCATGAATACGCCGATCACGTCGTACCCCTGCTGCTTGAGCAGGAGAGCCGCAACCGAAGAGTCAACGCCGCCTGACATCCCTACAACAATTCTCATTCTCTCCTCTTATCCGCCACCCGTTTAAAGCGGTCCTGTTAGTTTTTTCCTATTTCCATCGCAACCGATTTTGCCAGTGTCTTCAGTGCGATCGTGTCGTTCTTATCCGGAGCGCCCTGTACCTTGACGATATCTGCAGTTACGACCGCGCCGGTCTTGTCCATGAATTCCTGGAAGAAGCGTTCCGCTCCGCCGCTCCACGAATATTCCGTGAAGAATGCGCAGATGTGATTGCGGACCTTGTTGCCCGAAAGCTTGTACAGCAGGTTCTGCATCGGCGGGAATATCTGTCCGTAATAAGCCGGTGCGCCCATAATCAGGCCCTGATACTTCCAGATGTCCGCAAGGATGTACGAAATATTTGTTACGCCGACATCGTACATGATGACCTTCTTGACGCCGTCCTTCTTGAGCTGATCCGCGATGATTTCCGCAGACTGACGTGTGTTCCCGTACATTGTACCATAGACGATAACGACGCCCGGATAGGTTTCCGCATTGGCAAGACGTGTCCACAGATCCAGCAGATAGTTCATGTGCGTACGCCACACGAGACCGTGGGACGGGCAGACGACTTTAATATCGAGAGGCGCCAGCGCGTTCAGAGAACGTTTGGCCATTTCCGTTACCTTGCCGACGATGGTCGCGTAGTAGCGGTATGTCGGGAATTCGAAGGCTTCGATGTCGTTTTCGTCGTCGAAGATCGAGCCGACTGTCGCCTTGTAGGAACCGAACACGTCCATCGAGAACAGCGTTCCTGTACTCGTATCGAAGGTGACCATCGATTCCGGCCAGTGCACCATCGGCGTCATATAGAACTGCAGTGTACGGCCGCCGAGATCCAGCGTTCCGCCGTTTTCAACTTCCAGAAGATTGGTATCGACCCCGTAGAAATTCTTCATGATCGGGAAGGTCTTCGCGTTGCCGATGATCTGGATGTCCGGATATTCGGCGACGACTTCGGCGATGGAGCTCGAATGGTCGGGTTCCATATGGTTGATGATCAGATAATCCGGCTTGCGGTCCCCGATAACCGACTTGATGTTGGCCAGATATTCATCCGTCTTGATGGATTTGACTGTATCGATAAGCGCGATCTTTTCATCGACGACAACGTATGCGTTGTAGTTGATGCCTTCCTGATCGATGGGCCACATGCCTTCAAACAGGTAGGTGGTATAGTCGTGTACGCCGATCCAGTAAATCCCGTTCCCTATTTCAGTATGATTCATAACAATCCTCCGTTATTTTTTAGATACGGAAATCCGCATCATTTTTGAATACCCTGTTATTCAATTGTATAATCCGTAAAACCGCGTTCCTCCGATTCGACGGCGTTAACCGCCTTTCTCATGCCGAACGAATTAATGATCAGATAGATACCGAAAACACCGAGCACGACCGCGAAAATCACCGACAGAACGAGAAGCGTCTTAAGCGGGCTGAACAGCAGCACAACTCCTGCCGCGCCGAGCACGACGCCCGCGAGAAGCTGCAGCCAGCGCCGTCCGCCGAAGCCGCGTCTCGAGAATACCATCGGAATTCCCGTGAACAGCGCCCACAGTCCGACGATGATGGTCAGGAACGAAGCGGCGAAGCCGGGGGCCAGAAAAAACTGGAGTCCGAACATGATCTGGACCACCGCGCGGAATATAAGCAGTCCGCCCGGTTTCCCCTTATGCCTGTTTACCATCCCGAAGATCAGATATGCGACTCCGAAGCAGGCGAGTACGGCTCCGAGCACGCTGATAATAATAAGCGGGAATGTGGACGCACCCTCGCTGTCCATCACGGCGAACCAGCCGGACACGCCTGCCGCCCCGATGAGCGCGATACCTTCGAGAAGCATCATCCACCAGCGCCCGTAGAGCGTCTGAAGAAAGCTGTAGCCGGGGCTCAGCATCTTTTTGTTCGGGTCGGGCGAAGACCCTCCGTAATAAAATCGTACCATAGCTTATCCTTTTGTCAGTGTCAGCGACGTGAACGGGATGCCTTCCTGTCCTTCCGCAGGTTTAAGCGTCAGCTTCTGACCGCTTATTTCGTAATCGTACTTTGTCTGCGAGTTCAGGATTTCACCCTGAGTCGAATCTCCGCTGTTCGTAACCATCGACTGGGAAGTGAATGTAACGGTACTGTCGGTGCTTTCGTAGGTTCCGCTGTAGTCCCCGTCAAAGCTGATGGTGGCGGTGCTCATCTTCAGATGGAGCGTGTACGTCCCGTCGTCCTTCATAACGAGCTGCAGGTCGTAGTTCGCCGTCGAATTGTTCTGCGCGCCGGACCAGGAGCCGACGAGCGGATCGCTCTTGCCGCATCCTGCAGCAAAAAGAAGAACGGCAGACAACATGACAATCGCAGTCAGGATTCCTCCTTTTTTCATTATACCTTTCCTCCGTCAATTTGAATTCTATTTATTCTTCTATTATTACCCAAATCGCTTAACCTCTGGTAAACTTTCTTACTGAATCGTACACCCGCTGCGTTAAAATACAATAAGGATCTAATCATCTCAATGTCGAATTACCGAAATCGAAATACCGAAATCAATTGGAACAGGAGAAGATCATGACTGATAGAGAAATACTGCTGGGACATTTCAGAAAAATCGCGGATATCCCCCACGGCTCCAGGAATACGGAGGCGCTGCGCGCCGCTCTCGAAACGTTCGCGAAGGAACAGGGCTGTGAAACGCAGACGGACGAAGCGGGCAATCTGCTTATTATCAAGGAAGCAAGCGAAGGCGCTGAAAACGCTGCACCTGTAATCCTTCAGGGCCATCTGGACATGGTCTGCGAAGCGGCGGACGGGGTCGATCACGACTTTACGAACGAACCGCTGGACGTGCGGATCACGCCGGACGGCGAATGGCTGTCTGCGGAGGGTACGACCCTCGGAGCGGACGACGGCATCGCGCTGTCGTATATGCTCGCGCTTATCGAATCGAAGACGATCCGCCATCCGAAGCTGTTCCTGCTGATGACCAACGACGAGGAGATCGGCATGTTCGGCGCGGCGGATATGGATCCGGAATGGATCTCTGACGCAGCGCGGATGATAAACCTCGACTCGGAAGAGGAAGGCGTATTTACCGTAGGCGGAGCGGGAGGCCTTGTGATCTCCGGCAGCTGGCCTGTCGAACGGGAGCTGGTGACGGGGACGCGCTGGCGCATCTCGGTATCGGGTCTGACCGGCGGTCACTCCGGCGCGGAAATAGACCGGTTCGGAGCCCATGCGGTACGGCTCATCGCTTCCCTGCTCGAGGACACGATGCTGTATCTCGACAGCGCTGACACGCTGCGTCTGGTGGGGATCCGCGGCGGCGACAAGGACAACGTCATCACGAAGACGGCGCAGGCGGAGGTCCTGACGACGGGCAACGGCGCCCAGTTCCAGGAGGTCTTCGAGCAGATGTCGGCGATGTACCGCAGAATGTACGCGGACGCGGACCCGGGGATGAAGATCGTCCTTGAAAAGACGGCCGTCAACAAAACGGAAAGCGCGATAAGCTCACCGGGAACGAGGAAGGTCTGCTTTATCCTGAGCCAGATCCCCTACGGCGTTCAGTATATGGAAAAGGGCGGCGTCAGACAGAGTCTGAATCTCGGGAAGGTCGAAACGACGGACAAGGCGCTCACCGCGGTGCTGGGTCTTCGCGGAAACACCCCGGACCAGATCCAGGTGCTGGCGGACCGGGTATCCTGTTTCATCGTCGGAACGGGAGGAACGCCGGACATCGGAGACGCATACCCGTCCTGGCCCGAAAAGAAGAACTCGGCGCTGCTGGACATGATGACGAAGTCCTACGAGGATGAATACGGGATCAGCCCGGAGGTGCTCGTCATCCACGGCGGCCTCGAATGCGGTCTGATTATCGAAAAGCTGCCCGATCTCGATATCGTGTCCATCGGCCCGGAGCTCGAAAACGTCCATACGCCGGAGGAACGGATGCGCATCCCGTCGGCAATGGAAGTCTTCCGCTTCCTGAAGCTCGTGCTTGCGAAGCTTGCGGACGACGAAGAACCGGCAGAAGCGGATGACGATGCGGCGGATCAGGATTATCCGGCTGATCAGACCGGAGACGAAGCCGATCAGACTGCGGCAGACACTGATGCCGAAGATAATGCCGATGCCGGCGATTCTGATGAATCGGCTTCTGATCATGATGATTCCGACGACGGTCCCGCGGTGATCACCCGTACAAGCGGAGAAGTCCTGACCCCGTCGGATGTCTGCGGAAAAAACGACGCGCCGGCGGACTGCGCCGGTTGTGAAGCCGGATGCGGGGATTCAGAAAAAAACTGATTAACCTGGAACAGAATATGTTATACTACGAAAGCCGGAGCCGAGTTTCCGGCTTTCATTTCGCCTTACTTATGACGTTTTTTGCGAAAAGGAAACCGAGTTGAAAATCTTTTGAAAAATTTTATTTTCTGCTTGTAATTTTTTTCTCAGCCGTCTATAATAGACAAGTACCGCGTTGACGGGCCATTAGCTCAGTTGGCTAGAGCACCTGACTCTTAATCAGGGTGTCCAGGGTTCGAGTCCCTGATGGCCCACCATTTATAGGGGTATAGCTCAGTTGGTAGAGCAGTGGTCTCCAAAACCACGTGCCGAGGGTTCAAATCCTTCTACCCCTGCCATTTACGAATACGACAAACGCCTGATCCGAAAGGACCGGGCGTTTTTTATTTCTTAATTTCCCAATAAAAAACTGCGGATTCTCAGCTGGAATTCGCAGTTTTTGATCATCAAAGCAGTCCTACGCGACCATATCGTCGTTATCGTTATGCACCACGCTCTTGAACACTCTGTTCGCGTTGAACAGCATAAGCTTGAGCCGGTTCTCCTGATTGACTCTGCTGGCGCTGGCGTCGTAATCGATGGCCACGATGTTGACGTCGGGATTCTTTTCGTTGAGCCGCTGCATCATCCCCTTGCCGCAGATATGGTTCGGCAGACATCCGAAGGGCTGGGCGCAGACGATGTTTTTGCAGCCGATGCTGCTAAGCTCCACCATTTCCGCGGTAAGGAGCCAGCCTTCTCCCATCTTCACGCCGGTGCTGATATAGCCTTCGGCCATTCCGGCAATTTCCGGGAAGGGCGTCCATCCTCTGAAATCGCTGTTTTCGGTGATGATCTTCGAGATCTCGTCCTTGCTTCTGCACATAAATTTATACAGCATTTTGTAAATCGGGTACAGATACGCATTGCTTCCGAAAAGTCCGCGGTCCTCGCAGGCGTTGAACATGCAGTAGCACAGGAAATCCATCAGCCCGGGCATGATCACCTCGGCGCCTTCTTTTTCGAGAAAGCGCTGCAGATGATTGTTCGCAAGCGCCGAGTATTTGACGAAAATTTCGCCTACCACCCCGACCTTGACGGCGTCCCGCTTCACGATCGGAATTTCGGCAAACTTCTGAACGATCATCCTGTAATTCTTTCTGATCTGGGAATGCCGGATGTTCTTCCCCGCACCCAGCTCGTCCCCCAGCTCCTGTGTCAGACGTTCGGTTAACCTGTCGGCGTCTCCGATGTTGATTTCACAGGGTCTGACCTCATTGGCAAGACTCATGATCAGATCCCCGTAGAAAATCGCGTACAGCAGCTCGTAGATCAGCGGAACCGTCACCTTGAATCCCGGATGCTTCTCGACGCCCAGGCTGAAGGAAATGACGGGAATATACTCCATCCCCGCCTTCTTCAGAGCCTTTCTGATGAGCGAGATATAGTTGGAGGCCCTGCAGCCTCCCCCCGTCTGATACATCATCAGAGCGGTCTTATGAGGATCGTACTTGCCCGAGTTCAGCGCGTCCATGAACTGACCCACCACGAACATCGCAGGATAGCAGGCGTCGTTGTGCGTATATCTGAGCCCCGTTTCGATCACCTGGGGGCCGCTGGTGTCCAGCACCTCCACGTTGTAGCCGTGGGAGCGGACCACCTTCTCCGCAAGCTTGAAATGGGTTCCGAGCATATTGGGGACGAGAATCGTGTAGCCCTGTTTCTTCATTTCCTTTGTAAAAGGAACAAAATGTTTATCCTGCATTATTACCTTCTTCCGTGGCAGCCATCAGGCTCCTCAGACGCACCTGAACCGCGCCCGAGTTTGTTATCTCATCTATTTTTATCTGGGTATACTTTTTATGTTCAGACTCGAGAATCGACATCACCTCATCCCCTGTGATCGCATCGATTCCGCAGCCGAACGATACAAGCTGTACCAGCTGGGTATTATTATGTTT
>CALMRA010000104.1 GCA_937872065.1 uncultured Eubacteriaceae bacterium | reverse complement strand
CCATAAAGGTATGGGCGATGCCTGTCGGGCAGGCTGTGATCGCGAGGATCTCGTAGCCGTCCGACGGTCTGTCCGCTTTCTTTCCGTCGAGCGCCGCTTCCTTGCGGTCGATCACTGTAAGGAATTCATTCGGGCTTTTTGCAGCCAGCAGATCTTTTCTGAAATCTTCGTCCATCAGCAGCGTGGACAGACGGGCCAGCGCTTCAAGATGAACGTTTTCGCCGCCTTCGGGAGCCGCGATCATAAACAGCAGATTGACCGACTTTCCGTCAAGCGCGTCGTAATCGACTCCGCCGGGCACCACCATCGCGGCCAGGCCGGCTTCTTTGACTGCGGCATTTTTCGAGTGCGGAATCGCGATTCCTTCCCCGATCCCCGTTGTTCCTTCGGCTTCTCTTGCAAGTACGCCGTCTTTGTATTCTTTTTTATCCGTGATCTTCCCTGATGCAGCCATCAGGTCCACCATCGTATCGATCGCATCCTGTTTGCCGGAAACCTTCGCTCCGAGCTTAATGGATTTTGCTGTCAGTAAATCCGTTATTCGCATCTCAACCTCCGCGTTGTTCTATAACCCCCGCGCGTTTCACTCTGTAAACCTATGCGGTATTTATTTTTTCCTAATAATTAATCGCGATAATTATTTCTATGGTTATAGTATAGATGCGATATTAATTTTCGTCAAGTAGTTTTTACGCGAAAATTAATTTTCTTTTATATTGTTTTTTACGACCTTTATCACGCTTTTTCGTCTGCGATCAGATGCTCGCATGCGCTGAGTTTTTCGTAGCTTTCCGTCTTGCCCACTGTCAGAAACAGATAAAGAACTTCGACCACCGTCATTGCGGAAATACGTGAGAAGCAGAATTCGTCGAGGAACAGCTTCTCACGGGTCGCTGTCGTAAAATGATAGTCCACCGCGCTTCCGATCTCGGAATGAACGTTGTTCGTAATTCCGACGGTGGTCACCCCGTTCTTTTTCGCCGCCGCGACCATTTTCACGACGTGACGGGATTCTCCTGAATTGGATATTGCGATCAGGACGTCGCCGGGGCCGAGATTGAGGGTAAACGCCAGCTGCGTCTCCCAGATTGTACCGGAAACCGCCTTGATCCCGATCTCGTTAAACTTGAAGGCGCCGTCCAGAGCCGCCGGAATCGTATTGCCGACAGCGACGAACTGGACGATTCCCGCCGAACGGATCGCCGCCAGCACGTCTTCGAGGGTTTTCGGATCGATGGACGAGATGGTCTGGCGCAGCTCCTCGATCTTATTGCCGAGTATGTTTTTCAGTGAACCTTCGATATCCTCCTGGCTGATATCCCCCGATACCGGGACCTCGTCCTGTGTCGTCACGATATCCCTGGCAAGGCCGATCTTCAGATGATGGAAGCCCTCGACGCCGCATTTCTTGCAGAACCTGGTCACAGTCGCGACGCTGGTCCCGCTCTGGGCGGCCAGCTCGCTGATGGTCATATTGATGACGGCCTTGTAGTTGTTGATGATATAATTCGCAATCTTCTTTTCCTGTTCGTAAAAGGTATCGTACAGGGCGTAGATCGAATCGAGAACAGACTGATTATTTTCCATATTGACTCCCGCGAAATTTATTTTCATCTGTATCATATCCGGCACCGGATTTTTGTCAAGAAAAAAGGCGCCGTACGAAAGCCGTACGACACCTGTTCATTCCTATTTGTTCTCGATCGCTTCGATTCGCAGCTTTTTAAGTCGTTTCATCACGTTGTTCTCGCCGCGCCCGAAATAATCGTGAAGAATCTTCCAGTCTTCAAAGATTCTGTCGTAAACCTTCTGAGCTTCCGGTTCCGGCTTGTAACAGATATCCGTCAGATTCGCCATGACCTTCGTTGCGTCGAACACGCTGTCGTAGCCGCCGTTTTCAGAACCCGCGGCTAGCGCGCCCATAACGGCTGAACCGAGTGCGGAGCCGTATTTCGAACCCGCGATCCAGATCGGTCTTCCGGTAATATCCGCATAAATCTGCATGAGCATCGGATTCTTCTGGGTAATGCCGCCTGTCGCGAAGATCTCGTCTACCTTGATGCCGTTATCTTCGAAATTTTCGATGATCATCCGGGTTCCGAAGGCAGTCGCTTCGATCAGAGCCCGGTACATGTCTTCAGGCTTCGTCGCAAGCGTCATCCCCAGCATCATTCCTTCGAGATCGTTGTCGATGAGGATCGAGCGGTTGCCGTTCCACCAGTCGAGAGCCAGCAGTCCGGATTCTCCGGGAGCCAGTTTGTCCGCCTTCATCGTCAGATACTGATGCGGGTTCATGCCCAGATCTTTAGCTTCTTTCGCGTAATCCGCCGGGAAGCAGTTGTCGACAAACCAGGCGAAATGGTCGCCGACGCAGTTCTGTCCGGCTTCATATCCGACGAAGCCCGGCAGGATTCCGTCTTCGACGACGCCGAACACGCCCGGAACGGCCTTTTCTTCCTTGCTGATAAGCATGTGACAGGATGAGGTGCCCATAATGAGGAGCATCTGGTTTTCCGCAGTTTCCTTCAGCGCTCCCGGAACGCCCGCATGGGCGTCGATATTGGCCGCGCCGACTGCGGTGCCGATATTCAGTCCCGTGAGCTGTCTTCCCAGCTCATTGATTTCTCCGGCCTTCGTTCCGACCGAAACGATGTTTTTCGGAATCTTTTCCTCGACGACATTTTCAAATGCAGGATTGAGCGCCTTGAAGAATTCCGTCGTCGGATACCCGTCCGCCTTATGCCACAGCGCCTTATAACCGGCTCCGCAGGTGTTTTTCGTATCTTCTCCTGTCAGCAGACGGACGATCCAGTCTCCGGCTTCGACGTACTCGTCCATGTCCGCATACAGCTCCGGATCCTGTTCGAGGATCTTCAGGAGTCTCGGAAACAGCGATTCTGACGAGGCTTTTCCGCCGTAGCGGGCCAGGAAGCTTTCACCCCGTTCCTTCGCCACCTCTGTGATCCGGTCCGCACAGTCTGCGGCGCCGTGATGCTTCCACAGCTGGACATAAGCGTAGGGATCTGAACGGTACTTTTCCGAGAAGCACATCGGTACGCCTTCCCTGTCGACAGGCAGCACCGTGCATGCCGTGAAGTCGATCCCGACGCCGATGACGTCGTCAGAACTGACGCCGGTTTCCTCGAGAACCTCCGGAATCGTGTTGGTCAGCACGTCGATATAATCCTGCGGATACTGCAGTGCGTAGTCCACCGGAAGCTTCGTGCCGTCAGGCAGCTTTTCTTCCATAAGCGCATGAGGATATTCGTAGACGCTTGACCCCATTTCCATCCCCGTCTGTACGTTTACGAGAATCGCCCGGCCGGACAGCGTCCCGAAGTCGATCCCGATCGTGTACTTTGCCATAAATGTTTCCCCCTTTACTTCTACATATATTTCAATGCATTCTGTACATTTACAGGCCGATTACTATTTAAATGTTTAATCTGCTTTCCTTACTTCTTCATATAGCGGTCTGCGGTATCCGCCGCGAGCGGTTCGAGGACGCCCAGATCGTAGAAAACCTGAAGTGTTCCGTACCGGTTTCTCAGATCCTTCGCGTAGGTGATGATATCCGTCATTTCACCTGCCGAGAACGGATATGACGACGGATCGGTCAGTCCTCCCAGCTCTTCGAGGAGGACCGGACATTTCGCAAGATCCTGCCTGACCGATCTGATCTGGTCGAGCACCGCATCCTCGTTCGCTTCGATCGCGGTGATGCGTCTGAGCACCTCGTCCGAATCGTTCTGACGGGCCGTTTCGTACAGCTTGATTACTTCCGTAGCGCCCGGCCCGAAACAGCGTTTGATTTCCGAGACCCATGTATCGTGATCGAATGCCTTCGCGTGTTCGCGGGCTTTATCGTAATCGATCCCGTTTTCCAGGAATTCGTCGTACATCTGTCCGATCATGCAGGTCGCCATGCCCACATCCGTTCCGTGCAGCTCTCCGTATTCCCCGCTCTGAATAGCCTTCATTTCGAGGAAATGAGAGATATGATGTTCGGAGGAGCTTGCAGGTCTCGAATTGCCGATAAAGCTCATTGCGATCCCGATAAGCACGAGGGATTCGATCAGATAGGTCAGCGCCTGAGGATCCCGGGCTTTCAGGTCGTCTATGGTAGCTACACATTTTTCGACGGAATACAGCACCAGCTCGCAGACCTCCGGACAGCAGTATTCCCCGTTGATAATCTGAGACAGCTTCCAGTCGCTGATCGCGAGGTATTTCCCGAGCACGTCTCCGAGTCCCGCCGCGATCATGTGCATCGGAGCTGTGGCGAGATAGTCGGTATCCCCGATAATCGCCGCCGCGCAGTGGGCCGGATAAGTGATCTTCAGGTTGTTATGGACGATCGGGCTCACGTTCGACGCATAGCCGTCCATGCTCGGGGCGGTTCCGACGATATAATACGGAACTCCTTTCTTAAATGAAACGAATCGCGTCATGTCGTTCACCGAGCCGGAACCGACCGCAATCAGCAGCTGTACTTCCTCCGGAAGGTGATCGTTGATTTCATCGACGAACTGTTCTTCCGAATGCATCTGAGGATGCGGAAGCACGTACTTCGCTATTTTAAATCCCCCTGCTTCCAGTCTTTTCGTCACGTCCGCGCCGGCCGCTTTTTCGGTGTTGACGTCGCTGACGATAAAGATCAGATCTTTATTCTTATCGAAAATTCGGCCGTCTGCGAGCTTCTGTGTTTCAAGAAACTCCGGAAGCTTTTCTATCGCGCCCGGACCGATCGCGATATTTTCGATATTCGCAATATGTGTCCTGCCGCAGCTGCATTCGAATTGCGTATTGATAAGCTCGTTAATCGTTTTATCTGTAAATCCCATTGTTCCCCCTTTGGATCTCTGACTTCCGTATAAATACCGAATTACGATACCGCCTCACGATTGTTTTTTTGTTCGTAAAGTGTTATATTTGTTTTTATAATAGCACATTTAAAACACAAGTCAATGAGCCGAGGGGGTAAGTAAACGACTTCTGTACGAATCTGAAAACATACAGTATTATAAGGCTTATCAGAAATCAACTAGAAACAGGTAAACCATCATGTCAAAGAAACAGCGACTCGAACAGATCGAAAAAATTGTAAACAGACGCGGCACCATCGAGATCAGCAAGCTGGGTGAAACATTCGGCGTGACCCAGATGACGATCCGGCGGGACCTTGACGAGCTTGAAGCGGAAGGCAAAATAATCCGGACCCGCGGCGGCGCGATGATCAACAATCAGGACGCGCTTCGGGAAAGCCCCGTCTATCTGAGAATGAACGAACGTTCCGCCCTGAAGGAACGGCTCGGTGAAAAGGCGGCGATGCAGCTTCGAGACGGACAGAAGGTCCTGATCGGATCGGGATCGACGATCTGCCATTTCGCCCGGATGGTCGACAATACGTGCCGTCTGATTGTCGTAACTCAGAGTCTTGATATCGCGCTGGAGCTTTCGACCCGTAGCAATATCTCGATTATCATTATCGGCGGAGAGCTCAGAAGCAATACCCTGTCCACGTCCGGGACGATGGCGGATCAGAGTCTTGCTCATTTCCGTTTCGACAACAGCTTTCTCGGCGTGACCGCGATCGACGCGGAGGGACGTCTGTACGACCGGAGCCTCATCGAGCAGGGAATTTACGGACAGATCCGCGATCTGTCCCCGCGGATCACGATTATCGCCGACTCATCCAAGATCGGACAGACTGATTTCGTTCAGGTCGGTCAGCTTGAAAAGGGCGACATACTCGTCACCGATGACGGAATCGATCCCGAGATTAAAAAAGGATTTGAGGAACGGGGAATCGTTATTCGGATGGCTGCGAGCAGCGCTCCGGAAGATGAAAAAGATGAACTGACAGAGAAGTATCATGACTGATCTCCGTGAAAAATACGACGTTAACCTTGATCCCGGCGGAATAATCGGAAGGATCAGACATTTTGCTCTCGATCTCGACGGTACGATGTATCTGGATGAAACCTGGATTGACGGAGCCCTGGATTTTCTCGCCGCGCTCACCCGCAGCGGACGCAGCTACTGCTTTATGACGAACAATTCATCAAAAAATGCGAAGGTCTATGTCGACAAGCTGCATCGGATGGGTCTGGATATCGATCCGGAAACAGAGCTGATCACATCCGGTCACGCGACAATCGCGTATCTGAAGCATCATTATCCGGGAAAAAGGGTATATCTGTTCGGTAACCGTGTTCTGATGGATGAATTCGAGGAGAGCGGCATCGAGCTCGTCGACGAGGATCCGGAGGTCACAGTCACGGCCTTCGACACTTCCTTCGATTATGCGAAGCT
>CALMRA010000103.1 GCA_937872065.1 uncultured Eubacteriaceae bacterium | reverse complement strand
CCGCGCTGAGCGGTCTGAAATCTTCTTCGCGGCCTTGCGCCTTCAGGAACGAACGCGTCATTTCATCCGACGGGAAGATTGATGTTGTTGCTCCGAGTTCCGCGCCCATATTCGTAATCGTGGCACGTTCCGGAACAGTCAGTGTTGAAACGCCGTCTCCGGTATATTCGAAGACTTTGTTGACGCCTCCCTTAACAGAGCACTGTCTGAGCACTTCGAGGATGATATCTTTCGAAGAGACTCCTTTTCTCAGCTTCCCGGTCAGTTCGACCTTCACGATTTCAGGAGATGTAATGAAGTATTCTCCGCCTGCCATCGCGACGGCGACATCGAGTCCGCCCGCGCCGATGGCGATCATGCCGATCCCGCCGCCTGTCGGTGTGTGCGAATCGGAGCCGAGGAGCGTCTGTCCCGGTATGCCGTAACGTTCGATTTCCACCTGATGACAGATACCGTTGCCCGGTCTTGAAAAGACAACACCGTGCTTTTTCGCCACAGTCTGGATGTATCGGTGATCATCCATATTTTCAGGACCTTCCTGAAGCATGTTATGGTCGATGTATGCCAGCGAACGCTTTGTCTTGACCCGCGGTACTTCCATCGCTTCGAGCTGCATATAGGCCATCGTACCTGTGGAGTCCTGAGTCAGCGTCTGATCGATACGAATCCCGATCTCTTCGCCTTTTTTCATTTCGCCGGATACCAGATGATCTGCCAGGATTTTTTCAGTTAGTGTTTTACCCAAAATATTCTCCTTGCTTTTTGCTTTGCATTTTTCTTCGTCGTGTATACAATAATCAGAATTGAATTATACCATAACTGCTTTAAACGTAGAAAATGAATCCTGCCTTGTGAGATTGCCTCTGTTTCCGGTATAATCATCTGTGATCAATCGGGCGGTGACCGGAAATGCATATGATTCAAAAACTTATAAAAATTATAAAAAAACAGCACCGCTTTAATGCGCTAAATTACTCTGCGCAGCTTTCATATGGGATCCTTCTGGCTTTTCTGCCGATGATGATGGTCTTCTATGCTGCGTCAGGATTCTTTTTCAGCGAATTTTCCGATGAGATCTCCTCTTCCCTTGAAATTATCCTGCCCAAAGGAATGCTTGAATTCTTTTCCACATCTTCTGCTACCCTGGAAAACACGGATTTTATGAACGGAACCTGGGCTGAAGGAAATCCTTTCCTATATACGTGGTCTCTGATCCTGATCGCGTTCTTTATCGTCTATGCGGCCATCCGGTCCGTCCGTGCTTTTATGGTGACAAGCACCAGAGTCTCCGGTTTTAAAGAAAAACGGAATTTTTTCAAGCTCTGGCAGGAGGCTTTTTACAATGCGATCGTACTGGCTGTTCTGGTCTTTTCGGTTATCTATTTTTATGTGGTGACCCAGCGCCAGCTTTCTCTGATTGCCGAAGCGGCAAGCCTGAATTTTCTGTACAGGATATGGACCGTTTTTTCATATTTTTACCTGATCTCGATGCTCGTCGTTATCGTCACGTGGTGTTACTGTGTCTTCCCGACAATCCGGCTCAAATTCCGTCAGGCTCTGCCCGGTGGAATTTTCGCGGTTGGGACCTGGCTCATTGTGATTCATCTGGTTACATTCCTCCAGGATCGCGGACTCTGGCCTGTCGGATTATCCGAGCTGACATTGTCGGTAAATATGATCGTATATATCTATCTGTTCTGCCTGATCCTTCTTTCAGGTTCCGTCGTGAACATTACGTTCGCAAAACTTAACCCGTTTCATCAAAAGGCGGATAAACTTCTGGCCAGAGAATCATGCTATTATCCGGATACGGTCATCAGGAAAGGTCCGCCAGTTCAAAAGGGCATTATCGATATAAAACTGCTGTATCAGAAATATTATCCCGAAAGAACAAAAAAAGAGCGCATCAAGGCTTTCATCGACAACGCGATCGATTCGCTGACAAAAACAAATTTCCCCGGTATCTGTACCCAGCTTGCGTTTTATATGCTGTGTACGTTCGTTCCGCTCGTATTCTTTCTGATCGAATTTGTTTCAAGATTTTATATCGATTCGCAGGAAAGTCTGCTTCAGGCGCTTCATATCTATCTGCCGAATTCGTCATACGAATATCTTGTCAGTGAAATGTCGGAAATGGTCAAATATGTTGAACATAACCAGGCCTTTATGGGTTTCTCAGCGCTTGTCATGGCCAGTATTTCGATGTATTCGATTCTGGCCGGGATAAACCAGACCTACGGTTTCGACCGCTATCGATATCGCAGAGCCCTCTGGTTCAGATCGATGTTTTTCACGCTGTTTCTGGCCATGGGAACGACTGTACTGATGGTGCTGTATTCGATCTCCGAATCGGTACGTTCATGGATCCATTCCCTGCTGATTATCGGTCTGCCCGACGCTTTTTCCGCACGGCTGTTCGCAATTTTATTTTCGGAGTTCGTACTGTTTCTGTTCATCATGGCGATCTACGTCGCGGCACCTGAAAAGCCCTATCGCATCAGACAGGTACTCCCCGGAACGATTTTCGCCGTTCTTGCCATAAGCATTGTATTCAGAATCTATATGTTCTTCCTGAATCGTTCGATCACCTATATCGCTTTATACGGTACTCAGAGCGGACTGTTCATTCTGCTGGTCGTGTTATTTTTCTTCAGCTGCGTACTGAATATAGGAGCGAAAATCAATGTAATATTCGGTCAAAAAAGATAATAATTGAACTTTATGTTAGAATAACATCAAAGAATTGTCAGTTATGTTTTCAGACTGCCTCGAGCGAAAGCTCTTTCCAGAATTTGAAAGGAAATATACGAATATGAAAACAAAGGATGCTGCGTACCTTTTCCATCAGGGAACTTACAATCAGGCTTACGAATTTTTCGGCTCTCATTTTGAGGACGACGGAGATGTCGTATTCAGATTGTGGGCTCCTCATGCGCAGAAAGTGGCAGTCGTCGGTGATTTTAACGGCTGGGATCCGGATGCGAATCCGATGAAGAGACTCGACGATCTCGGCGGGATCTGGGAAGTCTCGATTTCCGGTCTCAAACAGGGAGATCTGTACAAGTATGCGATCACTCAGAAAGACGGCGCTGTTGCTTTTAAATCGGACCCTTATGCTTTCTACTCAGAAAAACGCCCGGCTACCGCTTCGGTAATCTGGGATCTTTCAGGCTTTAAATGGACTGACGAAGCCTGGCAGAAGAAAGAACGCAAAACGGCTGAAGCATCGGAACCTTATCCGATGAATATTTATGAAATGCATCTCGGCAGCTGGCGTACTCATGAAGACGGTACGTTTCTGACCTATGATGAGCTGGCAGACGTCCTTCCCCAGTATCTGAACGATATGGGTTATACTCACGTCGAATTCATGCCTGTTATGGAGCATCCGTTTGACGGCTCCTGGGGCTATCAGCTTACCGGATTTTTCTCGGCTACTTCAAGATACGGAACGCCTCAGGGGCTCATGAAGCTTATCGATGCCCTGCATGCCGCCGGAATCCACGTCATTCTCGACTGGGTACCGGGGCACTTCTGCAAAGATGCCCACGGCCTTTACATGCTCGACGGCACCAACACGTATGAAGCTGCGGAACATCCTCAGTGGGGCACGATGGAATTCGACTACGGTAAGCCGGAAGTCGTCACATTCCTGCTGTCTAACGCCTATTTCTGGATGGATCAGTATCACGCGGACGGACTGCGTATCGACGGCGTCGCTTCGATGCTGTACTTAAATTACGGCTACGATGACGAATGGCGTAAAAACGAGTTCGGAGGCAACGACGACCTGAAGGCCGTCGCTTTCCTGCGCAAGCTTAACACTGTTATCTTCCAGAATTTCCCATATGCCATTATGGCTGCCGAAGAATCGACCGCTTACCCGATGGTAAGCTGGCCTGTCGATGCAGGCGGACTGGGCTTTAACTACAAATGGGAAATGGGCTGGATGCACGATACATTATCATACATGATGACAGACCCGTATGTCAGGAGCCAGTTCCAGAACAAGCTCACATTTTCAATGAGCTATGCATTCTCCGAAAGCTACATTCTGCCTTTATCACATGACGAAGTAGTTCACGGCAAAAAATCTCTGATCGACAAAATGTTCGGTGAATACGACATGAAATTCGATCAGTACCGGCTGCTGCTCGCGTTCATGTTTACTCACCCGGGTAAAAAGCTGACGTTTATGGGCTCCGAATTCGCTCCGTTTATCGAATGGAACGAAGCCAAGCAGCTCGAATGGTTTATGGCTGAAGAGTACGACAATCATCGTCAGATGAAGGATTACGTCCGCACGCTTAATCGTCTCTATCAGAAGGAAAAAGCGCTCTGGCAGATCGACGACAGCTGGGACGGATTCAAATGGATCGATCCGGACAACGCTTCTCAAAGTGTCGTCACATTCAGAAGAATCGGCAAAAAACCCGGTGACGAACTGATCTGTATCATGAATTTCGTACCGACCGGTCATGAAAGCTATATCGTCGGCGTTCCTGAAGACAGAACCTACAGACTGGTTCTTAACACGGACGAAGAAGGCTTCGGCGGCAGCGGCGCTCCTGTCAAGAAGACGGCAAAAGCGAAAAAATCGTCATGGAACGGTCTCGACTACAGCATCACGATTTCGATCCCGCCGATGAGCGCACTTATCTATAAAGCCGGCAAGCTGAATCCGCCTCCGAAGAAAAAGACGGCTGCCTCTAAAGCCGACAGCACTGCGACTGCCGAAACCGCGAAGAAGGGGAAAAAGACTTCGCGAAGGACGTCAAAAAATGCTAAATCGGAAACTGCGGAAACCACGGCTGTAAAGGCTGCGGAAACCTCCAAGGTCCCGAAGACATCAAAAATTCCGGCTGCTTCTAAAATCCCGGCTACTTCCAAGGTTCCGGAAACTTCCAAAGTCCCGGAAACCTCCAAAGTTCCGGAAACTTCTGAAGTTCCGACAAAATCTAAAGCTTCTGAAAAATAAGCTTTAGTCCATTTCACTTCGAAAAGATTCTGGGTCAGCCCGGGTACAGGGCTGACTCTTCTTTTATGTATATCGCTATAGAAAGTAAAGGGCAATTTTATAGTATTTAAGGAGACATCATGAACAAAAAAAAGACAACTGTTAAGACTGCCGAAAAAAAAGGAAACGAGACGAAAACCGCGGCGCCGATTTTACCGGCTCGCCGCGGTGTATCGCCAGAAGTAATCACTGATATTACACCGAACCGACGAAAAATCGATAAGTTTAAGGAAGGCTACGTTGAAACCGTCGAACGCCTGTCCGGACATCCGTTTAACGAATCGACGCCGGACCAGCAGTACCGCGCGCTTGCCCAGATCGTAATGGATCAGATCAATAAAAACTGGGTCGCACAGAACGAAACGTACAATACGACCGAAGAAAAGCAGATTTACTTTTTCTCGATCGAATTCCTGATCGGCCGAATGCTGCGTCTGTATGTAAACAGCCTCGGCTGGTGTGATCTCGTTCCGGAAGCGATTTAGGTACTTAATATCGAATATGAGGACCTTCAGCAGATGGAAAAGGATCCGGTCCTTGGCAACGGCGGTCTCGGACGTCTGATGGCCTGTTTCCTTGATTCGACCGCCGCAATGGGATTCCCCGGTCACGGCAACGGAATCCGCTACAAGTACGGCCTTTTCGAACAGAAAATCGTCAATAACGAACAGGTCGAAGTCGCGGACAACTGGCTCAAAAACGGCGATTATCCGTTCGAAATCCGCAACAAGGAAAAAGGTGTTGTCGTTAAATACGGCGGAGAGGTCGTCACGACAGAGGTCGAAGGAAAGACCGTATTCCTGCAGAAGAATTACGAACCCATCCTTGCCGTTCCGTACGATATTCCCGTTCAGGGCTTCCATAATAATACAGTCAATTCTCTGCGCCTGTGGAGCGCGGAGCCTGTCGAAGAATTCGACCTCGAAACCTTCAATCAGGGTCAGTTCCTCAAAGCCGTTCAGAGAAAATCTGATGCCGAAGCGATTTCACAGATCCTCTACCCCAGCGACGCCGGTTTCGAAGGCCGTCTTCTGCGTCTGAAGCAGGAATATTTCTTCGTCGCAGCGGGTCTGAAACGTATTATCCGCCGGTATAAAAAACAGCACGACGGTTCTGTTGAGGGCTTCCAGGATCATATCATTATTCATATCAATGATACGCATCCGGCAATGGCCGTTCCGGAACTGATGCGCCTGCTTATGGACGAAGAAGGACTCGGATGGGACGAAGCCTGGAAGATCACGACGGAAACAATCACATTTACAAATCACACGGTTCTTCCTGAAGCGCTGGAAAAATGGCCCATCGATATGATGAAGAAGCTCCTTCCGAGAGTCTACCAGATCATCGAAGAAATCAACCGACGCTTCCTCGTCGAAACCAACCAGAAATATCCGAATGACGAAGCCAGAAACTACAGCTGTTCGATTCTTCAGGACGGCGACGTTCATATGGCCAACCTTTCGATTATAGGTTCACATTCTGTAAACGGGGTTGCCGCACTTCACAGCAAGATCCTTCGAGAAGAAACCTTCAGAGGATTCTACGAGCTGATGCCTGAAAAGTTCACGAACGTCACAAACGGCGTAACTCAGCGCCGCTTTATGTTCAGCGCAAATCCGAAGCTGAGAACGCTGATCAATGATAAAATCGGAACCGAATGGAACGAAGCCTGCGAAATGGAAAAGCTTGAACAGCTTGTACAGTTCAAGGATGATGAAGATTTCCTCGACGCCATGTCAGCAGTCAAGCTTGAAAACAAAGAACGTCTCGCGAAGTATATCGAAAAGACTCAGGACCTGAAGATCAATCCGAACTCTATTTTTGACATCCAGGTCAAGCGTATCCACGAATACAAACGCCAGCTGCTCAATATCCTTCACGTTATGCATCTGTATAATTCGCTTAAGGAAAATCCGGATCAGGAATTCGTGCCGAAGACCTTTATCTTCGCTGGAAAATCCGCTCCGTCCTACCTGTATGCGAAGGAAGTAATCAGGCTGATTAATACCGTAGCGGAAAAGATCAATTCCGACCCGGATATGAAGGACAGACTCAACGTCGTGTTCCTGCCCAACTTTAACGTATCTCTTGCAGAAATCGTGTATCCTGCAGCTGAAATTTCCGAACAGATTTCAACCGCAGGCAAGGAAGCATCAGGTACCGGGAACATGAAGTTCATGATGAACGGGGCGGTTACTCTCGGAACCCTCGACGGTGCGAACATCGAGATCCTTGAAAATGTCGGCGACGACAATATGTATACCTTCGGTATAACCGACAAGCAGGTTTACGAATACACGCATAACGGCGGCTATCGTTCCTTCGATTACTATGAACAGGACGAACGGATCCGCAAGGTCCTGAACCAGCTTATAGATGGTACGTACGGTGGACAGCCCTTCACGATGATTTACGATTCGCTTCTGCTCCACAACGACTCATACTTCGTGCTCCGCGATTTCGCAGATTATGCGAGAGCGCAGGAAGAAATAAGCAGCGCTTACAAAGACCGTAAGAAATGGCAGCAGATGAGCATTGAAAACATTGCTCATTCCGGCGTCTTTTCCTCTGACCGTTCCATCGAAGATTACAAGAACAATGTATGGAAAATTAAGTAAAAACTGCATAATGAAAAAAATACAGTCAGTTCGCTGACTGTATTTTATTTCATTGTTGAAATCGTTAAACGCAAACGTTAATATGTAATATATGGACAAGAAAATATAATAATTTTACAGCCTTATTACGTCCGATCAGGAGGAATAAAAAGATGAAGACTGAATGCGTCGCCATGCTGCTAGCTGGCGGGCAGGGCTCCCGTCTGGGATCTCTGACTTTCAACAACGCGAAACCGGCAGTTCTTTTCGGGGGAAAATATCGTATTATCGACTTTCCGCTCAGCAACTGCATGAATTCGGAAATCGATACCGTCGGTGTGCTTACGCAGTACCGCCCGTACATTCTGAATAACTATATCAGCGACGGAAGCGCCTGGGCGCTGGACAAGCCGGGCGCAGGTGTTCGCATTCTTCCGCCTTACATGGGCCAGAAGGGCGGCCGCTGGTACGCCGGCACCGCCGATGCGATCACACAGAACATCGACTTCATCGACAGCTACGATCCTGAATATGTACTCGTTCTTTCCGGCGACCATATCTACAAAATGGACTATTCGGAAATGCTTCAGTACCACAGGGATAAAAGAGCGAATCTTACGATCGCCGTCATGGAAGTTCCATGGGAAGATGCAAGCCGTTTCGGTCTCGTAGAAGTTAACAACGACAACAGAATCCTGGGATTCCAGGAAAAGCCTGAAAATCCTAAGAGCAACCTCGCTTCAATGGGCATCTACATCTTTGACTGGAAGGAACTGCGCAAAGCGCTGCTCGAAGACCAGGATGATCCGCTCTCGGAACACGACTTCGGAAACAACGTTATTCCTGCTCTGTTCGAAGAAGGACAGCGCATCTTCGCTTACCCCTTCTCAGGATACTGGAGAGATGTCGGAACGATCCAGAGCTATTTTGACGCGAATATGGACCTGCTTGACGACTCGATTGACTTCGATCTGACGGATAAGAACAATCCGTTCTTCTCGAATAATTTCTCCCGCCATCCGCAGTTCATCGGAAGCGATGCTGAAGTGAAAGACAGCCTGATCTGTGACGGCTGCGTCATTTTCGGCAAGGTCGAACATTCGATCCTGTCACATGATGTACACGTCGACGAAAATGTCGTTCTCAAAAACTGCATCGTACATACCGGCGCGGTAATCGGAGACGGAGCGATCCTGGAAAACTGCATTATCGGTACCAACGGCCGCGTTCCTGCCGATGCCAGATATATTGCGGACGAAAGCGACAATCCTTCAGAAATACATGTTCTGAATTCTTAAGAGGAACGGATCAATGAAAAATACATTAGGAATCTTACTGACATATCCCGGAGACAATTCCGATCTGCGCGAACTGCTCCAGCACCGCAGCGTCGGAACTCTGCCCTTCGGCGGACGCTATCGCCTGCTCGACTTTAACCTGTCGAATATGGTCAACTCCGGAATCGGCAAAATCGGCGTCATGTCGTCGAGCAAGTTCTCTTCAGTCATCGACCACCTCGGTACAGGCAAAGAATGGATGCTCTCGAGAAAGACCGGAGATCTGGCGATCCTTAAGGGATCTTCCAGCACACGTATCGGCGAACAGCTCAAGATTAACCTCAGAGACCTGATCGACAATATCGGCTACCTGCAGAAGTTTAAGGGCGACACTGTCGTTATGGCGGGATCGAATCTCGTAACCTGCTATGATTTCAACGAACCCTATCAGATCTTCAAGAAAAACGACGCGGATATCACGCTCATCTATCGCGAAAATGAACCGGACTTTCATTCTCTTTCGAACGATCTGTTCCTGACTCTCGACGGACACAGAGTCGTAAAGATTGACCGTTTCCATGAACGTGAAAGCGAAAACAAATTCGTCGATATGCTCATCATCAAGAAATCTGTTCTGATGCAGATCCTCGAATCGGCTGAAAACAGCGGCGAATGGGATATGATGGATATCATCGCGGATAACCTGACTTCACTGAAGGTTTTCGGGGCGCTTCATACCGGTTATATCAACCGCGTTACGAATGTTGAACGCTACTACACCGCCAACATGGATCTGCTTGACTACGATATCCTGAAAGAACTGTTCATGACTAACCGTCCGATCTACACAAAGATCAAGGACAATCACCCGACTCTGTACGGCGATGACGCTGTCATGTCAAACTGCATCGTAGGTTCAGGCGCCAACCTTGACGGCGATATGGATCACAGCGTAGTCTTCCGTGAAGTAACAGCCGAAGAAGGCTCAAAGATCAGCAACAGCATCATCATGCAGAAATGTTCAATCGGTAAAAATGTAAAACTTGACCATGTCATTTTCGATAAGGAATGCGTGATTCGAGACAACGCCACTTTAATCGGCACGAAGGATGATCCGATCATTCTTTCAAAAGCGACAATTATTTAGCACCAGGGCGGCCGGAAAAGCGATCCTTCTCCGGCCTTTTTATTTAAATCTTTGTAGAAGCAAGGAGTACTAATGGACAAATTAAAAGTTTTATTCGCGGCTTCCGAATGCTATCCCTTCGCTAAAAGCGGAGGACTCGGGGACGTCATCGGTGCGCTGCCGAAGGCTTTTCCGAAGGACGAAGTAGACTGCCGCGTTATCCTTCCGAAATATGAGAGTATTCCTTGGAAGTACGTCAAGGAATTCGAATATCTGACGAATTTCTGGGTTAAAATCGGCCAGGAATCTCAATACGTCGGACTGTTTAAATATGAATTCGAAGGAGTTACATATTACTTCGTAGATAACGAACATTATTTTAAACGCCCGAATCTGTACGGCTATTATGATGACGCAGAACGTTTTGTCTATTTCTGCCGCGCCGTTCTTGAAGCGATCCCCTATCTGGATTTCTATCCCGATGTTATCCACTCCCACGACTGGCAGACAGCGCTCATTCCGTTCCTGCTCAAAGAACAGTACGCATGGCATTATACAAATACAAAAACTGTCTTTACGATCCACAACATGAAGTATCAGGGCGAATATGGATTTGACGATGTCAAAGGCATCCTGAATCTGGATTATTTCCCGGCTCAGATGGAATTCTACAAAAACGTGAATTTCATGAAGGGCGCGATGTACACCGCAGATCTTGTAACGACAGTAAGTCCGTCCTACGCGGAAGAAATCAAGGATCCGTATTACGGCGAAGGTCTTGACGGGGTTGCCCGCGATATCAGCTGGAAGGAAATCGGTATCCTCAACGGAATCGACGAACAGACCTATAATCCGCAGACAGACGAATCGCTGTTCGTTCCCTATGCCCACTCACAGAAGAAAAAGGGCGAAAACAAGGCCAAGCTGCAGGAATACCTCGGTCTTCCGATGAAAGATCACGTTCCGATTATCGCGATGATCACCCGTCTTGTGGATCAGAAGGGCATCGATCTGATCATGGGCGTTATCCATGATATCCTTCAGATGGATATCCAGTTTATCATCCTGGGCACCGGCGATTCGGAATATGAAAATAAACTCAAGGAAATCGCTTATCAGTACCCGGACAAAATGCGTGCGATCATTGATTTCAACGAAGATCTGTCAAGGAAGATTTACGCCGGAGCGGACATGTTCCTGATCCCGAGCAAATTTGAACCCTGCGGACTGACTCAGATGATTTCAATGCGTTATGGCACGATCCCGATTGTTCGCGAAACAGGCGGACTGAAAGACTCCGTCCAGTATTACAATAATGTTTCCGGCGAAGGCAACGGTTTTTCTTTTAAAACTTACAACGCCCATGATATGCTATTCACTATACAGAAAGCTGTCGGTATGTATTACGACCAACCTGACCAATGGAAACACTTAATGGACAATGCGTTCAATACGCATTATGACTGGAGACTGGCGGCAGACATCTACGAGTACTGGTACAAAAAGATCACCGGACGTCTCTAACCTACAGCGAACGGCTTTCTGACGGAGTTTTATGAATTTTGAACATAATTCATGGGAGAAGATTTACCGACGACCATTCGGAGCAGTTCCGACAGGTTCGGAAGTCATGATCCGTGCGCGGGGCGAGGGCGTTTGCAACGTCCGGCTCCGCCTTTTTTATGCGTCACACGAACGATATTTCGATATGATTCCGAGTGTCGAGCATCCCGGTTATTTTGAATACAAAATGCGCATGCCGATTAAACCCGGCCTGCTCTGGTACGATTTTCGTTTTGATGCAGACGGCAAACAGTGGGCTTACGGTGCGCAGAAAGACGGACTGGGCGGAAAAGGCGAACTGTCGACTGACGGAAACCCGCAGTCGTTTCAGATCACTCTTTATGACCCGTCACATCATATCCCGATATGGTATAAGGAAGGGGTTATTTATCAGATTTTCCCCGATCGCTTTTCGATCGGAAAAAGACCCGGGTTCGAACCGAAATTTCATCGCCACTCTGTGGTTCATGGCAGCTGGTCTGATAAGCCGCATTATTTTCGCCGCGAAAACGGAGCGATCGATTATTATGATTTTTTCGGGGGCAATCTGCCCGGCATTACTGATAAACTCGATTATCTGAAGGATCTGGGAGTAACCATCCTATACCTGAATCCGATTTTCGATTCAATCAGCAATCATAAATATGATACGGCTGATTATCATAAAATCGCACCTGAGTTCGGGAATTACGAGCTTTTCACCGAGCTGTGCCGTGAAGCAAATAAGCGCGGCATCCGGATCATCCTGGACGGGGTTTTCAACCACACCGGAGATGATTCGATTTACTTCAATAAATACGGCAGCTACCCGGATGTCGGAGCCTATCAGTCCGAAAATTCACCGTATCACAGCTGGTATCAGTTTACGAACTGGCCCAACGAGTATGACAGCTGGTGGGGAATCAAATCGATGCCTAATCTTGAAGAGACATCCGAAGAGCTTCAGGATTTTCTATATAAACAGAAAAACTCTGTGGTAAAGAGATGGCTTCGCGCCGGTGCATCCGGCTGGCGTCTCGACGTCGCGGACGAGCTTCCGGATTCCTTTATACAGGGACTGAAAAAATCCGTCATCGAAGAAAAACCGGACGCCATCCTGATCGGAGAAGTCTGGGAAGATGCATCCCGTAAAGAAGCTTACGGAAAGCTTCGTGAATATTTTCAGGGGCACGAGCTGGACAGCGTAATGAACTATCCGTTCCGGGACTGTTTTATCGCGTTTCTGCTGGGCCAGATCAATTCGAAGCAGGCGAACCGTCTCATGATGTCGCTGAAAGAAAATTATCCGAAGGATAATTTTATGAGCAATATGAATCTGATCGGCTCCCATGACAGGACCCGTATTATGACGGTTCTCGGCGAAGCAGATCAGAGCATGACGGTCATGGAGAAGGAGAACTTCCGACTCCGTCCTGAGAACCGCGAGATTGCCGTCAAACGGCTTAAACTTGCGTCTCTGATACAGATGACCTTTCCAGGCGTTCCTACTGTGTATTATGCCGATGAAGCGGGTGCCGAAGGCTTTGAAGATCCTTATAACCGCGGAACCTATCCCTGGGGAGATGAGGATAAGGAGCTGATAGACTGGTACAAACAGATTATCGCAATCAGAAACTCGAATCTTGCACTGAAACGCGGTGACTGGATTCCCTATGATTCCAGTGACGATCTCCTCGTATACGAACGCAAAATCGACGGAAAAAGACTCCTGGTGCTGATCAATCGCAATCAGAACAACCCTGCAAGCTTTTCGCTTAA
>CALMRA010000102.1 GCA_937872065.1 uncultured Eubacteriaceae bacterium | reverse complement strand
CCGGTGTATGCTGCCAGCCCGCCGCTTCCGGTTCTGCTGCCGGTGTATGCTGCCAGCCCGCCGCTTCCGGTTCTGCCGCCGGTTTGATAGAAGGCTTCGACATGACCGGTTCTGTCTTCATATCTTTTACTTCTGCTGTTTCCTGCTCCTTCACACTTTTACCGATCATGGCAAGCTTCTCAAAAAGTACGGAAGCGATCTTATCCTGAAGCATTTCACGTTCCGCTTCCTCCGTACTGTCCAGCACCATTTCATACAGCGAGTTGAGACGGTCTGCTTCGTCAGCGCTGATCAGAGACAAATTCTGAAGGAAGATGAATTCCTCTCCCGCCGCGCTTATCACATCACCGTTTTTGACAGCTGCCGCAACAGATGCAGCCATCGGAAAACCGTTGAGCATCGTTCCGTTCTTCGTATTCATATCCTCAACCCGCCACTTTTCAGTTTCCTCATCAAGTATAAAACGGCAGTGCAGAGGAGCGATTTCCGTATTGCTGATGCATAGATCACAGAAATCTGGAAAGTTTCCGATAATGAACGTACTTTTTTCCATCGGGATATTCTGACCGTTATATTTCAGAAATGTCGGTCTTGTCGGTTTCATATGTTTCTCCTTATATAAAATGCAAATATCGAAGCCAGCATCAAAGATTTCAAAACCCGAGTACAGATCACCGACCTGCTACGGACTGCTTGAGATCACTGTTTCTCCGTCTGTATTAACATACATGCCGGATCCCACCAGCGCGAGCAGACCGTCTCCGAACCGATTTGCCGTAATATCGTAGTCACCTGCGCCGTCATCAGGCGTGAACGTCGCTTTTTCGTTTCCCTGCAGATCAAGGATCGTATAGGTGTTTTCATCTCTGCTCTTTCGGATCACGATAACCTTCTTCTCAAAATCCGCAGCGACACAGTAACGCAGCTCAAGCTCCGAGCTTCCGTAATCTGTGTAATCCTTCGGAGCGAACGTAAATTTTCCGCTGGAATCCACAACACCGTATTTCAATCCTCCGTCCGTTTTAACGACAAACACAGCGTACCCGTCGGACGGATAAAGAACCTGTTCTACGGATGTCACGCCCAGACTCGAAAAACTGTACAGGATGTTTCCGTTCATATCGAAAGCACAGCCGGACGAGGTCCCGGAGCCTTTATCCCAGTAATAAGTGATGCCCTTTGTTGAGTCGAAGACCATCCCCTGTCTGTCCGATCCCGATGCATCCGGGATATTGAGCGAGCTGATAAGCCCTCCGGTCGAATCGTACAGCGCGAACTGATCCTTCTGTGTTCCCTTCGCCCTCGCGACAATCTGATCGTTGAAAAAGTGAATATAGTCGAGCGCCCCTGCGGACTGACCGGCTATTTCAGGCGGAACATCAAAAATAAAAAATTCGTTCTTATCCGCGTTGTAGCCCATACCGCCGCCGGCGACGGCGATATTGCCTCCGATATCCTGAACCCCGCTCAGATTACCTCCCGATTTCTTCCAGAAAAAAGTTTCATATGTATCTGCCGTCGGAGAACTCAGCGGACGGGTCCACTGCCCGTTCTTATCCATGACTCCGTACTGCACAGAGGTCGAGCCGCCGTTTTCCTGACTGGCAGACACGATGTAGTAGTTTCCCACTGCCGCCACCGTCGGATTCCCCGTAATCCTGGCCAGCTCTTTTCCCGAACGGTCAATAATGCTCACATCCCCATTTGAAAGCGTGATAAAGGCCGATGTATCGTTGAAGCCGCTGAGCTTGTTCATCAACTCTGCGCCGATTACGGTCGTATCTGTCGCATCCGCATAGCCGTTCATGTGTCCGTAATCCGCAAGGTGATCCGATTGCTTGAACACCAGGTTCCCGTCCGTATCGATCACTCCGAGAAACTCCTGATCATCCTCCTGACCGGTGATCCAGGCCCGATCGTTATAAAAGCTCAGGCAGTTGACGATCGTAAAGGACCTGTCGACAGCAGCTCCCGGCGAAGCTTTCCTGTTTTTTTCGGTTCTGCCGGCATAAGCATAAACACCGAAACCCAGAGCCGCTGCTGCGATTATAACAGCCGCAACGATCAGAATTTTTCTGCCGCTGCCGGAGCCCGGTCCGTTCGGCTTCTGCTGTCTTCGTTTCCTGCCGCCCTCGGGAACCAGCGGTTCGGTTTTTTCAGGATAATAATTATTTCGTATGTTCATATCACTCATTCATTTCCGAGGCATGTCAGGCCTTCATATTATTCTTTATTATTTTTATAGTATCCGCCAGTTCTGCAGATTTCAATGCCCGTGCGCGAACTGTCGTTTTTTGTGCGCGAACGGTAAGGCCGAAGATAGAGTCATCGAACATTTAATCTTTCATACAACAATTCGCGCACAAAAAACTACTGTTGAGACCATTCGATTAAAATCGATTATTTATTGCGCTAGGATTAAAACGTAATTAAAATTATTAAGTTTCCTGAAGGAGAATAAATTGAAAAGTCGGTCTAAAGCATTAATCATCGGTCTTGCACTTATCCTGTCGGTTACCCTGTTTACAGGATGCGGAAAAAAATCTACTCCCGACGGAGTATGGCAGATCACATCTTCTAAAGATAATCAGTATAATACTAACTCAGACAGCTCATACCTGGATATACGCGATGACGGACAGTTTGTTTCCTATGTGATTATCAGAAGCGATACCGGCTCAACTGAGCTTACCTGTATTTATGAAACCGGGACCTGGACTCTGGATGGAGAAACTCTGACTCTTAATTTTAAATCCGTTTACACCTATAATCCTGATACAAAAGAATGGAGCGGCGGTGATATTGGTGAAGGCTACAGCGCAGCCGGAAAGGTCACAGTTAACGGAACCGCAATGAGTTTCACAGGAAAGAACAGCGACGGCGGCTCATTTGACGATACTATGACCCTTATCGGTAATCTGCCGGATATTTACGACGCGGAAGGTCTTAATCAGACCATGTCAAAATAAACGAAAAGCGCAGCCTACACGGCCGCCGCCGGTTCTCCCGATAGCGCCGCCCAGCGCAGGATCCAGGGCGAACGTCTGTGCCGTGAATCGGATTATTATGAGTCGATGATTCAGTACAACGAACGCAGCAGCAGGGTCACCCGCATGATGGCTGATTCTCTTGAAAAACTGGAGCAGAATTACCGCTCGGGCAGCGACGAAAGCTCACGGCAGATCGTTAAGCAGATCGTGGACACACTGGACAGCGGACGGATGAAGTGGACCTGTGCCGACAAGACGCTTACGCTTATCGTGCAGGATGCCGCCGTGCGCTGCGAAGGCGCCGGCATCTCCTTCAGACCCGAGGATATGAGCGGAGTACTTGGCAGCATGGAGCCCTTCGATATTACCGCGATATTCGCGAATCTGCTGGACAACGCCCGCCGGGCTGCTTCCAAAACGGACACACCCGCCGTTTCGCTGGATTTAAAACGTGTCCGCCAGATGCTTGTCGTTACGGTGGAAAACACCGCCCTTAAACCGCCGAAAATTAAAAACGGTCATTATGTCAGTACAAAAAAAGATCCCGGACACGGTCTCGGGATCATGAATGTAGAAAAAAAGGTCGGGAAATATCACGGATCGATGGATCTGTCGTTTAAGGACGGAGTCTTCACCGCGCAGCTGTATCTGCCGGTGTATCAGGAAGAAGAAAGCGCGTAAAACTGCGGGCAGAATCTGCTTAATCTACACCGTCTGCAGGAACATAAGTAGAATTATCGACTGAAATCGTACCGTCACCGTTAGACCATAAAGCGAAGCCGTGACTTGCTTCCTGCGGGTAAAAAGTTCCGTTCACATAGGAACCGCCGGCCGGATAACTGTGACCATAATAATCAACAGAACCGTCGCTCCTGATTGTCAATTCTCCCCCGCCTTTCGGATTGACCCAGTCCCCGACAAAGGCCGAATAGTCATCTGACGGGCGGTCGTACATGGCTTCCGCATTCGGATCCGAATTATCCGTCGCAGCCGTTCCTGTACTCGTATCCGCTGAAGTTGTTTCCTCGAAAGCGCTTGCGGTACTGTTTTCCGCTGCCGTCGATGCCGCTGCCGGCGGAATATTGATCTCAAATTTATAGGAAGCAATGTCCGAGGCCGTATCCCCCTTGTATGCCGCCGTATTGATCACAGTCGTTTTGTCGATTTTGATCCCGTCCTTATAAATAAGAGCGGTGTTATTGTCTTTATCCGGGATGGTTCCGTCCGTCGTGTAGAGGATCAGATCAGATCCCTCCGACGAGAGCTCGACAGTCTGTGACGAATCGTAGCTGCCCTCTTTAAGACTTGATGTTACCTTATCCGGTTTCGCCGACGAACAGCCTGACAGCGCCAGTACCGAAAGCAGGATAATCAGGCAGACACCGGCTGTGCAGCTGAATTTCTTTTTCATTCTGATTTTCATTTTTCTCTTTCTCAAACATGGAATACAAAAATGCCGCAGATTGTATAAGAAGTATATCCTGATAAAATCTGAACCAGTCATAAAAGGCTGTTTCTCTTATTTTAACCTGAACTTCAGTATGTTTATCGTGCTTAACGTCATTATTTTAGCATATGACCGTGGGATAATTTTGTCTCTTACTTTTATAGTTATCCGATAGGATTATATGCGTAAAATCTGCAGGCAGCTTCGTGCAGATTGTGTATGTCAAAACTATGAAAATAAGACAAAAAAAGAACACCCCATGCTGCTGTCGGAATTCACGATAAGTCACAAACAGCATATCGGGTGTTTAAATTTCAGTTGTTCGGCCAGTATCCGGTTCCTGCTGTTTTGACGAATATCCGCTTCTGAGTTGTTTCACTCAGGTATCGGTGTACTCTTTGATCGCATCGAGGGATTTGAAACGACTGTCTCCCGTAGCCGCGTACGCATCCTTCAGCATCTCGGTTTTCGCTTCATCAGACCAGCCGGCATCATAGTAGACGTAATACAGCTGCAGATAAAGATCCGTCAGTGCTCCTTTATCTGTCTGCGTTTTTATGCCGTCTTCAAGGGCAGTCTCAGCCTTATCATAATCCTTCAGCTTTTTATAGCTGTATGCGAGAAGCTTATAAGTCCGCTCTATTCCGCTGTCGATCTTGATACTTTCATTTAGCAGAGAAACCGCTTCATCATAATTGCCTGCGTTATACTGCAGTTCCCCCTCTTCATTAAGTTCCAAAGCCTGATTATGACGTTCAGCAGCTGTAAGTATCCTGCAGGATACTTCAATACAGACTATCAAGAGTAAAAGCAGTCCAATGCATATGATTCTGGATCTGCTCTCTCTCTTCCTCTTCTGATTTGTTTTTAGCTGCGGATCTAGCAGCTCTTCTGTATTCTCTTTATTCATTTAATTACCTTCATAGCTTAGTATTGATTATTTTTATATTATCGATGAAAGACGCAAATTTCAACGAAAGTGCGCGAAATGCCGTTTTTCGAGTACGAACAGTAAGAAAGCCGCCCTTCCAGGCGGCTCGATCCTCATACGATCAGCTGTATAATTTACTGCAAATAAAAAAGTCCGCTTCCGCGGACTCGTGTATTCGAAAATGGTGGAGATTAGGGGACTTGAACCCCTGACCTTCTGACTGCCAGTCAGACGCGCTCCCAACTGCGCCAAACCCCCGTCACAATACTTTTACAAGTATAAGGGAATACGGGTATTCTGTCAAGCAGTTAATCTACGATCGGAACGTAATTTTTATTCTCTCTCGCCTCGAAGCATAGATTGATCAGAGATTCGGTCGTACGCCCCGACGAGAGCTCCGGCAGCCTGTCGCGGCTGAAGAAATCCGCGCCCAGGGTTTCGATATTCTTATGGAAATCCCATTCCTCAGGCCGGCACAGCATCACCGTTTTATAAATCGAATACGGGAACGGCTTTCTGACATTCTTCGTCCAGTCGAAGACACCCACAAGCTTATACGGGTCGACGATCATCCCCGCCTCTTCCTTCGCTTCCTTTTTAATATTGTCGCGGATTGACAGCCCCACATCCGCCCAGCCGCCCGGCATCGCCCAGCGGTTGTCGATGGACTCGTGAACCAGCAGGATCTTATCCTCTCTGAGAATCGCTCCCCGGACATCCACCTTCGGCGTCTGATAACCCCGTTCACTCGCGAACAGATCCCGAATCTTCTCCTCGCCCGCTTCCGTATAATGCTGCATAATTTCAACAGACAGATCCCGTAGCTGAGCGTAACGCTCCAGCTCGTATTTATCCTTCGTGTAGCTGAGTCCCTGCTGAGCCAGTGCCTGCATCTGTTTGGCCCAGGTCAGCCATTTCGGTTCTTCGTAGTGCATAATACCTAACCTTAAGAGCAATCATTAATTCTTTAACAATCTTATCTATTGATTATACCCCACCCGGAGTGGTATAAAGTGTAAAAGAGACAGATTGAAGGAGGTTGTTATGTCAAACAAATTCTATAAATGCGACAAGTGCGGTGTATTCGATGTTCCGGAAGATGCGGAAGTCAAAGTATGCGGCGGAGAAGCTCCGAAGGAACTCAAGGCCGGTTCTTCTGACGGCGCGAAGGAAAAACACGTTCCTGTCATCGAAAAAGACGGAAACAAGGTTACCGTAAAGGTAGGCGAAGTTGCCCATCCGATGCTCCCTGAACATTATATCGAAATGATCGAACTGTTCACAGATAAGGGGAAATACAGAAAGAACCTGAAGCCCGGACAGGCTCCGGAAGCGGTCTTCGTAATCGACGAAGAAGAAGTACCGGTCGAAGCGTTCGAATACTGTAATCTCCACGGCCTGTTCAAGAAAGAAGCTTAAACAGTCGGACATCTGCACATCAATAAACGAAAGCGTCCGTTTCCGGACGCTTTTTTAATGCAGTTTATTCTGATTTCTGATTATCCTTCGAATTCAGGTCCTTCGATCCGGCGCTGACTCCCGATCTGCCGGCGCTGACAGCCGGCAGAGCTTCCTTCCGGGTTGCCGGCAGATACGCGAAGGTCTCCGAATAAAACACGGTCTGGTTTCCGCCCTGGGACTTGGCCCGGTACAGCGACTGATCCGCCCTGTCGAACAGCGTTTTGAAACTGTCCCCGTCCTGAGGAAAACGCGCGGCTCCGATACTCACCGTAACATGATTCATGCTCTCAAGCCTCGTCACGATCGCTTTCTGAAGGATACGTATCCTGTCCTTTAAAATATTCGGACTGCGTGAATCAGGAATGAAGACCGTAAACTCGTCTCCGCCGAATCTCCCGCAGATCGTATCCTCATCCGATATGGTATCGATAATATCCGCGACTCTGCACAGAATCCTGTCGCCGTACAGATGACCGAACTGATCGTTAATCGTCTTGAAATGATCGATATCCAGTATCAGAAAAGCGCCGCATCTGGACAGATCCTGCGTCTGCGAAGCGAACAGGCTGCCCGCAAGCTCCGTAAATCCGCTCCTGTTGAGCATTCCCGTCAGCTGGTCGGTGTTCGCCTTTTCCCGCAGCCGCAGCTCCATAAGCTTGCTGCTGTGGATATCCTCGACCTTTCCGACAATACGGTATACCTCGCCGCTTTCGTCTTCAATCCCGATACACGTGCAGCGGTGCCACCGCGACAGGCCTCCGAACAGACGGCCTTCGTATTCGAAAGCCTGCGTTCCGCCGTTTTCCAGAATATCGCTGAAATACCGGCGGTACAGCAGCTGTTCGGGAGACAGCGGTTTATCCCGTTTATCTTCCGCTATCATGAAATTTTCAGCAATACGGTCGCTCCGGTTTCCTGCAACGCCCACCGAACAGGTAAACCGGTCTGTCTGCGCATCGTAGTCGAAGGTATCGACGTCGGTATTGTCGACGATAAGGCGGAAGCATTCTTCGCGCCATTTACTCCTGCGCTCGCGTTCCACCTGTTCGGAGACGTCCGTGATGGTCGCATATGCGAACATTTCCTTCGTATCGGCATTAATGACGCGTTTTGCGCCCGCCCGGATCCATACGATACTTCCATCAGGCTTTCTGTATCTCGTCCGCTGTTCGATAGGCCTGCCTGCTTCGAAGTCATCCTTGACCAGCGCGGACATCGGCGGAATCTGAAGCGGTTCCTTCCAAATATCCTCGCTTGTCATCTGATAAAACTCGTCTTCGGTGATTCCGAGAATCTCGCAGCCCCGTCTGCTCATATATACGGCCTTAAGCGACGGCTTGATCCGGAAGATCCCGATCCCGTCAGGCATCGAGTCGACAATATTGCTCAGATCTCTCTGGGCGCTGGCCGCCCGTTCCTGAGCACGGATCCGGTCGTCCACGTCGAGCAGCGTCCCGATCATCCGGACCGGCGTGCCGTCGTCGTCAAATACCTGGATCGCCGCCATCTGCGTCCACCGGTAGCTGCCGTCCGTCATTTTGAGCCGGATCGTGACCTCAGTATGCTCGTCCTGCGCCGAGCCCCTGCTGAATGCTTCCATGATCGGAGCATCATCCGGGTAGATCCCGCTGTCTCCGCCCCGGTTGTTCAGGATATCTTCATTCGAGAACGTGCTCATCACATATTTCTGATAATTCGGAGACGAAAAAAATGTCCCCTCGGTAAATTCCCAGTCAAGCACTGTGAATCCGATCTGTTCGACGACGATTCGATACCGGTCCTGATCCTTCTTCTGACGGTACCGCTCTTCGATCTCCGCCGTTACGTCCGTAAATGTGCTCAGCACCAGCGGCTGATTCAGGGTAGTCGGATACGGATAGATCTGAAGCGAGCCGGCCGCAGTATGAATTCGCGATCCGCTTCCGTAAAACCGCCGTTCGAAATGAACCAGCTCTTCTCCGCTTTTAAGCTTCCTGATATCGTCGACAAGTCCGGGCTGTTCGTCCTCAGGGATGCAGTCGAGGAAAGCCGGCGCTGCCGGCTGCATGATGCCTTTTTCATCAAGTCCGAGCATCGTACGGAAATGGCGATTCATAAACCTGAACTGCGGATTGTCTTCCAGCGTATAGATCGCTATCCCGCATGGCAGATTATCATATAACTGACTCAGCTCCTGCATAGACAATATTTTTCCCATGTCAGCTCCTCCCCCCGATGATGTCGCTAAACTTTCTTCTATAACTTATACGGTAAAGTAATCGTTCTTAAGCAAAAAAACGAAATATTGCGGAAAGTAAACCCGTTCTTCCCGCAGCATTCCGTATGCGTTCTCTATTCGTTCTTTTCCCGTGCCCAGCTCCCGAAAACCGTTTTTTGATATTTCCGGTACATCAGAGCAAGATACAGCAGTGAAAAAACCTCCGCGATCAGGAAACTCCACCATACCAGATCGAGCCCGCCCTTTGACAGGACCCATGCGGCAGGCAGCAGAATGACCAGCTGGCGCAGAAAGCTCGCGATCATCGAGATATAGGATTTCCCCATCGCCTGAAAGCTTGTCGAGATCATGATCGAGATGCCCGCCAGCGGGAACGCCCACGAGATCGAGCGCAGACAGACCCGTCCGACTGACAGCATATCCGCGGACGGATTGAACAGCGACATGATCGCATCGGGAAACAGCTGAAAGATCAGCAGTCCCGCAGTCATAATGCACAGAGCGATCATAATCCCGGTCTTCAGCGTCTCCCTGAAACGCTGCGGATTTCTCGCGCCGAAATTGTATCCGAAAATAGGCATCGCGCCCTGTCCGAGACCGAAGATCGGCATGAAAATAAAGGACTGAACCTTGTAATAGACGCCGAACACAGCCAGCGCTGTCGAACCGAAACTCGCGAGGATCAGATTGAAGCCCGTAAGCATGAACGAGCCGATCCCCTGCATGACCGCCGCCGGCAGTCCGACTCTGATAATATCCATCAGGATATTTTTCTTGTATTTGAATTTTCTGAAATCCAGATGGAGAAGATTGCCTTTCTTCCTCATCACGATAATTATAATATAGATCATCCCGACGATCTGGCCGATTACCGTAGCGATCGCCGCGCCGGCTACACCCAGGGCAGGACATCCGAGGAGACCGAAAATCATGATCGGGTCCAGGATGATATTCAGGACCGCACCGAGAATCTGGCCGATCATCGGCTGCATCATGTTCCCCGAGCCCTGGAGCGTCGAGAAGCCCGCCTGGCAGATCACGACACCGAAAGAAAAGACCGTGATGATCTGACCGTAGGCGACCGCTTTGCTCAGTATATCGGGATCCGACGTAAAGATATCCATAAACGGCGTGATCCCGAACCATCCGATTATTACGAGAATGATCGAAACGATCGCCGCCAGCAGAAATCCGTGCTCGGAGATATAGACCGCTTCTTCGGTCCGCCGTTCCCCGAGCCTTCTGGCGATCCCCGAGTTGATCCCGACTCCCATGCCCACAGACAGCGCGACGACAATCATCTGAATCGGGAAAGCGAGAGAAACCGCGGCCAGCGCGTTCTCGCCGATCTGCGCGACAAATATCGAGTCCACGATATTGTAGCAGGCCTGGACAGTCATCGATATAATCGCCGGCAGCGCCATCGACATCAGAAGCTTCGGAATTTTTTCCGTTCCCATGCGCAGCTCGCGTTCACGCGCCTTCGCCTGAGCCTCCGATACGTGTTCCCTGGCCGCCGGCTTATCCTCGTTCGCCTTCTGCTCCTCTTCCTGCAGACTATGCGGATCCTGTCCGCTTCCGTTGTTCTTCATGTGTACTCCTCTGACGGTCCGTCCGTCTCGCATCCTGTAAATAATAACGTTTATTATGTATATTGTATTTCATTTTAATCGACTATACGAACATAAAGCAATAATTAAAGCAGCCGCAAAAAACGGCAGAAAAAAGAGCTCCGGACCTGAGTCCGGAACTCCTATATAGAAAAAGGAACAGTCCTTTTCTATCATTGTTATCGCTGCCAGCAGCTATTTCTTCTTTCTGGGGCCGTTCTTGCCTGAACGGGCGCCGCCGGACTTGGGGTTCTTGCCGCCTGTGTATTTTTTTGACCCTTTTTTATTTCCCCGGCTGCGCTTCTTCTCATCACTATACGTACCCTTTTTGCTGCGGTTATTATCCTGTTTTCCGTCAGTACGTTTCTTTTTAGGCGCTCTCCGGAAATCTTCGTTCAGGTCTTCGCCTTCTTCAAGAGGCATGACCTTCTGAACGAGAACCGCGGCGATGGTACGGGCATCGTAGCCTCTGTCTTCAAGCTGATCCACGATGTCGAGGTAACGATCGATATCGCCTGCACGCTCTTCCTGACGGCGGAAACGTTCCTTGAAATGCTCCGTCTTGATTTCGTTGATCACTTCGCCCGTCGGGATCAGATCCCGTTCGATGCTCTTTTTCGTGTAGTCCGTGATCCGGCGCAGACGCTGCTGGTCGCGCATTCTTGCCAGCGTCAGGGCGAGACCTGTCTTGCCGGCGCGGCCCGTTCTGCCGATTCTGTGAACGTAATATTCTTCGTTGTCCGGAACATCGTAATTAAATACGATATCCACATCGTTGACGTCGATTCCCCGGGCAGCGACATCCGTCGCGACGAGAATCTTCAGGTCTCCGTCCTGGAAGCGCTTTAAGACCTTCAGACGCGCCGCCTGAGGCATATCTCCGTGGATACGGTCCACCGGATAGCCCTTGCGCTGCAGCTTGCCTGTCAGCTCGTCTACGAGCGCCTTCGTATTGCAGAAAATCAGAGAACGCTTCGGCTTGTACACGTCGATAAGGCGGGACAGCGCTTCGAACTTGTTGCGGTCCGCGATATTAAAATATTTCTGAGAAATCCCCGGCGCCACAAGATTACGCGCTTCGATTTCCACCATTTCGGGGCTTTTCTGATAATTCTTCGCGATACGGAGGATCGGGCTGGGCATCGTCGCCGAGAACAGCACGATCTGCAGCTCATGGTCGATGGCTTCGAGAATCCATTCGATGTCTTCACGGAAGCCCATGTTGAGCATTTCGTCCGCTTCGTCCAGAACGACCATCTTCAGGTCCTGAAGACGGAACACCTTTCTGCGGATCATATCCATGACGCGTCCCGGCGTTCCGACGACGATCTGTGCGCCCTTTTTAAGCGCGCGGATCTGCTGATCCATCGGCGAGCCGCCGAATACCGATACGACACGGATATCCGGTTCGTGACGCAGGATCTTCTGGAATTCCTGTGCGACCTGGAGCGCGAGCTCGCGTGTCGGAAGCAGTACGAGAATCTGAGGCGCATGGATTTCCGGATTGATCTTTTCCGCCGCCGGTATCGCAAACGCGAAGGTCTTGCCGGTCCCGGTCTGGGATTTCCCGATCAGATCGCGTCCTTCCAGTAGAATCGGGATCGCCCGTTCCTGTATTTTCGTCATTTCCTCAAAACCCTGATCGGCTAACGCTTCTTTGAGTTTATCGCTGACGTTCAATTCGTTAAATTTCATTAATACGGATCCTTCCTGCAGCTTGGCTGCAAATCAAAAATTACTTGTAACTAAATATAGATGAAAATATGAAAACCGTTTTTTTCTAAGTTTTCACTAAGAAATGGCCTTTTTAAGTTGAATTTCTCAGCCTGAGCAACTATAATAGCTTTAGCTTAGAAGATTCTTAGAATCATTACGCATTCACAGCTAGTTTCTAAGGTAACAGAAACCGGCGCGAATCGCAAAGACAGGAGATCAAAAATGTTCGATTCGATATACGTAATCTTATTTTTACTCGGTGTGCCTTTTTTCGCATATGCCTTCTATAATATATTTATCGGCCTGAAGGGCTACAGGAAATACCGCCATTATCCGAAGGCAGCACCGAAAAACAGATTCTGCGCCGTAGTCGCGGCGCGCAACGAAGAGGGTGTTATAGGCCAGCTCGTCGACACGTTAAAAAATGTCGATTATCCGGAGGAGCTGGTAGATATCTGGGTTATTCCCAATAACTGCACCGATGAAACAGGCCGTGTCGCCCGGGAACACGGCTCGAACGTCTACGACCCGAAACGCGAGATCCATTCGAAAGGCGAAGCGCTTAACGAGTTCTTCGACTATACCTTCGCAATGAACGATACCTACGACGCGTTCTGTGTTTTTGACGCCGACAACCTCGTGGACCCGCATTTTTTCAAGAGCATGAATAATGCGCTGGAATCCGGCGTGCGCATCGCCCAGGGCTACCGCGAAAGCAAGAATCCGAAGGATTCCTGGGTATCGGGATGCCAGTCGGTTTTCTACTGGACCATCAACCGTTTCATGAACGAATCGAAGATGGGATTCGGTCTTTCGGCGACCCTCAACGGCACAGGCTTCATGGTCTGCCGTGAAATCCTCGAAAAAGACGGTTTCAATACCTTCTCGCTGACAGAAGATATCGAGTTCTCGACCCAGAATATCATGAAGGGCGAAACGGTTTATTTCGTATCTGACGCGATCACCTACGACGAA